>JBDGPJ010000027.1:5184-8794 GCA_042219695.1 bacterium
CTCTCCGGACAAGAAATCCCCTTATTTGGGCGAATTCTGGCCGTTGGCGATGCCATTGATGCCATGCTAAGCGATCGTCACTATCGTACCGGCTTACCAATTGACATTGTCCGTGACGAGCTGGACACCAACAAAGAAACACAATTCGATCCCGAATTTGCCGAAATCGGCCTGACTTTACTTACCCCTGAGAACACCGCCGAACTACCTGATTTGTTCAGTCAGGCCGTCACCCAAAGTGATTAATATGAAGGCGTTAAATCGAATGTCCTCGATCTGCACCGGGTTGATTGTGGCAATCGGATTATTTCTATCCACCTCCGTCGGGGCAGTTTATAAAGGAGACCTTCACTTTAAAATCTACCGGGACGGCAACCACGTCGGTCACGATAAAGTTACTATCACCCAGGACAATGACCGCACAATCGTGCGTCGTGACATCAAAATTACAATAGAATACGCGTACGTAACCGTGTACGAATATACCCACCATGATCGTGAGATTTGGAAAAACGGTTCACTTCAATCACTTCAGGCCACGACCAGCGACAATGGAACCCATTACAAAGTTACCGCCAAACCAGAAGAGAATAGGTTGTCTGTCAGTAGCGCCGATACCTCGTACCAGGCACCGTCCGGCATCATTCCCACCAGTTATTGGAACCGTAAACTCGTTCAACAAAATCAACTCCTCGATACCCAGCATGGGGGATTACTGAACGTACAAATTACGCCGGGCCCGAAACAAACAGTTCAGGTCGGGGGAGATACAGTTCAGGCAAAAAAATACACGGTTGAAGGAGAACTCAACCTTAAAATTTGGTACGACAAAAATGATCGCTGGTGCAAAACCACGTTTCAAAAAAGTGGATCGACGTTTGTTTACCGGCTACAGAATTCCGCCTTGAAAAAAAACGATTAATAAGAATTCCCGAAATCCTTTATACCTATGAATGAATTGGATCTAAAGGTTCAACCAAACTGTAAACAGTCTTATGAAATCAACAATAACCGGAGGAAAAGTACCATTAAAAAAACCCCGCAATTCACTAACGGGTTCCATAAAGCGTATCACCTGTCTATGATGGGGGTTGCGTTGATTTTGGATATCGAAGAAAAAAGTATCACGCAGTTTGCTACGATAGGAGATTAGATCATCTTGTTCACTTCGTTTAACCTGACCGAAAAGACAGCCTGGATTACCGGAGCTTCCTACGGCATCGGACGTGGAATTGCCATGGAACTGGCCGACCGTGGATGCAACGTTGCAATCTCAGCCCGTAGTGAAGGCAAACTCGAGGAACTGGCCGACGAAATTGGTAGGGAGCAAGCTGAAGTCGTTCCATTAGACGTCACGAACAAAAAACAGAACCACGAAGCGGTTCAACAGGTGCTGGATCGATTTGGCCAGATCGACATTGCGCTACTCAATGCCGGAACCAGTGAATACGTAGATCTCGGGACCCCCGAAGACTTTGACGCGGAACTGATTGAACGAATCACGCGTATAAACTACCTCGGAATGATCTACGGCGTGGAGGCGGTGTTACCATCCCTGGCTGAATCGGAGGACTCCTTACTGGTTGGAATGAGTAGTTCGGCATCTTATGCTCCGCTCCCCCGTGCAGCTGCATACGGGGCATCCAAAGTGGCTATAAAACATTCCTTCGAATCTCTACGTTTTTCCCTCGAACGGTTCGACGTCCCCGTCAGTGTCATTTGTCCCGGGTTCGTCGAAACACCATTAACCGATAAAAACGAGTTCCCAATGCCCTGCTTGATTAGCGTGGAGCAGGCTTCCAAATACATTGCTGACGGTATACAGAGTAAGAAAGCGGAAATTCATTTCCCGAAGCGGTTTACGTATTTCGTAAAAGCACTCACTTTGTTACCGGGGCCGATTTTTCGCTGGCTTATGGGTTTCTTACCGAAAAAAAGGTGAATATAGGAATCATTGGTTCCGGAATTTCCGGGGTGACCTGTGCACGTCTTTTGCATGATCATCACACCTTTACCCTATATGAATCGCGCGATAGACCCGGCGGACATATACATACCGTAGACGTACAGGTAGGAGAAACCACCTATCCCGTGGACACGGGATTCATCGTCTTTAACAATCGAACGTACCCGCGATTTCAGGAAATCCTGGAAGACCTGGACGTTGAATATCAACCGACTGAAATGAGTTTTAGTGTACGCTGTGAAAACAGTGGTCTCGAATACAACGGACACAGTATTAATTCGTTATTTGCACAGAGATCCAACCTATTTTCGGCCCGTTTTCACAGGCTTTGGATTGATATACTTCGGTTTAATCGTGATGCTCACAAATGGCTCCAACATTCCAAAGAAAATCTCACGCTTGGTGAGTTTATCAAAAAGAAGTCTTATTCGGACTGGTTCGTGGATAAATATCTGCTACCCATGGGGGCGGCTATTTGGTCCAGCTCTCTTGAAGAAGTCAGCCGCTTCCCGGCTCGGCACATGTTTCGTTTTTTCGACCATCACGGACTGCTACAGATTCGTAATCGGCCCCAGTGGTATTCATTTCCCCGGGGATCACGCTCGTATCTAAGAGCACTGATATCACCCTGGAAAGATCGTCTACGGACGAATACTCCCGTAAGATCCGTCCATCGAGGAAACGACAAAGTCACTCTCAAAACAGACGGAAACACCATAAAACATGATGCGGTTGTGTTTGCCACACACTCAGACCAGGCATTGGATATTCTGGAAAATCCCACACGGGAAGAACAAAAAATTCTCGGTGCCATTTCCTACCACAAAAACGAGGCTTATTTACACACGGATTCCTCCATTTTACCCAGCCGGAAGACGGCACGCGCTTCGTGGAACGTGTATATTCCCGGTTCAAACCATCCACGGCCCGTGGTGACTTACTACATGAACATTCTCCAGAACTTCAAATGTGAACAGGATATTTGCGTGTCCCTTAATGCGGGGGAGTACATTAATTCCGATTCAATCATCGATCGATTCACGTATTATCATCCCGGTTACAGTTCCGAATCGGATCGTGCTCGATCACGGTGGGAAGAAATAAATGGAAACAATAACACGTTTTATGCCGGAGCTTACTGGCTGGACGGATTCCACGAAGATGGTGTACAAAGCGCTTACCGGGTAGTCAATTCATTGGATGCAAGTTTAACTAATGAATAATCAGATTTTCGAAGGCTGGGTTCGACACCGGCGATTTAACGAAACAAATCACTCATTTGAGTACAACCTGTTCATGGTATTTATTGATATCTCCCAACTTCCGGAACTATTCGATGAATACCGATTCTGGTCCTCCCACAGTCCCAACCTCGCCTGGTTTCAACGAACCGACCATTTCGGAAATCCCGACACGGACCTGGCGTCTGCTGTTCGAAACACCGTCGAACAAAAACTCGGGCGATATCCGGAGGGCCCCATTTATTTGCTCACTCATCTCAGGTACTTTGGGTTCTGTTTTAATCCAATAAGTGTCTACTACTGTTTTGAACCCGACAGTAAAAACATCGATGTGCTCCTTTGCGAAGTACACAATACTCCCTGGGGTGAACGACACTGCTACGTACTGGACACCGATGATGCC
>JBDGPJ010000027.1:8859-9971 GCA_042219695.1 bacterium
TTTCTCCGTATATGCCCATGGACATGGGGTACGAATTATACTGTTCGTACCCCGATGACAATCTAACCGTTCACATGAACAGTTACCGGAATGGGACCCGCGAATTTGATGCCACACTCAATCTTCAGCAAAAACCGTTTGACGAGTCATATTTAAATTCAATGTTATGGAGTTATCCTTTTATGACCGTTAAAGTATTGGGAGCAATTTACTTTGAAGCTCTTAGGCTCTGGTGGCAAGGAGCCACTTTTCACAGCCATCCTCAACACAAGCGAATGGAGGAAACCTAAGGATGTTACGAAAGCTACGTACTCTCAACCCCTCGGATCAACCCAACTCAAAGGCGTGTTCTCCTGGCTTCGGAACCTTGAGGGAGGGGAACTAAGGATTGTCCAGGGGGACGATCAATTCCGGTTTGGTAACTCCGAACAACTACGGGCAACAATTCGAGTAAACGATCCCTCCACGTATAAAAAGTTTTTCCACGGAGGCGACCTCGGTGCCGCTCGAGGATACATGAAGGGGGCATGGGAAACAAACGATCTTCTCCAGGTAGTTCGGCTGTTCTGTCGAAACCGGAACATGTTTGTATCCACGGATTCAAAGCCAATCTGGTTGTTACAGTCCCTGAAACGGCTCACCAAGTGGTTTCGTAAAAACACGATCCGGGGGAGCCGAAAAAATATTCGGGAGCACTACGATCTAAGTAATGATTTTTTTGATCAGTTCCTCGACGACACCCTTACTTACTCAAGCGCCTGGTTCAAAACCGGCAATGAGACCCTGGAAGAAGCCCAAAAGAAAAAGATGGATCGGCTCTGTGAACAATTGGAACTCGGTCCCGACGACCATCTGCTTGAGATTGGTACCGGTTGGGGAGGCCTCAGTATACGGGCGGCTCAGCAGTACGGTTGCGACGTCACCACGACCACTATTTCCGACGAGCAATACGAGTACACTAAACACCGTGTCGCGGAATTAGGCTTATCCGACCAAATCCGTGTTCTTAATGACGATTACCGGAGATTGACCGGGGGATACGACAAATTAGTCTCCGTTGAAATGATCGAGGCCGTAGGTTACGACTACCTGGATTCATTTTTTACAATCTG
>JBDGPJ010000270.1:0-4783 GCA_042219695.1 bacterium
TATGAAATTCATACTAAATTAGCCTGTATGATTCATGTCAGTAATTGCGATGAATAGGTCGGTCCAGGAAAAAATCCGAGGTCAACAATGGAATACATTGGTTCTGGCTAACCATAAGATCACCGGAAATCAACATTTTCTAACGAAGAGTGTATTCACTCGTAAATCGTGAGCGTTCCAAAATCAGGTTTTTCCCGTCGTCGATCCGCCCAGGTTAATAGATCTAATCCCTCATCATGTGCTCGTTGACGTGACTCAACGATGTTATCGAGGGTGTCGGACGGAATTTGATCGACCATAATAGAAAGTCCCTCACAATCACTAACGTGGGGAAGTAGCCAACCGTAAATTAATTCCAGCGCTTCCCTTGTTTTGACCTCGTTATCCTCCGTCATCCCCTTTAATTTCCGAACTGTATGGATTGTGCCCTCATGGGAGTCATACAACCTCTTTACGTAAACACGACCATACTCCTCTTTTAAGGAAGGATACAAAGCCTCCTCTTCGTACCGAAAATGAGGACCCAGTAGCTCATTAAGCTTGTCGACCTCATTGCTAATATCAGGTGTTTGAGTCTCACGCAAACGTTCGATCAATGACTTGGTTTGATCGAGAATAGAACGATGTTCCTCCTCAAATAGTTCACCAAATTCTTCTAATTCAATCATATTTCCTCCTTGCTGGTATCGAACGAAAATAGGTTTCCATTTGAACGATTCATTAGCAAGCTTAAGCGGAGCTCATCATGGTTTGTTGCATGAAAACTCCGGTTGAGTTCGGGTAAATAATCTCGATGAAAGTTCGAGTGAACTGTCCCCTGTCAGTTTCCTTCGAAACAATTAACCACGAGTTCCCGAAATAATTCCCTGATTGGCTCTGTCGAAATCCTTTTTTTCACGGTGTCTCTACCAAAAAGTTCTTTGGATGTTTTGTTTTGCGGTATTTCAGAAGTT
This sequence comes from bacterium, assembly GCA_042219695.1. Lineage (GTDB taxonomy): Bacteria > T1Sed10-126 > T1Sed10-126 > T1Sed10-126 > JBDGPJ01 > JBDGPJ01. The sequence goes on from JBDGPJ010000270.1 coordinate 954, forward strand.
CGGGCGACTGGATGGAGCGTATCCGAAGTTCTGACCCTCGGAGCCAGCATGGATGCTGGCTAAGAATGAGCAAAACATAACTCCAAAGGACCAAAATTCGGAGAATTTCAACAAAGCCCCGTGATTATACTCAGGATGTGATAGTATCTTATTTACAAAGATAAGTATATATTTTTATGCTTGAGGTATAATTTTTCATGAGTGAATTTGTGAATGAATTTCCGGGAGACTCGTGGGACGATCGTCTTCTCGAACAAAACTTGGAACGATTAATCCAACAATCACGCGACAATCTCGATAGTGACCAAACATCAAACGACTACATTGAACGACAAATCGCGGGTTTCGGAAACACAACACAGTTACTTATCACCTTCTCGAAGGGGGCGGTTCTCACCGATCAAAAGCTCACCGACGCCGCACTTTCATTGATGGTCTACAAAGGACGCATTCACGTCCAATCAGCCGAGGCGCACTTACATCCCGAACAGGGGACAAACCTCTTTTTCCCCCCGGGAGATCCCTATGAGATCCAGGCGGTGGACCCCGCCGCCGTTATCGCAACCTTTATGTGGGCGGGATAGAACCAAAATGACTTTAGCGGCACGGTGGCACAACGGTTTCGATGTTTGTCATGGCGAAGGGTTCGAATCTTCCCGAATACTCTGTGGACGACGGCTCCGTAATGATCCAGGTGCTTGAGGGAGAAATACTATTCCAATCCGAGGACACTGAAGATCTTCGACGGCCGGAGGTACGTTCTGACAGGTTTTCACAGTTCCCCAGAACAGGACGGAGGCAGTGATGATCAGCGAAACGATCAGGGCCACGTTGGCCTGCTTGAGTGAAATGTTAATCACGGGAAGTCACAACCTATGAAATTGTAAGATCATTACATCAGGAGCGTGCTGATGATTCCCCTCCAGATGCTTCGGCAAATCCAACGACACTTCCCATGATAAGAAAAAACAACACAATTGCCGAAACGTTTAAGACCCCTCCCCACAATCGACCACTCATCCAATGACTCAGGTCACCACCAATTCGCAGAACAAGACTCGCGTGCAGTAATACGAGGGGAAGGTACAACCACCCTGTAAACGGGATTGATCGACCGATCACGGTGGGAAAGATAATGAGGGAATGACCGAAGATCATGGAAAAAACAAACCCAACAAATACGGAGTGAAGGATGGCGTCGTAGTAAAAGCCCCCGGTCTGTTCGGGGAACACGACAAATAGAACCCCTGCCACAACAAGCCAGAGGTATCCTATAAACATCCCCCACCCACTGTACGCCTGTTCCCCCTTTTGCCAGATCGTTCGCCGGGCAACGTCAAACGTTAACAACCACACCGCCATACTTATTAAACTCCCCCCGGCTATAATCATTCCAACCGGTACATCCCAGATGCGTACCAGGAGACCGGCGGGAAATCCAAAAAAGGCCAGCATATACGTCCATCGCTTTAGACCTTCAATCGTCATCAAGCGATTGAGTTCGAGCCGTTCGGCCACGATGGTCAATATTAAAAACCCCATCCACCAGTACACGAGTTCCTGGATTCTCCACCCATACAGCCAGAATCCATTCCCCACAACCCAGCAGATCGCTCCCACCGTGAGCAAAAAAGCGTGGTCCGTTGGTTGCTTCCAGGTGATATACGCGAAAATAGCCACCATGATCATGCTTCCAATCGTTATCAGGACACTCCCCCAGAACGGTTCAAAACCGCCAACGATCCAAAACGATCCCAGAACACAACTTATCGGCGTGAGATAAGGCCAATTGATTTCGAGGGCCACCGCCCTTTCAAATCCAATAAGAGTCCCCAGGAAACCTCCCACCATAATGGCCCCGTGATGTAAAAACACGGAATCAAAGACGTGAATTGAAAACAGCCCGATTCGTACCAGTCCACCGTATAGACCGGAAAATAATAGTAATAAACCGCTCCCCATGATCAGTCGCCGAATGAGATAAGTCATCATTTTACGGTCACTGGTTCCCAAGAATTCAAACCCTTTCTATATGGCGCTCTCGGACATTAGTCTCACTTTTTGTAGTTACATGATTATACAACCTCACCTTTACTTTGACGTATGACTACGCTCATATGAACGACACCATTTTTTTCCTGCACCCATTGTTTTCTCACGAAAGCCCCCACCGAATCCGTTTTTTTTCTTGTTATCTTGAATCGATTCCTTTGTGCTAATGATCGTGACCCATTTTCCGACTTTGTTTATTATCGTCCAAGTATAGATTTACGCGTCAGTTTATGCACCAAACAACCCCATGTCTTCTCCCATCGATTCGTCCGGGGCCATTGCCATCCAGGTACACAATTCCAAGCCCCCCCTATTATCAGCTCAAGGAAGAATCTATCTGTGAAATACGCTGGGAGTACCTCAAGCAGGACGAGGGCGAATGGCGAGTGTTTCTGGGGAAAGATTCGTAAGCCACCTTTTCTAACGTGAAAATAGAATTCTATTCCTGAAGGATATGGGCGATATCTCTTGGGCTAAATAATTCGTGACGATTTCGATCGTCACGAGTAATCGGGTTAAATCGGTTAAAGCAGTCGGGTAACGAGTTGGGAGGATTGCTGGATCTGGCCCAACACCGCCGTGGAGGCCTGCGCCAAAATCTGGCTCCGAGTTTGTTTCGTCGCCTCCTCGGCCACGTCCGCGTCCCGGATGCGGGATTCCGAGGCCTGGGTGTTTTCACGTTGCTTACCAAGGAAATCAATCGCGCCCTCGAGGCGGTTTTGCTTGGCGCCCAGCGTGGCTCGTTCGGTACTTACGGTATTAAGCGCCTCCTTGGTGTCCTGGATCGCCTGCTCGGCCGAAGATTGGGATGTCACGGATGTTGCGCTGATTCCCAGCGTGGTTGTGCTTATATCCGGCGGGGCCACTTCGATGGTCTCATCCCGGTTGGCACCGACGTGGAACTTGAAGTTGGACCCGGACGAAGCTTCGACGTCCATCGAGGCAAAATCAGTGGCTATTATCCTGTTTGAGTAAGTGGTTGGCTGTTTAACGAACGCCTGGACCTTGACCCGGCCATTGCTGTCAAAGAACCGCTCCGGATTATTCGTCACGGTATGGGACGTTTGTGTATGATCACCAGCATCTTCCCCTGTGTTGGACGTATTTTCACCGATGTCGACCCATTGACCGGCATCGTTATCCCACATCTGAAACTGAATGTCTTCGGCCGCCTCGAAACCGAACGAGTCTCTGGAATGAGCTCCTCCGCGATGATTGAACGTGAGTTCCTTAATGTCCTTCACGTCGGCGTCCGGTTCAAATTCAAAGCGATGAATGGACGTATCAGGGTCGAGGCCCAGATCTTCTACGTGACTTGTATCATTCGACGCGATATCCTGATAATCCGAGTCCGAAAATTCGGTACCACCGTCTCTTCCATCATTGGCCGGATCCGAGTCAAAATCAATAAATGCGTTGGGCACCGAATCAGATTGTGTCACGCCCTGGAAATCGATGGTTTCGGATGACGTCGTCGTCGATCCGCCGTTCAATAACTTCTTGTTGTTGAACTGGACGGTATCGGCCTGGCGGTCGATCTCGCTTTTGAGTTCGTCGACTTCCTCCTGCAGAAGCTTGCGGTCCGAATCCGTCAGCGAATCATTGGCTGCCTGCACGGCTAACTCCCGGATCCGCTGTACGTAGTCGCTGATCTTCTTCATTCCGCCCTCGGCGGTCTGAAGCATCGACAGGCCGTCCTGGGCGTTGCTTCGGGCCTGGGTGAACCAGTAGAGTCGACGGGCGGGCGCGTATGACATAATCATACTGTCACCGTTTCC
>JBDGPJ010000271.1:0-10302 GCA_042219695.1 bacterium
AGACGATGAAACAGCTTAAAGCCTGCGTCCGGGCGAATCTTCAGTTCTACCGCCGGAACAATTTACTTGTTATTTTCATGTACGTGCTGATGTTTATTGTCATCGCCTCCATGGTTCCTTCCCTTTTTAACCTCTCAAACACAAAATCGTTTTCCATGATCAAGCGGTTTATGACCACGCTAAACGGGGCGGTGTATTATTTCACGGTAGCCGTCGGACTACTTACACTTTCGGCTCCAATTCGCAAACGCTCTTTAAAACTCGTACTGACCAAACCCTGTAAACTATGGACGTGGATTCTTTCCCATTACGTGGCGGTGCTCGGGTTATCAGCTTTACTGTACGCCGGAATCAGTCTCCTGGGGAGTGCGCTGTTCTTGATGTCCGGTCTCCCACTCCAGGACGGATTGCTGTTCGTACCGCTGGACTACTTCTGCCGTACCGCGATTGTGTTTTCCGTAACCCTGTTTCTAACGTCCTTTATTCATCCTCTCATAGCGGTCGTATTTATAGTGTTCCTTAACGATTCCATACTTTACAAGCCGTTGCTGTTTATCAAAGCGGGTCTTCAATCCATGGAACCCTCTTCGTGGAGAACCTCCCTGCAAGGGCTGAAGTACGTAGTGCAGGGTTTGTACCTGATGATGCCAAACTACGCTCCCTTTTCGAGGAAGACGAAGGGAATCTACAAATCGTTCAACGTCCCGACGGAAAGCTGGATCTACCTGGCCGGCAGTCTGGCCTACGCCCTGATAGTGGGAGCGTTTTGCTTTTTGCTCATTCACGCCATCCTCAATTATCGTAACCTGACTTAGCTCAGGTTTCACCGTCATGTTCATTTAAGCTTTTAGCGCAATTTTTTCACATATTCCTCTGGCTTTTAGCTGATCCCTGGCCAGTGCAAAATTAATTGCTTTACAACTTGTTCCTTTAGCATCCCCTTTGATCGTCGTAACTCTTATGATTATATCTCCGTCGGAAAGTTCCATTAATCGTATGTCTTCGTACTTTCAATGTGAGCTTTTTGTGGACTTTTGTAAATATTGAGCCTTCATTTCATTGTATTTCCCGTCGGTGATGGCTTGTTCAACCTCACCTTCCTGAACGATTACTTCCATTTCATGGGGAGTGATTACTTGCGTAACCATCCGGCCCGTCCTATCCCCGTATCCGCCATGGGTGGATTTAAAACTAAAAATAAATTTATAACAATCCTCCCTATCGATATTTTGACTCTCTTTCAGTTTCAAGGTTTTGCCGTCGAATTGATACGTGGGCGACTGATTTAGAATCCAGTTTTTAGCCACTTTTTGTGATTTTTCCAAAGAGTAGGATCGATTATCAATTGAACGATCAACCCCGGAAGAATTACATCCAATTACGAGGAAAAAACAAACAAAAAGAATTGAAAGGACGAGGTGACCTGAACTTTTCCCTACCTTCAAAAACCAAATCTCCCGTGTGAATTCCGGTTCAATCAACCGAATGAAAAACCGATATGAATCTAAAACTCAAACGAATTCATTAAAGAAACATTTTAGACAGAATTTCATGGAGGAACAATTTTTGTCAGAAAAATGATTTAGATTTACTTTTCATTGGTGAACTTTGCAAAGAAGATAAAGCCATCCCTACCGTTCAAATCAATAAAAAATGACGTTAAATCGTAACGTCCTTTATCAACATATACACAATCTGATTAGACATGGTTGAACCTCAACGAAACTTTCAACTTTCAGCCTCCGTCCCCAAAAGAAATATTTTTTTGCAGAAGTTCAAACAGCCCTCTTCTACAATTCTATAACCACTTTCCCCGTGTGTTTGCCCGTTTGGACGTATTCAAACGCCTCACGGGCCTGGTCGAAGTCAAAGACCTGGTTGGCAACGGGCTGAATATCGTTTTGCTCAGCTGTACGTGAAAACTCGACGAGATCCTGACGTGAACCTACCAGAATCCCCTGGACGCGAACTCGTTTCATTAAAGCCGATGCCAGGTTGAGTTCGGGTTGGGCGCCGGACAGTACGCCGATCAAACTGACCTGTCCGCCAAATGCGGCTGAATTGAGTGACTTCGACAATGTCTGCTCCCCACCGACTTCCAGTACATGATCGACTCCTTCCCCATTTGTTTTATCGAGAACGACCTGGTCCCAGTCCGGATTGTCCTCGTAGTTGATGGTGTGATCGGCTCCGAGGGACTCCATCTGTTCCAGTTTCTGGTCGGAGCTGGAAGTAATGAAGACCTCGGCCCCAATGGTTTTGGCTATAAGCAGTCCAAACGTGGACACTCCGCCGGTCCCCAACAGCAGGACCCGCTGACCGGGCTGGAGGGTTTGAAAATTCGTGAGCGCGACCCAGGCGGTGACACCGGCACAGGGAATCGTGCAGGCTTCCGAAAAATCAAGGTTATTCGGGGCGTGTACAAGACCCTGTTCTCGGAACGCACGTTTTTCGGTCAGTGTTCCCGGGAGGGGACCACCAAGCGTGGTGCTTCGTTTCTCACGGGTAAGCTCCCCTTCCTGCCATCCCTGGGCAAAAGCGGGAATCACCCGATCTCCAGGTTCGAACTCCTCCACGTCATCACCCACACTTTCCACTACTCCCGCGGCATCGGAACAGGGTATAAGAGGCAGCGGTTGATCCGGGTTGTAACTTCCGTTTACCGTCATTACATCCCGAAAATTTAGGGAAACGGCACGAATATCTACGAGTACTTCACTCGGATCACACGAGGGATCGGGAACCTCGGTTTGAACGAGGTTTTCCAGTCCGAAATCATCCTGAATACGATAACATTTCATTCGAACTTCACTCCTTTATTTAGCATGTGTAATTGGCCATACATCTACTCCACCGTGATTTGGTCCTTAATGTTGTGAAACTTCATTGGGCCAATTCCATCTACTTTCTTAATTTTCTTTGTAGTATCGAATCGATTTTCAGTACGGTAATAAATTATTGCCTGAGCACTTGAAGGCCCGATGCCCTTCAACGTTTGTAGTCGCTTACTTGACGCAGTATTGATATTAATTTTTGTGGTCGTTTCCGTATCGGTCCCATAGTCATTCCCCTGGGATGTGACGGCATTATGGTTTCCGGTTTTTATTTCTCCACCTGTATCGAATGATAGACAACCTGTGACAAAACTGATCAATACTAGCGACAACAAACTATAATACTTCAATAAAAACCTCCCGCATTTGGCGTGATCTGGAATGACTTCTAAACGTAAGTTATGTCATACTCTCGATTGAATCAATCAAGAAAGCCGGGCGTCGACGGGGAGTACGAGGGCCTCCAGGTGTTCGTGGGATTGTTTGGCGTCTTTGAATTGCTTAAGGTCTTTCATCAAATCCTCAATGACGTCCTCGGGAACCTGGGCCTGGATCACGCTTACGTTCCCCGGGTATACCTGGGAACCATAATGTTTGCCCTTCTCGTCCTTGCCCTCCATCATCGGATAGCGCACAAAATTCTCAATATCGTGGTCGTCGAGAATCTCCTCAATGGGTTCCTCGTACTCAAAATGGAAAGTTACATGCAGAAATTTCACGATTCTTGCTCCATTTCTCGGGCCAGTCCCGGCAGGTTAAACACGATGATAAACAGGGCGGACGCCACCAGGGAAAGCTGTCCGGTGGTCACCGGATCGATACCGGCCGGAACCAGCGACTCAATAACAGGAATTCCTACCCAGAGTACAATTCCTTTCACAAATCCAATCCCCGACAGGACAAGTACGGCATATCGGGACCAGATCTGTCGATTCCACACTCCCCAGGCAATCATCCCAAACAAAAACGCGTCAAACAATGAACCGGTGAAATAAAAACCGGTCCAGCCGTACTGAAACGGTAACCACGCCACCCCGCCGGCTCCAACAGCTATAAGAATCGCCATTATTCTTCGAACAAATGCCCATGGATGAGTTTTTATCCAGCGAACCACCTCGTCAATGAGCGTATAGACCACGGGAATAACCACCAGCGTGAGAACCGTAGCAGTTAGCATTCCACCGGCCACGGACCAACCCATGGGAGCACGTGCCCGTCCGCCAGCACCATATCCAAAAGCGATAGGCATCATGCCGAGGATCGTTGAAAAGGCCGTCATCAAAACGGGTCGCATACGCACGCGTCCCGCCTCGGCCACGGCTCCCTTGAGGGATTTATCCCGGGCGATGAGTACATTGGTGTAATCCACGAGCAAAATACCGTTCTTGGTCACCAGACCCAACAACATAATCGTGCCAATGAAACTAAACACGTTGAAGGTCATGTCAAACGCATACAAAATGCCGTAAGCTCCCACGCCGGCAAGTGGGAGCGTGGTGAGAATCGTAAACGGATGCAACCATGACTCGAATTGAGCGGCCAGAACGAGGTATATGAAGACCACGGCGAATACCAGTGAGATCGTCAAATTATAAAAAGCCTCCTGCATATCCTGAGCCTTACCTGCCAGTTTCCAATCATAACTGGAGGGCAAAGTACGATCTAAATGGGATCGTAACTTATTCATGGCTTCCCCGAGGACGACTCCCGGAGGAGTAGATGCACCAATGGTCACGGAACGCTGGCGATTATAATGGTTTATTGCACTGGGCCCGGCCTGTTCTTCCAGCGTCACGAGGTTCCCCATGGTCACAAGCCCCCCTTGATCATTACGAAGGTAAAGTTGTTTCAATACCTCCGGAACGCGTCCACGCTTGTTGCGTAGCTGAGAAATCACCTGGTAACGTTCGTTTCCGCGTTCAATTTCAGAAATATCAGGCTCCCCCATCAAAAACCGCATCGTATTGGAAATCCGGGCGACGTCGATCCCCTGTTCCCTGGCCCGTTCACGGTTGATGTTTACGTAGACTTGAGGCTTGTTCATCTTGAGGTCGGAATTCACACCAACGAACTCCTCCTGCTTTCTCATCCAGCTTTTTATCGACTTTTGACGGGAGGCCAGTTTCTCGAGTCGTGGGTGTTTTAAGATAATCGAGGCCGGGGATTGGCGCTGGCCCCCGGGTCCCCCTGGTTCCAGTACGTAAGCATTCCCGTCGGGGATATTAGCAAGTTTTTCGCGAACCGCTTGCATAATCTGTTGCTGAGAACGTTGTCGCTCGGTCCGGTGAGTTAGTCGTACAAAGGAAATCCCCTCGTTAACCTTGCCGGGTCCTCCTCCCTGGGACAACCCAATGGCGAGGAAAAACCGGTCAACTTCGGGAACCTCCTGTAGAACGTCCTCAATTTTCTTGGCGTATTGATTGGTAGTCTTGAGAGTTGTTCCTTCGGGAGTTTCAAAACTAACCATGAACTCCCCTTTATCGACCTTCGGAGCAAACTCCTTGGATATCTGTGAAAAGAAGAAACCCCCGAGTCCAATGGCAATCACAGCAACAACAACCACCACCGTGCGGTGTTCGAGGGACCAGTCCAAAATGACACCGTACGTGTCCTCAATCCATTGAAAAACGTTCTCCGAAAATTCCCAGAACCATCCCCGCCGTTCGGGTACGGATAATAACCGTGATGACATCAAAGGAGTGAGAGTAAGAGCCGTAATAGTGGAAGCAAACACGGTGACGGCGACGGTTACACCAAATTCAAAAAAGAAACGCCCGATCATTCCACGAGTAAAAGCGACGGGGATAAAAACCGCGGCCAGTGACAGGGTATTGGCAATGGCAGCAAAAGCAATTTCGGTAGTACCCACCCGTGCCGCTGCCATGGAACCGGCCCCTTTTTCGAGATGACGATAACAGCTTTCCATAACAACAATGGCATCATCGACAACAATGCCAATCACCAGGATAAGCCCCAGCATCGTAAGCACGTTTAAACTGAAATCGAAAACGTATATAAGAGCAAAACCAGCCATTAAGGAAGTGGGAATAGCAATCGTGGAGATCAACGTTCCCCAGAAGACGCGCAGAAAAAACAGAACAACAATAACAACGAGGAAAGTAGCTATAAAAATCGTCATCAGAAGATCGTTGATGTTTTCCTGTATATAGACGGACGGATCGGAAGATATCGAATAACGCAAGCCGGGCGGAAAGTCTCCTGATAAATTTTCAATGCGTTTTTTTACGGTTTCCGCCAGTTCAACGGTATTGGCGTCGGACTGCTTTACAATGCCAAGTCCCACGGTGGGCTTCCCGTTAAAACGGGCGAGCTGGCGGTCATTTTCAATACCGGCGACCGCCTGGCCAACATCACTCAACCGTATTGGATTACCGTTACGCTCGGTGATAATAAGACGATTAAACGGTTCAGGATCGGAGAATTGACCGCTGGTTTTAACGAGGAATTCGGTCTGTTCTCCCGTGATTCGACCGGAAGGAATGTCGACGTTGTTCTGACGTATGGTCGTGACGACGTCCTGCACCGTCAAGCGATGCGCGGCAAGTTTCCCGGGATCCAGTTTAATCCGTACGGCGAACCGCTGTGCCCCCCCGACCTGAACACGGCCTACCCCACGTATCCCTTCAATTCGCTCCTTGAGAACATTCTCGACGTACTCGGTAATCTGAACTTTATCCCAGCGTTCGTTGCCCTGAATGGCCAACCACATAATAGCTCGGGCATCCGGATCCAACTTACGAACGATGGGAGCTTCGGCTTCGTCGGGGAGTTCCCGGCGGGCACGGTCAATTCGATCCCGGACGTCCTGGGCGGCAACGTCGACGTCGCGCCACAGTTCAAACTCTGCAGTTATATTCCCCACCTGTTCCCGGCTCGTGGACTTAAGCTCTTTAAGCCCTTCAATCGTGTTGAGTTCCTCCTCGAGGGGTTCAATCACCTCGGTTTCAACCACCTCGGGCTCAGCCCCTTGAAGCACCACATTGACGCTTACCACGGGAAATTCAACGTCGGGAAACTCCCGGACGGCCATCTGCTGATACCCGTATACACCAAAAATGGCTACGATTAGGAAAGCCACGATGGTGAGGACGGGACGACGGATACAGAAATTCCAGATCACGGTACTGTCATCCTAACTGCAGGCAAACAATTTACGGGTTGTATACTTTTCCCGACGGAGTTTTCCCGCAGGCGTGTAATGATTTTCCGACCCCTGGTAGTGGAAACAATAAACACTCGAATCACATTATTCTCCCGGGGAGATTGCTCGCACACTGGCACCATCGGACACGGACTGATGACCTGTGCGAATAATAGTGTCACCGGGAGTCAGACCATCAGTTACTTCAACCCAACCGGGCTTCCGCATACCGATTTGGACGGGTTGACGGATTGCCTTATTCTGTTCAACTCGAAACACAAAGTACCCTTTTTGTACTGGAATTAAGGCTGCTGACGGTATCACAGCCCGTTGCTCTCGGGGGTTAAGAACAAGTTCAACCTGTGCGTAAGATCCGGGGCGAAGGGATTCCGAGGCATCCGTTAACTCCGCCTTTAGCATAAGATCTCGCGACGAAACTTCGACACTGGGACTGACAAAAAAGACCCGACCTTGAAATTCACGGTCGGGTGCCGACGGCGAGGTCATACGAACGGTCTGACCGACTTCGACAAGGTCCGAATAAGACTCCGGGACGGAGAAGGATACTTCGAGAGGATCCGATTTATACAGTTCGACCAGGGGCTCCCCGGGCTGTACAAAGTTCCCCTGATCCACTTTCAAAGCGCCAACACGCCCGTTGAAAGGGGATTTGATGGTAGCATCGTTCAATCGTTCGCGAGCTTCCTCAACCTCTGCTTTCAAACGCTCCACCCGTCCCTGGGCCTGCTGATAGGCCTCCAGAGCGTCATCCCTATCCTGAGCGGAAACGGCGTCGCGTTTGAATAGTTTCTTCATCCGTTCATAGGTGCGACGAGCGTTTTCAAGTTGGGCGCGTGCTTGCTGGAGACCGCCTTTACGGGCCTTTAGACGAGCTTTCAATTTCTCCTTATCAATTTCTAACATAACTTCCCCCGAACTCACGGTGTCACCGTCCTTGAAGTGGACGGATTGCAAAACACCACTGATTTCGGGTTTGACAACCACTTTCTTTCGGGATTGTATGGTGCCAATCACCTCTACTGTTTGTTCGAGTGTATCGGTCGTTACCGGAGTCACCTGTACGGGGATTACATCCTCTTTTTTGGACTGTTTCTGCTCCTCGGCACAACCTGGAACTAACAAAGCAATGCCCACAATACAGATTAAAGTAACGTACCAGTTCTGTTTTTCGGTTATCAACGTAACTCACTCTCCCGTTGTATTCGATGTTCCTGAAACGTACCCACGGCAAACTGTAAACGTAGCCAGTCAAGCCGGTATTGTGTACGTTCGTTGGCCAGCCGGAATTCAGCCTCGTTGAACACCGTCATGGCATCACTAACATCCACCGAACTGGCCACTCCCTCCTGGAATTGGGCGATCACCTGCTGATAGTTTTCACGTGCCGATTCCAGTCGGTTTTCAACCGTTTCAATTACGTCTTTTTGAGACTGTAGATTCAGGTAAGCACGACGTACCTCCAGTTTGATCTCACGTTTCAAACGACGGATGCGTTGCTCCGACTGGCGATATTGAGCCCGGGCCTTATCGATCTCGGACTGATCTTTCCAACCATTAAATAACGGATAGGAAGCCACGGCGGAAACGGTCCAATCATCCTCCTGACTGCGAATTTCCTCGTCAAATTTTTCACCGGTGGCTTTAAAATCAATGGAGGGAAACCAGGAAGATTTCTTCACCTTTACATTTTCCCTAAACTTCCTGAGGGTAAACCGGGCCTCGGACAAATCCCGCCGTGAATCCAGAGCCTGAGCCTGGTAAAATTCTATGCTCTTCGGGTTAACCGACGGTGTGTCGGTGACATTTAATCGGGCCGGGGGTGTGTCGTAGCCAATTTCAAGCGCAAACTCCTCACGAGCTACGTCGTAATTATTCTTTGTACGCTGTAACTGTTCACGGGCATCCGCAACCTGGACCTTTGCTCGGAGTACCGGGGTCCGGGAGATTGCCTGAACTTCAAACTGGGCCTTAGCTCGATCCAGCTGCTTTTCGGCCCGCTCGAGAGCATTCCGGGATATTTCAACGTGTCGGCGGGCCAGGTGTACCTGATAAAACCGGCGTGCAACGTTCAACAGAATCTCCTGTTTCCTCCGGAAATGATTACGCCGTGCCGCTTTCAGGTTGTATTGGGAGGCCCAGCGGCCAAACCACGTTTTACCCCCACGGTAGATGGGCTGGGTGAAGCGGACGACACCGATGGAGTTACGCCGATTTGAATCAAAGCTGGCCCCGCCCGTTTTCTGTTTTTTTCGGGTAACTTCCAACTGAAGGGAGGGCCACAACCCGGAACTAACAATATTCTTTTTTTCCCGGGCCTGAACGACGTTTTTGCGTGAAATATTAACGAGTTCATTATGCTCCAGAGCGGTACTGAAAGCCTCTTCAAGCGTAATAGCATGAGTAACATCCAGATGGAAACACAAAAATGCAAAACTCATCATAACGTAGAGAAATACAATTCGCGGACGCTTATTGAACATTACAATTCAATCCCGTTTTAAACCTTTTAAAAACATGTCCAGCATGGGTTGACCGTACTGTTCCCTGGGATCGTTTTCGTCAAAGATTACTACACTTCGTAACATGCCCCAGATCCAGCCAAGGTATAACCGGGCCAGCTTTAACGGGGGTTCATCACGGAAAATTCCCTGTTCAATTCCCTGGGAGAAGGCTTGCGCCACCCGGTCGTTGTACTGTTCCCAGCGCTGTACGACAACTTCACGACGCTCCCCGAGTTGATCGAGGCCTTCGTTTACAAGGATCTCCACGAGTAGCCGGGAATCTTCAAACAATTCAAAATGGGCCCAAAATATACCACGTAATTGATCGAGGGAGGACTCTTCACGATCGAGGACCTGATCGATCGAGTCGATTAGTTGGTCGGTAGCCTGCTTAATGAGAGCTCCGAACAGCTCCTCTTTACTACCAAAATGCCGGTAAGTATTCTCCCTGAGGGTGCTCTTTGAAGCGGAAAACCACGTAACCTTTCCGGACGGACTGGTCCGTCCGGAACACTATAGATCGACTATATCGTAATGACAAGGGAAATATCTCCACGAAATTAACGTATAAGACGTGCACCGTCGTTGAACCCATCCCCGCAAGCTCCTTTTGGGACGGGTGTTCGTGACTTCCATACACTCAGGTCATTACTTTTAACCCACCGGGATGAATTTTAAGGACTGCCGCTCCGGGACGATCAGGCGGACAATATGAAGACCATTAACAGAAAAGTAACGGGAAAATCCAACGCCAAAGCGCGTAAAAACTCACAGGATTCCCCCG
>JBDGPJ010000271.1:10312-10561 GCA_042219695.1 bacterium
ACTTCGGGGAGATCGTTCCATCGGGTTGTGTAATGGGGAGAGTGGTGGCTCTGATCCATCGTCCAGGGACCGTCAAAACCACTGGCCGCGGGATGTAAAGTCCCCTTCCCAAAACGATCGTTGATCTCATCGAGGACCTCCATTAACTCATCGTCCCGGGAATCGCTCCGGTTGAGATCGAGCTGAGCGTTTTTCTTGGGAACGAGCCCCCCGAGAATCACTCCCGCCTTCATGTACCGATAACCGGGA
>JBDGPJ010000272.1:0-3656 GCA_042219695.1 bacterium
AGAATGAGTTCATCGATTAACGGGGTTAATATTCTATAAGCCAGGGATTTCAACACCCCCACGTCAAACATAACAGTTAGAAGTAATAATACAAAAATTCTCGCCGACCACTCACTGCCGTACTATACGCTTTAATAGATTTAATAGGGGGGGATCATCCCAGTCTCTCGCCCCCCGGATCAGGCCATAAATGTTTCCTTCAGGTCCCAGCAGCCATGTGCTCGGAAGGTGTCTCACCTGGTACTGCCGGGCTATCGAACCATTTCGATCCAATAGAAGCGGGAAGGACAGTTTGTACCGCTTGCGAATCCCCCGGACGGTTGAACGTTCTTCCTCTAAATTAATTGCAACCAATGAAAAGTTATCCGGCGGAAGACGCTTGCGAAGTTCTTCAAGGGCAGGCATTTCTTTCAAACAAGGACCACACCAGCTTGCCCAGAAATTAAGCAGAACCCATTGACCACGCATTTGTTTCAGCGAAACCGCCTCCCCGTCCAAAACCGGAAGTGTGAATTCCGTCCGTTTTACGGCAGGAACATTCGTTTGGATCCCTACCTTACGGGCACCACGACGTATCGCCGTCGGTAGTTGTTTCCAACGCTCCTCAACCGATACAGTGGCGCGCGATTCCGTTCGCATGGAGGGGGCTCGAAGTCCCGTGTCTTTTTGGCGAGGTCGTCGATCATGGGAAAGCCATCGTCGAAGATCGTCGGGACGAGTCTTGCCGGACGATTGCGTAGACGGTGAGGTATCAATGCGAACCCGAACCCCGTGTTGGGAATCGGCACGTTCGCCGCCCCCCCCGGGAGTCGTTTCCTTGCCCCACCAGAAACCGTGATAGACCAGTAACCCCAGCCCAAGTAGAATACAGCTTCCGAGCATCAGACGGGAAACCCATCTTACAAGAGTTTTTGTCCGGGATGGATTCTTCGCTTCCACTCTTCGACTAACGTTTCAGCTTTTGAAGGCGGTTTAATAACTGTCGACCGTTAATATAACCTTCGGCGCGCAATGAAGTTTCCTCTTCCCCATTCCGATTCAAAAAAATCATCGTAGGAACACCTTGCACGTCATGTCGTTCCATCCAGCGCCCCACCGTTATACCCGGTGTTTCCGTAATATCCAGCTTGACCAACTGGAATCTCGCCAGGGTACGTTTCACTTCGGAATCACGAAACGTCGTTAATTCCATCTCCCGGCACGGTACACACCAATCCGCACTCACATACACAAAAACCGGTTTATCATACGGTTTTTTCTGCTGGATAAACGCCTTGCCGGAAGTCCATTCCAGTTTGGATTCAAACAACAATAAGTTCATCGTGGTCCAATAAATAATCCCTGAAGCCACAAGAAGAACGATCCCCCCCCGTATCAATCGATCCCGCCACAATTCGGGTAATTCCGTGACCATTAAATCAATACCGGAAAGAGAGGCCCAGATAATAATCAACCAGGCGAACGAGCGGGTGGGAATAAGGGACCAGGAAAAATAAATAGCCACCCCAAGCATTAAATAACCCAGGACTTTCTTCACCCAGTCCATCCACCGTCCGGCACCCGGTAAATGATGAAGACTCGAACTGAACACGGCCAGAAACACGTAGGGTAATCCAAGCCCGAGTGAGAGGACAAAAAACAAACCTGCTCCCTGTACCGCTCCGCCGGTCTGCCCCACGTAAGTGAGTAACGCTACCGTGGCCGGGGCGAGGCAAGGAGCTGCAACAACTCCAAGGGTCATACCCATTCCAAACGTACCGAGCCGCCGGCCGAAATCCTCGGACTCACGTCGTATCGGTTCCGGCAGTCGTATGTCGATCATCCCGAAGGAGGCCGCGGCCATTGTAATCATCATTAAAGCCAAAAACCCCTGTATTACAGGGTGCTGAAGAGCCGTACCGAGGACCTGACCGGTGGCTCCCGCCATTGCGCCGAGAATTGTATAGATCAGGGCCATCCCCAGGACAAACAAACAGGCATCCAACAGTTTGCGGGATGATTTTTCCTGCTTTTGACCGCCGAAGTATCCTACGGTAATCGGTATCATTGGATAAACACAGGGAGTAAGATTCAGTGCTAATCCCAGCAGAAAAACAATGCCAATCCCCCATATCCAGTGTCCGCCGGAAAACGTCCGATCGAGGGCGGAAGCATCAATCGCACCGGCGGGAGTGGCAAAACCAACCAGCAGAATTGTGATAACTAAAATAATCGAATAACAACGAATGCTGGTCTGTTTAGAACTCATGACCATTCCCTGCCTTTATTTTTCGGAAACTATAACCGTAGCAGTGTCCTTGATGACGGAACCGTCCACCATGAATTGCTTATGGTTGGGATCACTTAAGGTTACCACAATATGATGATCACCGGGTTTCATAACGGGAAGCGTGAACGATTCGTTATATATCATTGTGTTCAACTTGCCATCCACGTATAAGTGAGCGTGCCCTGAATAAACACCGGGCCTGTTCGAAGGGTCCTCCCCGGCATGAATTAACTTGTAGTTTTCAAATGTAAGCCGTCCCACGTAGGCATCGTTTTCTTTTTCAATCTTCAACGTAACCCCGGGAGGAGTATCGGAAATATGATTGGGTTTTTTCACTCCGGAATGCCCGTGTCCGTTCCCATGACTATGAGAATGATCCGCGTGCCCGGAACGGGATTCCGTTCCACACCCGGACACAGCGATAAATAGAATCGGTAAAAGAACGAGAACTAACAATCTTCGTTCATTCCACATATTTAACCCTCTATTTTCGAGTGGATCGGACAACGCTCTACCGTATTCATAAAAATCGTATACCAATGATTCTGTACCACCAGAGTTACTGCATTTCCTTGGTTTCGGCTAAAAAGGTTATAAAGAAAACTACTCAGATGGACTTTCCAGCACCTGTTTGACCCGGGACACCACGTTACTCACCTTCCAATCGCTACTTCGATACCAGTAACGAACGGTACCGGATTCATCCAGAACGTAAGTGCGTAAATTATGACTTACCGGTAACCCATTCTTCTTCCGACGCACCATGATCTTGAATCGATCTAAAATACGCTCAATGGTCCCTTTCGATCCCGTCCAGAAATCCCACCGTCGATAATCCGGATTATAACGCTTGCCATAATCTTTCAATACAGCCGGCGTATCGTACTCCGGATCAAAACTAACACTAACAAATTGTACGTCACGAATTTTTTGTTGTTTTAACCGGTTCTGTACCCGAACCATTTTTTGAGTGATCAGGGGGCACATTTTCTTCATGGGACACCGGGAAAAAATGAAACTCATAACCACTGGCCTACCCTGGTAGTCACGTATTGATACGGATTCTCCCTCCTGGTTAACAATTCCGGTGTCCGGTAAATCAGATACGTCCTTTCCAACGAGAGAACCCGGTTCGGCCGGATTGGCCTTGTCGTCAATCGAATTAACCTCAGTCGTCCCTTCACTTGAAGTACCGGCTTTTTTCGTTTCCCGAGGAGTGGATCCACATCCAACAACAAATACAACAAGTAATGCCACGATCATAAACCGTTTCAAGATATTCACCTTCCAATTGGGAATTATCTGTACCTAAGATCGATATGTCGTTTTTATCAATCTTCAATGTATTTGATTTTCGCTGAGTGGTTAACTGCGCATAGTCATAATA
>JBDGPJ010000273.1:0-3772 GCA_042219695.1 bacterium
TCGTCCTTCGAATACGCGTTTAGAACACTTAAAACATTGTTCCCCGATTCCTCAAGTATACCCGCGTTCAGTCCAAACAGCCCGCCTTGTTGTGCCTGGGAACGAAGCCCAAAATTGGTTCCCAGAATTGATTCCCGTTTCCCGACGTTACCCTCGGTCCCGAGATCAATTCCAAGCCGTTTAACTTTTTCCGTGGAAGCTTCCACGATGGCGACATCGACCAGGATCTGCTTCTTGGGACTATCCAACTGAGTGATGGTTTTTTTGATATTCTCAAATTTGTCCGGAGGCGCCGAGACAATAAGACTGTTCGTCTGTTCGTCGGCCGTGACCCTAACCTCGGAGTTTTGGCTGTTTTTGAACAAAAAGTTAAGTTTTTCCGACAACGGACCGGCCTTGGTATTTCGTACTTCGTATACGTGAGTTCGATTTGGTTGTTTGGCGTCCTCGCGATCCAGCTCATTGATCACTTTCTTGACGGACGAGAACACTTTACGAGATTCCGCAGCCACAACAATGGCCCGCTGACGTTCATCGGGTAAAATACGCACTTTTCCGCCCGTGCGTTCTCCCGGGAGGACATTTTTTAGTTTGTTAAGTTTTTTAGCAACTAAATTTACATCGGCGTGCTGTAAACGGTAAACACGAACGTTTTTTGGCGCGTCCTTGTTATTTTGGTCGAGGTCTTGAATCATATTTTTAATAATAGGAAAAATGTCCTTGTCTTCCGCGGCGACGACGATCGCGTCCTGGCGCTTGTTGGCAACCAGCTTGAAGGAGTCCGTCTTGAACTGATCCGGTTTAATCTTCAGGAGGTTTCGAACCTGCTTTGCAATCGATTTTGGTTTGCTATTTTCCACCTTGAAAATCCTGATTTTGGACGGTTTCTCGGGCCGCTTGTGATCCATTTTATTGATCGTTTTCTTAATAATTTTCATGAGGTTATCCGACACCGTAGAAACGACCACCGCATTTAACCGATTGTCCTTGACGATGCTTACGTTGTTACTCGTGGAATTTCCGGGAAGAACTTTCAATAAGTTATTAATTTTGTTGACCACGTTCCCGGCTTGGGCGTATTCGAGTCGAAACACTTCAATCTTGAGTGATTGATCCATGTCCTGATCGATTCTCCGAAAGGTCCGTTCGATCAAGTCCCGGCGTGATTTTGGAGCGATGACGTAGAGTTTGTTCTTGTTGGGAGCCAGAGTGATGGAAAAAGTACGTTTCCCCATGAAGTTACGAAGGATCGATTGTAGTCGTTTCTGGTACGTGTTGGCATCTCCATAGCTGGGGGATAATTCAATGATCGATTGTTGGTTGGATTTCAAGTCCATCCGTTTCATTGAGGAAAATACCCGGGCAACGTGTTCCATTTTTTGGGGAGTTGTTGATACGAGTACACGATTCAATGAATCAAAATAATTCAATTTTCGTCTTGATGGGAGAATATTTGTGAGCAGGTTCTTAACGTCATTCCAATGGAGACCATCCATCTTGAAAAGCCGGGTCTGCAACCCCCCGGATTTTTCAAAGGGAGGAATCCCGTCCTTGAAAGCCTGTTTTTTCCGTTGGATTCGATAAACGCTTCCCTGTTTTGTCACCGTGTAGCCGTACATGTCCAGACTGTTTAGAAACACATCAAATAATTCCTCGAGTGGGATCCCTTCCTGACTGATGAAAGTGATTTTTCCCTTAATACCGGGTTTATACGTGAAGTTTTTACCGGTAAGACGTGAATACGTGCTAATAAATTCGGTGAGTTCAACTTTTTCAAAATTCAATTTCATACGGGGTCTGGGAAGCTCGTGGAGTCCGTAGGAGGTAGGGGAGACGTTTTTTTGGTTCACAAGCGATTTGTACCGTTTCTGTGCCTTTGAATGGAAGTCCGAATTCTCCAGGTGATCTTTAACAACCTGAAAATATGGGACGGCAAGTGAGGATTGGTCGAGCTGTTTTTCGAAGATATCCCCGATGTAGTACAGTACGTCATCGGTTAAGTGATTTGTTTTGTAACGGGCGTAGGCTTTGTAAAGATGCTTGATTGCTACCAGAGGAGTTCGTTTTTGACTTTTTAGTATACGGCCCGTCAGGTAATGAATTTTTTGGTTAAGTTCGGAAGACGACGTGTCACTTGAGAGTGAATCCAGGATTTCCAGAGCTCGTTCGGTGTTTCCTTTTTTGTAGTACAAATTATAAGCGCGATCGTATTGTTCCGACCGGGTGTAAGTGTCCGCGCCACTGGCTAAAGAGGGGGCAATAGCGGTAGAAAAAACCAATAAAACGAGGTAAAGCCCGTAAATGACTCGGCGTACATTCACCGCGTAAGTGAGTACTCCAATTTATGGGTTTTCCCATCCCGTTTAATAAGTATGTCGAACTCCGTCTGATTGCGTAATTGAGTCCAGAGGGTCATAGCCCGATTTACACTGTTAACTTTGTTTCCGTTAATCCTGGTTATTACATCCCCTTCACGAAAACCAAGTTTTTTAAGTAATTTACCAGGTTCTCCCCGCATGTCCTTAATTTTAAACCCGATGATTTTTCCGTTCTCAAGGTAGGGAGCCGGTTCAACGGATGACAGCAGGTTGTTCATATTGTTATTGATCGACTTGTTAATTTGGTAACGGCTCACTTTTTTGGCTTTTGTGCCCTTTTTTTCCTTGGTGTTACCAAAGGTCATTCCCGTTGTATTTCGCTTTAAGCGTAAAACTTCCACACGTTTCTGATTTTGATTCCAAATTTCAACGGCGTCTTCCTCGATTTTACGAATTTCGAAGTTCTTCCACGATTCCCCCACCTCGAGAATTTTTTTGTTTCTCGATTTTAAGTGACGCAGGGTCGCAAGGGATTTTCCACGGTCTACGTAAGCAATGCCGACCAGTTCCAGGGGAAGTTTCGTCTCCTGGATTTGTTTCACTTCCGCTTTTTTCGAAAGTTGTAATTTCGTTTTGTTTTGTTCCAATCTTTTTGCGGTGAATTGTAATGACTGTGGTTTTGGCCAATCTTGGGGAGAACTACTTTTTGTACTCGGAAACGGTTTTTGAATCGGGGAGATATCTTCGATTTCCGGTTGTGGGGGGGAGGTATTAACGGCATACACACGTATAGAGCCCAGGAGGCCAAGAGCAATCCCCACCCCTATAGCCAGCCATAATGTAATTCTCAACAAATTGTTTGTAGTCATCGAATTTTGCATTCTCCCCATTCACTTTGTAGGAGCGGTCAAGGAATCAAACAGTGACCGTTGAATCAGTAACTAAGATGGTTTGTAAATATTCCCTGCCCGTTCATGAATAAGCTGAATTGTAATTGAAAACGCGTTCGAATGTAACGCTCGCATGTGTGGGTCGTCCGGACCCATGCGCCCAAAGTATCTCTTCATAAATCAGAACATTTTCAGAGAAATCGGCCGATAATAAAGGATCCCTTGAATTGTTTCTGGAGCGGAGCCCGTAGCGTCATATCGTAATTTATCGACGTTTTTTCGAGATTGTCTTTTGGAGTTATGGTAAGTGAACCTTTACCGTCGATTTTATTGGAGGTGAACGTTATTGATTTGATGTTAATTTTATTCGTACGTATCGATCCTTTAGTGATAACTCGCATGTTGTTAATTCTGGTTAGAACAGGTGGGATACCCGGTTGATTCATAATTTTCAGGTTGGAGAGTTTCAGGTTAAACTTCCCTTTTTGAGTGGACCGATACGTAAAACTTCCATCGGCTTTTCCCTTAAAAAATGGTGCTGTGTTTTGCAAAGCAAAATTCGAG
>JBDGPJ010000273.1:3782-4062 GCA_042219695.1 bacterium
AGATTTGCCGAGGCAGTACGGTTTGATACTGATAGTGTGCCTGTCAATCCCTCGTCTATCGCGGATTGAAAATCAATTGATTGGTTTGACGGATGGACCGTGGCGAGAAAAGTATGATTTAAATGAATCGGTCCCCGCTGTAAGAATACTTGAATTTTTAAACGGTTTGGAGGTAAGAATTGTTCGGTCTGTACCCGAATTACGGGAGGGAGACGACGATTGATATAACTATCCATACTTGAAACAAGGAGTTCAGTCGGAAATAACCAATACGTCGTAA
>JBDGPJ010000273.1:4072-12218 GCA_042219695.1 bacterium
AAAAAACCGGTTAAGCAAGCCAGGATTGCCAGCAGAGAGTTTGTCAGGGATCGTTTCATAGGAAGGGTCTCAGGGGCCAAGAACCACTAAATTCAAGGTGACGTCAAACGTGGTTTCACGGGCTCCAATACGTTCCAACCGGAATCGCTTCACGTTGAAATGCCCCTCGGTCTCAATTGTGTGCAGGCTGGTAACACCGTCGTTTGCGGGAACGGCCTCCAGTCGTATTCGGAAGAGGCGATTTCCTTGTTCAGTTTCCCCGGTCGGTGTGAGTTCACTAATGTTTTGAGATTGCAGGGTGTTTTCGAGGTAGGTTAATGGCTCTTTTAATTGAGACTTGCTTTGGTCTTTCCGTAGTTCCTCCCGCGACGGGTAACGCTTTAATTTTTGCAAAACAGAACGAACGTTACGGGCACGATTTTGAACGGATACTCGTGTAGAGTAACAATACCACGTGTACAATACGCCGGTGGCCCACAACAAGCACATGACAACAAAGACCACGAGAGATCGGGGCAATCGCGTGTTCATGATTTGTTTGTGGACCAGCGTACATCCACTGTGATTTCGTACTGATAATTTTCGATCGATACGGAGTTGGAGTTATTGATTTGAGCCTGACGTATACCGTCTTTACGGGCCAACTCCGAAACGAGTTTCTCCGCCTGGCGAAGTTCCGGGGACAGAATGATGAGTTTTCCGTTTGCTTTCCGTAAATCCAGTCTCAGTAATCGAATGTCATGTTTGTTTAGGACATTCTCAATATCTACGATACGTGGGTAGTGATATATTCGACGCTTTCCCCTCGTGGCGCGAAACATTTTTCGTCTTTGTTTGAGTTCTTTTTTAGCGGATTGAAGTGGATTTTCGCCCGGGTTTTCCAATTGTCGCTGTGTATGGGTTCGTATCCATTTTTGGTAATTGGATGTAAGTTGTATTTCATTAATTGCAAACAGGCATGTTCCGGCCATTAAAAGTAGCAAAGCCGTCCATGCGAGGCCCTGCACGGATTCCCATGTTTTTTGCAGGGTGGTTCCACCGAGTTGAGGGATCTGTTTCAGATCCCCGGTTATCCAGTTATTGAGGAACTCGATCCAATCGGAGCCGTCCTCCTCAGTGAACTCCGGGGAATTGTACTCACTATAGTTGGAACCAAATTCGGTGTTGAACTGATCGAGGGCGGATTGTTTTTGTTCGGAATCCGGTGATCGCAGATAACGTGACCAGTTCATAACGGGATCGAAGTATCCCCAGAATTCCCCTTCCGGAAGTGACAGTGTTAATAGGGCCCGGGAATCCGCTTTTTGCTCCCTGAGCAAGTATTCAAGCAGATAAACCGGTGAGGAGTCTCCGATCGATTGATAATCCTCCTCCCGGATACCGAGACCCATGACTTTGTAAAGCGGCTCACCGTTTTCGGAGATCTCATTAAAATGAAACTGGCAAATGAATTCCGAAGGCTGTCCGGGCAAAAAACTGTTAAATGCTTCCAGGGCGATTTCGTTTCGAGGTCGGTCCGTATCGGTTGGTATCTGGAAAAACTTTCGGTAACAGAGTGAGGGACCAACGATAACGGGTATGTCTTCGGTAATTTCGTTGGTGGAGCGGATTTCCTGCTCCGTTATGTAATACGAGTTGTTTTTCGTTTTGAGGTACCATGAATCCATAGCCTGAACTCTCTCCAGCCAAGTCGTGTCAGAAGGAAGATTTAAATCCTAACAAGGTGGATGATTCCTACAACCAGATATATCCGTGAAAGAGCGCCGCGTTGAAACAAGCATGTGCCGTCCAACCGGGTAGAATAGAGCCCGAGACTTCGTATAACGACGACATCATAACAGCGCCTGCAAAGATAAACAGGGTCGTGAATGTAAGACCGTGTAACCCTGAAAACACAAGGGAGGTAATAAAAATACCAGCGGTAACTCCAACGTGGTTCCGTAAATAGCAATACAGGTAGTTCCTAAATAAAATTTCCTCAAGGAGCGGAATTAGGACAACCACCAACAACACGTTCCAAACCGTTATCGGGCGTTTGGGCAACTGTATTTTGATCGGGTAAAAGTAACTTACCCCCCAAATTAATGCTCCAAGCAGTAAAAAGCTTCCGAAGCCGGTGAGAATCAGCCGGGCGCGAGGGTGAATCCGACCGAAAAACGTGGTCCAATCGAATGTGAATGATTTCCAGTGATTCTGTAAAAATCCAATGGAAAATATCACGACGCCCAGTAGTAACGTATCCCGCAATAGAACAGTGAATTCAATTCGATCCATGTGGGGATTGAACAACGGGAAGAAAAACCAGTCGAACAATAACCAGCTAAGTATTGCAAGGAGAACGGTGACGTGAGACAAATCGAAGAACGCAAACGTTTCGGAACGGATGACCCTCCCTTGTTCGCGGTAGGAATATGCCATCAAGGCGAATAAACACCCTACAATTACCCATGAAAGGGGATGATAAAATCCGTTTACTAAAAACGTAAAACCGTCACCCGGTAGGTGTAGAGTCAGGAAAACATCACGCCTTTCCCTCCGCGTAAAAAACTCGTCCGAGTAGAAGTATCGGCCTTCAGCTGACGGGCCCGCTTTAATGCGTTCTTCCAGAGTTTTCGAGCTTGGGGGTCCTTGATGTTTTTGACTTTTTTACGGTATCGCTTGATCAGTACATCTATCTTTTGTTCGGGTAGTGATTCGTGTTTTAGCCGTTCCACGGCGTCCAGAACTTGAGCGGGGGTATCACTATGTCGGGCTACCACGTAATACCCGGGATCTTTTACGACGAGGTTCAGTGTGTACAGATCGAGTAAAAGCAGTCCGGCCACGATGACAAGTGCAATAAAACTCCACTTAAATATTGATTTCAAAACATTCACCCCGGAATAAATCTCGGCAACAGGTGTATTTTATGGGAAAAAATGCCCCCATATAAAATGAAACACAAAATAACCTTGGAAATCCCCATTATTCTTGCATGACGTACCGATTGGAACAATAACACCGGGGAGTGACTCGTGGTTTCGATCCGATAATAGTCATGGAATCATGGTTGGTAGGGGATGGAATTTACAGTTTTAATTATGGGTTCGTCATAATTGTCTCTACAAACGGTCAATCGTATTCCTTTGGTATCAAGTTCCTTTTGCCCCAATTTTTGTTTCGAAAAAGAAACTTGATTGATATAGGCATCTCCCGTTGTTTCTGCGTTACTCGGGAACCTACAGGAGGAGCTTACTAACGTAGTCACGATACTCTCATTACCAATTCTCGTTACAGCTTAGCCTCCATTAAAATGCGAAGAGATCCCGTCAAATTTCACGTGCAGTCCCAAACTTATGGCGCGGTAAATGAACCCCTTGACATGGTAACAAATAGGTAATAGGTTGGTAAAAACAAGGTAACAAAATACACGAGAATGATATTCCACCCATGACACAAGAAGGCAGACCATTAACGCCTCAGCAGAGTGAAGTACTGCTGTATATTCAGAAGTATATTGATGAAAATGGTTATGCCCCGCTGTATCGAGAGATACAAACGGGAGCCGGCCTGACGAACGTGGGCTTGGTCCATAAAAATTTGACGGCGCTCGAGAAAAAAGGTTATATCGACCGCCAGGAAAATACCAAGCGAGGTATTGAGCTCACGGAAATAGGGGAACAGAAAGATTTAAGTGATATTCCTCCGGCGGTTTTTAAAATTGAATATAAAAGGGCTGGATTCTGGATGAATGTAAACCTGTTCATCCTGTAAATCCTGTCCAGTATATATTTCATATGTAGATCAATTTTCGTTTTCCTGTGATGCGTCCCGAAAGGGATGCTTGGTGTATGGTGTTATCACTGTGGGTGGGACTTATTTTTCACCCACAGTGATGCTTTTATCGTTATATATTATGCCCACTTTTGACGTGGAGTTGGGGAATCAGGAATAGGAAGGGGAATCGTATTTCTCTTTTTCCGATTGGAATCGTGGATCATGTTTCCTTGCTTCACGTGTTTTAGTTTTAGGTCTCTCTCTTGGAGCATACGTCTGTACGTGTAGTAAATTGAGTTCAGTTTAGTATTCATCGTCCTCAGGTTACGTTCTTAACATACCTCGCTTTTTTTCTTACCGGTGAGTTTATACAAACATTTAAGGGAAAAGACCATAGGAATTTCCGTTTACAGTTTTGTGTTAGACGGTGTGGATTACAAGCCAGGATAAATCGATCCGCCGGTATCCTATGCTTATATTGCTGGTTATTATGTGTTGGCTTTAAGCCCCGGAAAAACCTCCACAACCCGGTAGATGGTAGCCAGTAATGATCAAAATCAGGTCTTGGTTGGAAGGGGTTCCGGAAGTGGTTGACGTAGTCCAAAATGAATAGCTAGTGATTTGAATAAAGTCCGAAAATTTGAAACTATTGGGAAAGAGTGGGAAATCAGAGGGGCCTTATATTGAGGGATGAATTTATAGTGACAGGAGATTATCCATGACTGAGAACCCCCGGTTTAATGCACTGGTTACGTTGCTCACAATTTTGGCTCTTGGGTTGGCACCTCACGCATCTATCGCTAGCGTTATTCAACCTTCCTCTTCGGACTTTTCCGATACTTCTGACCGGGATCGTTCGATTTCAAAGGTACGTGTCCTGGAGAGTGTACCGAACGGCACGTCTCTGGATCATTCAAATATTCCCCAGACGCATCAGGGCTGGGAAAAGGTACTTAACAGGTCCGACACGGAGATTGTTATTGGGACATTTTACATGACCAACAAAGATGGTTCTAAACAATCCAAAATTATTGATCTGGTACGTCGAAAAGCACGTAACGGAGTTCGGGTTCGAGTGATATCCGATTCGGGATTTTTCAGTACCTATCCCGATGTACTCCGTTCGCTTAGCGGTGAACCTAACACGGAAGTTCGTGTCTTGAACTTGTCCGATCGAACGGGTGGGGTGATGCACGCAAAGTACATGGTTGTGGATTCCCGCTATTTTTACGTTGGTTCGGCTAATTTTGCCTGGAAATCACTGGAACATATTCGTGAGGTTGGACTGGCGGGAAATGATCCTCGCGTTGCGCGGAAGTTACTTTCGGTGTTTGACGTTGACTGGTTGTTATCGGGGCGATCGGATACGACCCAGTGGGCCGATTGGAAATCACTGCAGGAACAACGTTCATACGGGGATTTAAAGGAGGACACGCTTCCCGAAGAGCGTGTTACGGGGGGGATTATGCCCGTTGCTACACCGCCTAAAATCACTCCGGAATCCGTGATGCCTACTCGGGAAGCCTTGATTCGGATGATCAACACCGCCGAGGATGAAATTTTTCTCGATCTTTATGGCTATAGTGTTACGAATCGTTACACGGATATTTACCTCGATGATCTTGATCGTGCATTGCGCCGGGCTTCCACGAGGGGAGTGGATGTACACGTTCTTGTCGGTGAATGGGGGATGGAAGAGCCGGGCCAGTCTTTTATGAAAAGCCTGGCACCATGGCCAAATATTACGGTGAAGGTGATTTCCCTGCCAATCGATAAGGAAGGGTATCGATCGTACTCCCGGGTCAGTCATACGAAGCTGATGATTGTGGATGGAGATTACGCATGGGTTGGATCGGCCAATTGGAAGCCCGGATACTTTTCGGAGAGTCGTAACGTTGGACTGGTGACAACACGCTGGAAACCGGTAAGTACGTTAAAACGATTTTTCTTAACGGCCTGGACCGGGCCTTATTCAGCGTCGGTACAACCGGGCAAGCAATACAGCGTTCCCTATCACGAGTAATTGATCGTTTGACTCAATCAACTGTAAACTGCACGTCTCAAAAGGAGGGACGAATATGAACAAAACGCATCTAAGCAGTATCATTCTGAGCTTAATGTTATTCTTGACCGTAACTCCGTTACATGGATTTGTCCTGGAGGAAGGTCTCGATAACAATACCCCGGATGATCCTACGGATGATCTTCAGGGGGCCCCGCTTTGGAGTGATGTTAACGGTTCCCTTCGAAAGGACGGTAAAAGAGGACTGGGGGGCGGCATTGAATGGTCGGTGGAATCTAATTTCTGTGAAAAAATCCGACCTCATTTCAGGGATAAATCGCTGGATTGCGGTGATTTTCGGAATGCCATTCGTTTTTCGTTAACACGCTGGGGAATCGATCATCCCCATATTTATTTCAAGAACGTAAGCGATCGGATCGACGCACAGCTCCCTCCCGAGAATTCTTCCAAAAAATGGAAAGGATATGGAGCCGAGTTCGATATTATGGCTCGTTCTCCCGAACAATACGAAAAGGTGAGTGGTAATGGGGCTTACACCACGTTTTGGTACCGGTACAGTGATCCGATCGGAACCAACGGGGAAAAGGTGAATGGTTCCACCTTAACCGCCGCGAATCTCGTGTTTAATACCGATGCCTGTTATTATTTGTACGATCGGAACGAAACCGATGAGTGTAATGATTTCCGTGCCCTCGTTATGCATGAGGCGGGCCATGCCTTTGCGCTGGACCATCCCCATGAAAATCCCGGACGGAATTTTGACAATAACACGAATCCCGAAGATGCTATCAAAATTGACTGTGGTGATTACAAACCGGGATTAATTTTATCCAAAAATTTCGATTCCAGGGCAATTATGGCTTCCACGTCGATCAAACAACTGATGGGGCGCAGACGTTTGAGGCAGGATGATTACAACGCTCGAAACGTTCTCTATCCCCGGTGTAACAAACGTTAAGCGTTAATCAACGCGTGAAGGATGGCTGAAACTTCTGATTGGTTGTGTCGATTTGTTGCAGTAGTCGTCCTCACCACTCTCCTTTCATTGGGATGGGCTTCTTCATCCCGGGCCCGGGAAGTGATTCATAACTGGCATAGTGATTTGTTTATTCGGAAAAACGGCACTGTCAAGATTCGCGAACACATTAAATTCCGTGCCGAACACGAGGAGATCGTGCACGGTTTGACACGGGATATCCCCACCGTGTACCGGGATGGGTGGTTCACCCGGAGGTATACCGAGGCAAGACTTCTTTCTCTGAGAAAAGACGGCGACGATTATCACTTTTATTATTACGACAAACCCTGGGGTAAACGGGTGTACCTCGGTTATTCCGACCTGGAACTTTTGAAAGGGAACCACACCTATACATTTACTTACGAGATGGATCACGTAATTCGACCCCGTGGAAAGCGTGAAGTTTTTCTCTGGGACGTGGTGAATGGTAGAAAATCCCACTTCCCAATCAGGGACCTGTCGGCCACTCTTCACCTTCCTGAAAATCTAACCAGTAGAGACATAAGTTTGAACGGCTACCTTGGGCGTCCAGGTACGGATTCCAATAAACACGTTTCCACCGAGGTACTTACTCCCCACAAAATTCGGTACTCCGCCACCGAGCCGCCACGCAACAGGATTTTCACCGTGGGAGCCGACTGGCCTTCCGGGAAAGCTTCCTTGATTTCCACCCCGGATTTACGGAGTCACTGGTACACATCCCGGCTCCATTTGTTTGCTCTTTTAGCCGGTGCTGTCGTGGTGATTTTTTATTATCTGTTGGTCTGGGTATGGAAGGGTAAGGATCCTCCCATGGAAACGGTTTCCCCTCGAATACAGCTCCCCGACGAATTATCGCCGGGAGCATTACGTTTTCTCGATATCATGGGATACGACGATCGGGCCTTTACGGCTTCTTTACTGGACCTGGGCTCGAAAGGGTACATTCGAATTGAAAGCGACGACGGGGACAATTTCACGATTCATAAACAGATATCACCGGATGGGGACTTGCCGGACGATCAACGTACCTTGATGAATGAACTGTTCAAGTACGGACGGGATGTACTTGAGTTCGGACCGGATGCGTCTCCCAGCGAAAAAGAAGCAATTTCTGATGCATCCGAGAATTATGGCGAAGAACTCGAAGCACAATTGCTCGGCGAATACTTGACCAAACACTTGTCCTGGACGTGGATCGGTTTTGCCCTTTCCGGTTTCTTTTTGACCGCCGTGGTGGTTTTGGATCAATGGTGGGGGGGAAACGTGACGGGGTTTGAACGTCCAATGGTTGGATTTTTATCCGTGATTGGTTTTCTCGTAGTGTTATCACTTTACGGTCCGCAGGAGTACAGGAATGCCAAACACCT
>JBDGPJ010000273.1:12228-12839 GCA_042219695.1 bacterium
ATGGGGCCGGGAACTGGTCAGCGCCTGTGCCCACTGGTTTGCTATTGGGGGAGGACTCTGTTTTGGAGGCGTTGGTTTCTACCTTCTTTATGACGGGTTGGGTTTCATATCAATAAGTTTAACGACCATTCTCGGACTGTTCCCCGGGGTTTTCTACCATCTTTTAAAGGCCCCGACTTCGAAGGGACAAACCGTCCGAACTCGGATTGAGGCCCTGCGAAAAGGGTTGAAAGATCCCTCACGTACTGAACGAACCGACGTTTACGACCCGGATTCGTTTAATAAATTCCTGCCCTATACCTACATATTTGGTCTGGAGCAGGACTGGGTACGGGTATTTGAGGATAGAGCCAGTGAGGCGGTTCGAAATGAAACAATCACCGTCCTTTCCGGCTGGCTTGCCGTGAACATACAAAGCCTGTCCGACGTGGGATCCACTCTAAGCGGAAGCTTCAGTACTTCGATGTCCACGGTTTCGGGTGGAGGAGCCGGCGGAGCCGGTGCAGGGGGCGGTGCCGGTGGAGGCGGAGTCGGAGGGTTTTAAACGGGTAACATGAAACCAGGGTACTCATACTCCGCTACGTGGAAAGGGAAGATCAAACGATATTATC
>JBDGPJ010000273.1:12849-16377 GCA_042219695.1 bacterium
CGGAGTCGGAGGGTTTTAATGGTGAAACGCAAATCAGGGTTCTCGTATTCCGATACGTGGAAAGGGAAAATGAACCGATTTTATCGGTTGATAACCGGGGTACACTCCCTTTTTTTGCGTCAACCTCAACTTGCATGTCCCTTATTATTAACCATCTCCTGTATCCTGATCGTTGAAGAGTATGCCCTTCGGTCGGTGAACTGGGAAGTTATTCTCCCGATCGTTTTTACGTCGGAACAAATGATTATTCAGCCTATCGGTCCCGGTATAATTTTGAGTCTAATTGCCCTTGCCTTCGTCTTCCTGTTTGCACAATCCCTGCTGATTACGTATTCCGGGTCAGTTACCATGGAATACCTAAAGGACCTTCAGTCTTCCGGGGAAGCGTCGCTTGTTTCGGTCGTGATCGATACGGTCAAGCGGAATTTCAGGACTCTCTTTCCACTGGCCTGTACCTGGGCAATATACTGGTTTTTTATGGAATTTTTTAAGTCCGATACAAAATCACGTTTGAACGATCCGACGACGTATACCGGAACCGGATTGTTTGAACTCTTCAGAAACGGTTCCGAATTGGCACTCTACATGGTCATTCCAGCCGTGGTCTGGGAGCGGGATGGATTGAACTCCGCCGTACGCAGAGCCCGTGAAATTCGGAAGAAACATCTTCGGGAGATGAAGTTCGAGGCGATATCCAGGGTTGGTTCGTTGTTTGCACTTGCCCCGGTGATCTACATGGTGGCCAAATTTTTAATGGGAGTACCATTTTATGAAACCCTGTCTAATTCGTTTGGATATTTCGTGATTTACGAAAGCCTTGTTTTTATCTACTGCACGTATCTGCATCAGATGATGGCGGGATATTTGTACTGCTGGCACAAAAACTGGGAAGCGGAGGCCCAACGTGCCCGGGAGAATAATCATCCCGTCCCCCCTCTCGAGGAAGTACCACGCCCTGACTTTATGCATGACCCGTATAAATCAACCGGTTAAAAAGTAAATAAATCTTAACTCCTGAATGCGGTTAGTACGAAGCTAAGTAAGTCTTTCCTTGCATATATCCCACACGGCAAAATCGTCACCGGGAGTGTCGTTACGTAATAGGTGTCTGCATTTCTCCATGTATTTTTGTGAGGGACTGTCTTCGCCGTTTTTTGAATGGTCAGACCGTTCGAACTCTTCCATCGTTGCTTCAAGTTCCCCGACCTCAAACAACTCCAGACCCTGGTGAAAGGTTTCAATCCAGGAACCGTTTCCGACGAAGCCCTTTCCGCTCAACAACAGACGTTAAGTGATCTTGAAGACTAAAAAGCCCCCTGAGAGGGGAGAATTATGGTGGATTCAGTTCCCCGGTGAGGATAAACAGCGACCCGCCGTGATCGTCTCACCGAACGTACGTAACCGGGAAGGGGAAAACGTCATTGTGGCTGGTTGCACAACGAAACGGGTTGATCAGATATACGATGACGAAGTGAAGCTGGATGGAATTGATCTCGACCAGCAAACGAAAGTTCAGTGTGATTACCTCTACACCATTAAACAGTCTCTATTGATGAATAAGGAATCCGAACTGCTTGCCTATCACTTGGAACAACTGGACGAAGCCTTGACCGTAGCCCTGGGTATGCAGAAAT
Source organism: bacterium (assembly GCA_042219695.1). GTDB lineage: Bacteria > T1Sed10-126 > T1Sed10-126 > T1Sed10-126 > JBDGPJ01 > JBDGPJ01. Next base: position 14,484 of record JBDGPJ010000273.1, read on the forward strand.
AAATTTTCGTTTATTAGTAATCCAGCGCTTCCTCCACGGTGAGGCAGGTTTGTCCGTTGGCTTTCCGCATGTATTTCGTGATCTGAGGTGGAGTGACGTTTGCCTCCTGCAGGAGTTCGGGCTGACCGAAGGCGTCCCGTACCGATCCCTCGTAATGCTTTTTTCCCTCGTTAAACAGGATCAGCTCCTCTGCGTAGTGGGCGACGATGTAGATGTCGTGGGTGATAATCAAAATCGTGTGATCGTGTTTTTGGTTGAGGGAGCTGAGAAACTCCATCACCTCGATCGATTGCCGGTGGTCCTGTCCGGTGGTGGGTTCGTCGACGATGATCGTGTCCGGTCGCATGGCCAGTACCGAGGCGATCGCCACCCGTTGGCGCAGGCCTTTTGTCAGGAAAAACGGGTGTTGATCGAATAATTCCTCGTCCACACCCGCGATCTCGGCCGCCTCGTGGAGCCGTTCCTCCACGGTGTCACGATCCAGTCCCAGGTTACGGGGGCCGGAGGCGATGTCGTCACGCACGGTGGAGGTAAATAACTGGTGATCCGGGTTCTGGAAAACGTACCCAATTTTTCGGGCCAGCTCTGTTTGGGGGATACTACCCCGATCCGTTCCGTTTACCGTGATGGTCCCTTCGCTGGGATCGAGGATTCCACTGAGACATTTGGCAAAGGTTGATTTCCCCGATCCGTTTTGACCCAGCAGGGCCTGGAACGACCCCGGTTCAATCGAGGTGGTTATATCGTACAGGGCCCGGGTCCCGTCCGGGTAGGTAAACGACAGTTCCTCGACCTTGATCATGCTTCCAACTCCAGTGCGGTATCCAGCATGTAGGGAATATCCTCCGCGGATCCCTCGGTTCGCCGGGCAAACAACTGGGCGACCTCCGGCATGTATACGTCTCCCTCGTCGTAGTTGTATTGATTGACGAACTGTTGAGTCTCCCCGGCAAAATGCACGGTATTTTGCTTCAGGTGGATAATACGATCCACGCGGGGCAGAAGCTGTTGGAGGTTGTGTTCGATGACGACCATCGTCAAATCCTGTTCTTCGCGCAGTTCATCCAGCAGATCGAAAATCTCTCGCTTGGAGACCGGGTCCAGCATGCTGGTCGGTTCATCGAGTACGATGACTTCGGGCTGCATCACCATAACTGAACCGATGGCTACTCGTTGTTTCTGCCCGCCGGATAAATCGTAAGGAGGGCTGTCGAGCAGGGGAGTAAGGTCCAGCCGTTCACAAATCCAGTCCAGTCGTTGTTCGATTTCGTCCAAATCCAGCCCGAGGTTCTCCAGCCCAAACAGCAGTTCTTCCTCCACGCTCATCGAGGTAAACTGGGCCTCGGGATCGGAGAACACCATGCCCACCGTACGTGCGATGTCCGACTGGGATAAGTCGGTCACGTCCTCACCGTCAATACGTACCGTGCCGTCGAGCACTCCCATGTGGCTGTAAGGGATCAGTCCATTCATACACCGAGCCAGCGTGGTTTTGCCCTGCTCGTTGGAACCTACGATCCCCACCGATTCACCCGGCTTGATGGATAGCGACACCGAATCAATCGCGGGGTCCGTTTCTCCCTCGTAGGTCCATGAAACGTTGTCAAATTCAATGACGGGTTTGGAATTCATTCCAGTTCATCCTGTTATTTCAGGGGTCGCCATAAAACACACATAAAGTACGAAGGCCACGAACAAGTGCAAAATGCACAAAAATGTTGAGGAAGTTCGAGTGAAAAAGCAATCTGTCGAAACACATTCGCTCAATCACTCAGTCTCCCGGCCCCAAGCCCCACGCTCTAAGCCCCAAGCACACAAATACGCACGATCCCATGCTCGCACAATCGCTCAGTCTCCAGACCCCAAGCTCCACGCTCCAAGCCCCACGCCCCCT
>JBDGPJ010000274.1:0-440 GCA_042219695.1 bacterium
CCATGCTGGAGGAATGATCTCGGTCGGTGGCCGGTATACCGGCATAGCCCGGGACGGATAACAAACTGCTGACCCCGGGCACAATTTCAAACGGGACGTTGTGTTTGGTGAGGTGCCGGGCTTCTTCACCCCCTCGACCAAACAAAAGAGGGTCTCCCCCTTTTAGCCGGACGACCGTGTCGTACTCGTGGGCCGCTTCGGTCAGCATGTGGTTAATGTCTTCCTGGTCGGGCCCTACTTTGCCCTTCCGCTTGCCAACGTCCCGCACTTCGCTGTCCTCGGAACAGTACCGTTGAATGAGTTCGTTGGGACTCAGCTTGTCGTGAAAAACCACGTCGGCTTCTCGCAAGAGGTCGATGGCTTTACGGGTGATGAGTTCCGGATTGCCCGGTCCTGCTCCCACGAGGTATACGCGACCGGTTGATTGTTGTTGATTCATT
>JBDGPJ010000274.1:453-1287 GCA_042219695.1 bacterium
ACAGCCTTCGTGCGCTCGGCCAACCAGGCGGATTCCGAGAGCAACTCCCGGGCCCCCCGGTCGATTAAGTCTTCGGCCAGTTGTTTGCCGATGGAATCGTATTCCTCCGGTGGGCCCTTCAATTCACCGGTTATGCGGGTGGAGCCGTCCGGTGAGGTCACTGAGGCTTTCAGGAGAAGTTGATCGTTTCGAATACTGCCCAGGGCGCCAATGGGAATCTGACATCCGCCTTCGAGTGTTGCAAGAAGGGACCGCTCGGCACCGCAAATTTGATGGCTCGGAGTATGATCGATTTCGCGCAGGGTTTCCAGGGTCTCCTTGTCCTCACTACGACAAACGACCGCAAGGGCACCCTGGCCGGGTGCGGGCAGCATTTCTCCCGTTCGGATTAGCCGCTGAATCGAGGGACGTTGTTCGAGGTCCTTCCCGACTCGTTCCAATCCCGCCGCTGCGATAATGATCCCGTCGTACTGATCATCGTTAAGTTTGTCCAGGCGCGTGGGTACGTTACCGCGACATTTTTTGAGGTGTAGCCGATCGTTTTCGTACAGAACGTTGGCCCGCCGACGTCGACTGCTGGTTCCTATGGTGGTGCCGGGTTCCAGTTCGGATAGGCGAGGTGTACTCAGTCCCACCAGCATGTCGAGGGGAGTCGCGCGTGCCGGAATTGCGGCAACTTCGAGTTCCGGATGCTGGTCGGTGGGACAGTCCTTGAGGCTGTGGATCGCAGCGTCGATTTCACCGTCGAGAACCTGCTGATCGAGCGCTCCCGTGAATACACCGGTTTCGTCCATCTCACCGATGGCGACGTCGTGACGGGTATCCCCTTTGCTT
>JBDGPJ010000274.1:1297-1641 GCA_042219695.1 bacterium
CGTTTGACCTGGATGACCCGGCTCCGGACGTCGTCCAGGTCGTTCAGTTGATCGAGGACAAGGTTAGCCTGGGTTTGGGCCAGTTGGCTGTCACGACTACCGAGTAGCAAAAACATCGCGGAAACTCCGTGTAAAGAATAAGAATTTCGAGGAAAGAAGAATTATAGCATGTTCCACAGATCTTGTGATGTCACGGATGATCAGATGTAACAAAAGGTGTCAATCATTAAGTTTGGGAGCTTTTTGATAGACTTACCAAACAGATAAGGGGGAATAGCCCAAGCACAGAAGGAAATGTTGGACGGCCTGAAAGGTTATACACGTTAAATCTGTAATGTGAGCAT
>JBDGPJ010000274.1:1651-4830 GCA_042219695.1 bacterium
CCCCTGTGGAACGGCGTCGCGGTGGGGCTGGCGGTCTTTCTCGTCGCGGGGTACTTTATGATTCAGTGGGGGATGGCGAATGTCAAAAATCTGCGTGAATTGAGACGCGTTCCCGAGAAGGACGTCATTGCCGCTTTGCCGGGTCCGGTTCATCTGATTGGAATGGCGAAAAAACGGGAGGAAATGCTGACATCACCCCTGCAATCCGAGAAATGTTTTTATTACAAGTATATCGAGGAAGAAAAAGAAACCGATTCCGACGGGAACGTATCCTGGGAACCAATTGAAACCAAAGAACGTTTTGTACCATTTTACCTTACGGATGATTCGGGAACGATTCCCGTTTATCCTTCGGCCAATACTGATTTTGAATTCTGGGAGCCGACGACAAAATACCAGGGCGACCGGCGTCTAAAGGAGTACTGTATTAAGTCCAAAGACCTGTTACTTGTACGGGGAAACGTCAAACGGGACGATGACAACCAGCTTTCGGTTCATTTTGATGGGTTGGACAAACTGTCTCCATTAATTTCTCTAAAACTTGGTGGAAACGTCAGTTCCCGGTATGCGTTCTTGAGCGTTGTAGAGTCCTGGCTGGCGTTATTGTTCTTTTCCATGGCTATGGTGATGACGTTTGAAATATTTCGGCTGCACCGGTCGATGGTGTATCTCGTGGCACTGTCGATTTTACTCGTTTTTATTATTACTTACTTTGGTACTACCCTGCTCATCCAGGATCACAAAGCTTCCCTCGAGCGGTATAGAACTCTGGAGCGGAAAACGAAAAATGCCATTCAAAAACGCCTACAAGACCATGGAGTTAATTGGAATAAAAACTGGGATTCACTTCATTCTTTTTCGTCGGGGGCTTACAGCGCCCTTTCATCCCGGGAACGCAAACGGCTTTCGCATCTGAAAGTGAACCTTCAGATAACCATCAATCGATTACAGGAACAGTACGGGACCTTTCCCGGTAATCTTGCAAGCTGGTTTACAAACAAACCGGTTCCGGTGGATCTTTCGCTTACCGGGAAGGAACGGAAGATATTATCCGAATCGAGAGGAAACTTCGAACGGGTTCAATTTTCCATTGCGGAAGCGTCCGTGCCGGGTGTTATTGGATTGGTCCTGGGAGGGTTTTTCTCAATATTCTGTGTGGGGGGATTAAAAAACAAGCGAATCATGGAAAATCTCTCCACCGTGAAAATTCCGGGTGTTACCTACGGTTTGAATGAAATCAAGGCAACTCCACGGCCAAAATCCGAAGCAGGTACCTCGAAGGGGGATGTTCCCTCCGAATGTACGCTTGTAGAGATACCTGATTTAGACAATCTTAACGTAAGTGACGTGATGAATTTCAGGGAACAAATTGAAATGCATGAAGTTTATTTGGAAAAAGGGAACAACCGTATCAAAGTGAACCCCGAAGGGGCCGAATTTGACATCGATGGTTCGGATATTGAATCGAGGGAATCATTACGGGTAAGTACGGACGATCAATTATACGTCCTGGGTCCCGCTAAAATTGACCCGTCTTCCCGTGATAAACTTCAGGTGGGTCCGGGAAGTAAAGAAGATGACGAACCTTACATTATCTCCAACAAGCAGGAATCCAACTTAAAATTGGTGCATGGCCGGCTTGGATTCTGGAGTTTAAATATCGTGCTTAACGCGGCGATTTTAGTTGTGATGTCCTTATTTGGTTTTTTGGGGATGTTTGGACCGGAAATGTATTTTTCCTCGTCCGTAGCTGTGCTGGGGATAGCGAGTTTAATTTCCGCTACGTTCAATTACAACGATATTGTGTATATGTATCAGCGTGTAAACAAGGCGTGGAGTAATATTGAAGTTTCCCTTAAAAAGCGAGCGGACCTCTTGCCAAATTTAGTTGAGGTCGTAAAAAATTACCTTGACCATGAAGATGAACTGCTGAAAAAATTGTCCAAAATTCGCGAACAATCGGCCGGGGACAGTTCGTTTACCACGGAGACCGCGGATCAGGTTCTTCAGTTGGAACAATCCGCCCTGGAGGATCTGAGTTCGGTCGCCGAGGAGTATCCTGAACTGAAATCGGATGAAAACGTCAGTAAGTTGATCGGTCAGCTCGTAGCTCTTGAAAATGAAGTGGCTCTGATGCGGGAGGGTTATAACAGGGACGTCGAACGTTATAATGTTCGGATCGGTAAATTTCCGGATGCTTTCCTTGCAAAACTCTTTGGTTTTGAACGGGAGGACTTTTTGTCCACTGAACTGGACTCCCAACAGCAATCCGTCGATCAGTTACTGTAGCGTGTTAAGAGCAGTTTTTCGGAAGTTTGGTCCGGCGTATTGAACAAGAAATTCCCGGGAAACGTAATTCATGACATGAAGAAACCGGAAAAAATATCGGGGGTAAGAGTAAAAACAATATTCTTCAACAAAAAGTTCATCCGATATGACCGATATAATTTCACCGTCTCATGATCTTACATGTACATGTTTTTTGGCGTTCAGCCGTCGGTATTTAGCTTATTTCAACAGGTAAAAAACAAGGGAAAGCTTGTCTTGCGTCTTTTTTTTGGTTTCAAGCTGACCGCTGAAAGCTGAGTGCCGACAGCTGTATGCCCACTTCGCTGTCGTTTGTCCTGTATGTTCCATCATAAGTAGACGAGGGTAAACTTAGCGTGTATATAAAAATCACGTATACTTGTAGTTACAAGAAATGCATAATGATAACTGGACGGTTTCTGTTTTGATTTCAATCAATGTGAAAATAAGTGTGTATCCCGGAGGTTTTAAATGGACAACATAGGAAAGTTGCAGTCCAATTTGGAAGAGGCCGAGGATTGGATTCACCGGTTACGGAAATGGACGGACAGTGTGGATTCCGATCCGGCCCTGCTGGGAGCGGTGTCCGTGCTCAAATTTTTGCCGTCGGACGGGGCGCAGTCCGCCCGTGAAAAACTGGAAAATATGCTTGGAGAACCACAGGAAGGGGATGTAGACATCGAGGGAGAGTCCGAAGAACATCCCGAGGTATACGAGATTCGTGTAGTAAATGATCATGTAACCGTTACCGTGAAAACACGAAAACGCCATAGAATTGAATTGGAAGCCACGCCCGAGGAGGTTTCCGTACAACATGGTTCCGACGAAAGTGAATTGTTTTATCCACAAATGCGGGAACGTATTGAGGAAAC
>JBDGPJ010000274.1:4840-6622 GCA_042219695.1 bacterium
GCCGGAAGACGGACAAGCTAACATACGAACCAACCAGGCCGTGAACCTATTGTTTTCAACCGAATTACAGCGAGCTCGTTCGACACTCCGCTGGGCGGCCGAGGAACAGGCGACCCTGATGGACGTTACATGAAGGCTGTTGTTACAAATTCCGTATAGCGTTCAACTTTGATGTTGTTGCTCAAGAAGGAGTCCGGTCGAATTACAGAAAACGTATGGTAATCGGGTACCGGTACATTTCCCCATCCATGGCTTTTAAGGTTCCGGCGAGGGCAAGTGCCGCACTGAAGAATGAGATCATGATTAGGAGAGGCACTCCGACAAATATGAACACCAGGGGAATGGCCAGGATACTGTAGATGGCCATTGAGATTTGAAAGTTAAGTGCTTCACGTCCGTGGGTGTCCACAAAGGGCATCTTGTTTTTCATGATCACCCATACAACCAGGGGACCGAGAATATTCCCGAAGGGTATACCGACCCACATGGAAAGTGCTGACAGATGACTCAACGTGGCCCAGGTTTGCTGTTCGGATCGGTCCGGGACTTCCCCGCTTTCCATGTCTTCTTCGAGTTTCTTCCAGTCGTAGGGTTCGCCCTCTTTCATGACTTCCGCGATCAAGTAACAGATCGCTCCCATGAAAATGAGAAACCCACTGGCCGCAAAAAGGAGACCGCTCCAGAGCCACCGCCAGCCGGCTTCAAAAATAGAGTCATACACGACGATTTTGGCGTCTTCCAGGGAAGACTTATACGTTTTATCGGATTGCAATCGGGCTTTTACACGGAGCGACTGTATTGATTTGTTAAGGGGGAACGTTTTGAAATAGTGGTAAGCCTCGATCGTACCTTCGTGGGGACCGGCATCACGGTAACTGACGTTCCGGTTATGGGATTCGGTTTTGATTTTCACCGATTCTTCGTGAATGATTTCGCCGTCCTGGTTTATCACCTTGTATTGAAACGGGTATTGATACTGAGGTTCGTAGGTAACGTCGTTGTCGGTTTCCTCGGTACGTATGTACTTCGAGTGGACTCGTAATTTTACACCAATCTGTCCCTTTTCTTTTGGACGAATTCGGGATGGTGAAGTTGTGGTCCAGCGTGTGGCCGGTAGTTGGTAAGTTGATACGGTTCGGTAGTCATTAACCTGCCAGATGAGATACCCGAGCCATCCACTTCCGCCGGCGCCGGATAATATACCGAGAATGATAAGGCCAACAGCACTGAATTTTAGAAATTTCATAAAGTCACATTCCGATGAAGGATTTTAGAGTGTCCGCAATTCCACCATGTTCCGAAAACATTCGTTCCATGTCATCATCGTCTAATTCAAAATCAAAAATGTCCAGGTTCTGTTTCTGGTGGTCCGGTTGTTGTGATTTTGGAATTGCACAAACCATGGGCTGTTGAATGAGCCACCGCAGAGTGACCTGGTGTGGAGATTTTCCGTATTTTTTACCGATTTCACGGATTGTACGGTTCTTCTTGACCCGTGTACGTGCGAGAGGGGTATGGGCGGTTAGAATTACGTTACGTTCCACACAAAATTCCAGTTGTTCATTTTGGGTGTTAAACGGGTTGTACTTGATTTGGTTGGTAAGAATAGTAGTTGACGAGGCTTCCATCGCTTCCCGGCATTGATCCGGGGAAAAGTTACTGACTCCAATATGGTTGACCGTTCCCTGGTCCTGTAGTTCATTCATGGCACCGATGGTTTCGTGAATGGGCACACTGCGACTTGGAGCGTGAATCAACAGAAGATCCACGTAGTCCAGATCA
>JBDGPJ010000274.1:6740-6961 GCA_042219695.1 bacterium
AGGAACACGTCCTCGCGGGGAATGTCGGATTCCCGGATTGCCTGGCCCACGGCACTTTCATTGTCGTACATCTGGGCGGTATCAAGGTGTCGATATCCCAGCTCGAGCCCGTGCAGGCAGGCCTCCCGGCACGTTTTTCCCTTCATGTCATAGGTGCCCAGGCCAAGCGCCGGAATCGTTACGTCGTCGACGGATATATATTCCAAGGAGATCTCCGTTTT
>JBDGPJ010000274.1:7030-8534 GCA_042219695.1 bacterium
GGTACTTAACTCAATCGTATCCAATACGGCCTTCGTGGTCGATTCGAGGATCACCGGCGGTGCACAGTCGTGCTCGTACGCCTCCACCCAGCGGGCCACGCATACACACCACTGGTCCCCCGGCTCCAGTCCGGGGAACTGCATCTTGGGACGGGGAGTCGTGATATCATTCCCGCGTTGTTTTGAAAACTCGAGGAACTCCTCGGTCATCACGGCACAGACCTGGTGACGCCCCCGATCCTGTTTGATGTGTTTACAGAATCCATCCCGTTCGAATCCCGTTACCGGATCCTGACTGCACGGTTGAAGTTCCGAGCCGAGCACGTTTCGTTCCGGACTCATAAGAGTTCACCTGTTAGTAACTTATGGGCTGGGATAATAGGTTCTATTGAGCGTCAATGATCGCTTGATGCTGGGGTTTGTTAATTTTCGTCCCCCTTCGTCCCGTACGGAAGTTACTATTTATGAACGAGGCATCTTTTTCAACAACTCCAGCTTCTATATGGTATCATAATGAAGTTATCGATGAAGATGGGTTTTGCCGAAATACCATAAAACACAACATCCAAAGGATCTTTTGCGGCATAAACCGTTGTGAAAATTTTTATGGCAAATACCGTTTGTTCTCAATGGTTTTTACGCCGGAAGCTTGAATCACCTTGAACCACTCATTCTTGCGAACGTCATGTTCGCTCCGAGGAGTAGAATTCGTTGAACGCGACCTCCTGTCGCAACGAATTCAACAATGCCGTTTATTCAAGGTGATTCAATCTTCCTCATTCAACGGGAGAAATCGTAAAGATACTGTGAAAAAAGGATTTCGACGGAGCCTTAAGATGGGGTATAGGGAACCTATTTACGTCCCGGGTGAGAACGATGTCGGATGAAAGCGTGATGGAACTGATTGAGGAGGCTCACCAGAACCGGAAACTGCGCATGAAGCTGTCCCAGGACCGGTCCGCCGACGAACTGGCCTCCTCGGCCAACCGTGAAGGGTATTCGATAAGCGACCGGGAGGCCCGCAAAATTTTGGCGGGTGTGGCCCTTACTTCCGATCAGCTTTCCGATGAACAGCGTCAGAAACTGCTGGCGGGACTGTCCTGGAATTTCGTAGAAAAGGCTATAAACACCCTCGGCCGGGACTTAAGTCTGCTGGAAGAACAGGAGACGTGGTCTCGCACGGGGGATTTTTACAAAAATGTATTTATGGATGAGGAAAAATCGTAATTGGTGAAGGTACGTTTTTGATCCCCTGGAAGAAGTCCGAGATTTGGATTCCGATAACATCGGGCATTGGGAAAACCATGATTCCGAGTAACGCACAAAAAATGGTACGAGGATTACGCATTTTGACTTTTCAAGATACAGAATAACGAGGTCATAAAAAGATGTCTGGACTATTTGACCGGCCAGTGAGAGTAATTGTCTCCACGGGTCGTACAGGTACGCAGTTTTTGGCGTCGTTTTTCAATGAGTTCCATGATCAAGTAATTGGTAAACACGA
>JBDGPJ010000274.1:8544-8880 GCA_042219695.1 bacterium
ACACCTGGCAATTGCGAAAGCAAGGGAAGAGGTTGAACAGCGTGAAGCGACCATGCGATTACGGGCAAAGCGTCAAGTTTTACTTCGGGAGATTCCAGGGGAGATCATTTACTTAGAGGCCAATAACCGCTTTTTTTCACTAATTTCGGAGTTACGTGAGATATTTGGTGATTTAAAAATTGTTCACATTATTCGAGATGGTCGTGATTATGTGCGATCCGGATTAAGTCGTCCCGGGAACTGGCATTGGTATGATGATAATGATCCTTGGGCCAATCGGGGGTTAAGACTTAAGGCCACGATGTTTCCCGATGATCCCTACCACGATGAATGGGC
>JBDGPJ010000274.1:8930-9453 GCA_042219695.1 bacterium
AAAAAAGATTCATTTATATACGAGGATATAAACGGAAGCAATGACGCTATCACAGTTAAATTTGAGGATATTTTTAATGAACCATACGACGGCCTTGAAAATATAATTGAATTTATGGAGTTTTCTGATGGAATCAATCTCAACACTGAAAGCGTGAAGCAAAAATTAAATCGCCCGGAGAACGAATCCAAAACGTATGAAATACCTCACTGGTCGGAGTGGGACAATCACCGTCTGAAAACGTTTAACCGAATTGCGGGAGAGCACATGGAACTGTACGGGTACGATTAATCTACGGCTGTTTCTCTTTGATTGTACCGAGAAGGTGAATTCCGCGGAACATTGTTAGCGCAGACGGATTGAGTTCGAGATGGTTATAAACGTATCACGGTATGACTCGAAACGGTCGGTCGAAGTTGAACAGTGAGTTACGTAACCGTAGTCGAAACGCATAAATACGTGGGTCAAGTATTTACGTTCCACGGGATCCTTGCCGTGAAACGTACGAATCCAGCGGATGGCC
>JBDGPJ010000274.1:9463-13060 GCA_042219695.1 bacterium
CGGCTCTTTTTCATGAATGGTATATAGTGTGGATCCTTTTTCCCCGAGTTCCTTGTTTCGGTAATACTGGAAAAAGTTTTCCAGTGAACGATCCGTTTCCATACGGGAGATCAGGCACCGGGTCCGGTACTCGACTTCCTCAACAGGTTCCCTGTCTTTCATGAAAATCCGGGGATTATCCCTGGATTGTTCCCAACCTTTTGGAATCGCCCAGGTTATACCTACTTCCTGGATGTTTTGCCATTGGTAGCCATCAGGTGCATCCCCAAGCGCCTGCCTGGGTGGGGGATTCATTCGGAATCCTCCGTTTCTCGTCGTGGATTCTGGTTTTCGGGGATTGTTTTGATTTGACGGGTTTTGCACGTTCGAGTCCGAACTACAGGAGGTCATGAAGATTATCGTGATGATCAGTAAAAATGTGCGTTTCAAGAAATCTGCACCTCCATGTCGCTTAAAACGTATGTTTGAAAAAGGGGACGATCCCAACAACAGTACTCAGCAGTACCGGTTCTCCCCGGCGATTTTTTGCACTCGGCCCGAGGATTAATGTGCTCGGATTGTTTGCCGGCTACAAAAGGCACGGAACGGAAACAATCCGGAGCCGATGGATGATATCCCCGTGAAACTTTCACCGGGACGAACGTCCACCGTAAAAGCCCTCGTTGTCATGGTCCGCTCGTATCCAAAATCAAATTCTACTGTCATACACCACGATACCGCAAGTTAATCAAAGGATATGAATGACGTTGCTAACCCAAAAGAACGACAAAAAACATCCTGTGTAAACTAAGGGCTGAAAAATTGGACACTGATTGCTAATAAAAAAAGTTTTTTGCTCTTATCTTTTTTTCAAAAAAGTAAGCAGGTGTTATGATGCCAACGTTTCCCCACAAAAAAAGGTGAGCGCGACAACCTGTCGCAACAAATTCTACAATGCTGTTTATTCAAGGTGATACAATCTTCCTCATTCAGTATCAAGGATCGGTAAAGAGCCCAATTGTTTGCTGTTAAAATAAGATACTTGGAGAACGAAATTTTCATTATCTCTTAATACGGCTTGAACAAAGTAAAAGCTTGATTAGGTAACCGGTTCCGGCTAAGCTGATAACGTTATGAAATTTCTTTTCAGGGGAGCCCGGGTCCTGCTTTTCTTGACGTTCATTGTGTATGGGACCGGACTGTGGGCTAAACAGCCCACGGCGGAGATTCCACTGGAAGAGTACCGCAACATTCTTCAAAAACTGGAACAAGAAGAAACGCCCGAGTCACCCGATCGCCCTCCCATTCCTTATCTTCTCACCGAGTCCGAAATTAGTTTAACTCCCCGGGGAAATCACTTGATTGTGGAGGGAACGTTGACCGTTCGCCAATTACGGGAGTCGTATTCGTTTGTTCCGTTGGCTCGTTCTTCTCTGCGGTTACAACGAGTTACGGTCGACGGTTCACCCGCTTCCGTTCACCTGTCCGGGGAGGGGATTCAACGCCTTGTCCTGAAATCGCCAGGTACCTACACGGTTCGCTATCGGGGAGTCGTGCCCGTTCAGGCGCCGAGCGCCCAAGAACAGGTTTCACGGTTGGACGTTCCCGTCGCCAGTGCTTCCCGGTACCGGCTCAAGAAAATCCACGTTCGTAATGCCGACTACAGCCGAACTTCCCTGGATGACACCTGGGATCGAATCAGGGTGAACTGGGATGTCTCCGGGTCCGGCAAACAAGAAAACACAATCCAACAAACGACTCAGCGAGAACAGACTTTGTCCGTCGACCAGTATCAGTCCGTACGAATTACGGAAAATTTTGTGAGTGGTATCGTAAGATACGAACTACAATTTCGAAATCCGGGTGATAGTCCGGTCGTCCTTCGACACCCTGCCCATGTCCGAATTCTCCGTCCCCGACTCGACGATCAGTCGGACGGCGTTGAGCGTAAGGAACAATCCGATACTCAGACGGCTCTTTCTGTGGAAACAACCTGGCCGGAGCAGGCAATACTCCGGGTTCGATACGAGTATCGTACTCCCGATTCAGGCCCACTTGTGACGGTTCCTCGGATTGTTCCTCAACAGGCAACGACGTATTCCGTAAAAATCGGTGTGGCCGGGGAAAACGTTCGTCTGTATCCGGATACGTTACGTCGTGCTTACCGTGTCGATCCTTCCGCGTTTGATCGTGACAACTTTTTCGAACATCCTCCTTTTTCCTTCGGGTTCCGGTCCATTCATAAGGATTACCGGATCCAATTGAAACGTTCCGTGATCGATCCGGTTTCGGTGTTACCAGGGTACGTTCACGAGGGAACCGTCCGGTTGATCCGTACAAAAGCCGGTAATGGGTTCGTACAGGCCCGGTATACCATTCGTGGTACGGGAATCGATGACCTGCGTGTTTCCATACCGAAGAACGCTCGCTTGTTTTCAACGTTTCTCGATGGAAAGCCCGTGAAGGCCGGGGAAGTGGACAGTGGTACCATCCGGGTTTTCATGCAGGGGAACGACAGTAAAACCCCGGCCAGCAATAAGCGTGAACTCGAAGTTTGGTTGGGATTACCGAAGGATGACCTTGGTTGGACCGAGTTCCGAACCGAAACCCTCCCGCGTGTACACCTGACGACACGAAAAATCAAAGTGGAGTTGATGTATCCCGAGCACCTTTATCCCATGGCATTTTTTGGTCACTGGGATCAGCTTCCGTTACCCCGCCCAACGGGACAGCTGTATCGTTACATCTATCAGTGGGGAACCTTCCTGTTGTACGTCACCTACGTCATTATGAAGTATTTGTTGTACCTGGCTGTGGTGGTTGGCCTGATTGTAGCCGTGCTTGCCGGTTTATACTACGGAGGGAGATGGTTACTAAGGTTTCTCAAAAATAACCTTACCTGGAAAACGGTGCTGGCTTTCCTGGGGGCGTTTGTGGTATTTATGCTGGGAATTATCGTGTTTGCCCTTGGACCGCAGATAAGAGGTATGTTTGAAAACACGGTGGATAGACACTCGGTTGGTGAAGGACAATCGGCGTTGAGTGCCTCAATTTATGGTAGTGATCGCCAGGAATCGACCCGGCAATCACGTCGGAGTCGCACCCGGTCTAAAAAAGAAACCATGCAAAGTGAACCCGAGCCAACCGCCAGTAGCGACGATGCCGTAGCCGAAACTCCCAAATCCGTTCGTAGAGAACAGTTCCTTGATCGTAATCTAAAGCGTGGTGTACTGCCCGTGAAGTTCAAGCTTCCATCGGAAGGCATCGTCTATTCCGGGGCGGACTACTACCCGGACCGATCGTCCGATCGCGTCCACGTGTTTTACCTTACCACCTGGGGTGTGCGCGGGATATACCTGATCGTGTTTCTGCTAGGGATCGTTCCCGGGTATTTCTGGGGGAAAGGAACGGAAATAAATACCTTGGTATACGGCGGAACTGTGCTGGTGGGTCTGTTGATTCTTGCTGGGAGTTACTGGTTTTTTGGATTGATAATCAATTACTTAATCGGAATTGTAGTGGGGAAGTTTTCTTATCAACAGGTTGAATCACAACTTCTGGAACCGGATACCGGTTCGTGAATTTAGGAGGCTCCGTTATGAAGAAATTGACGTTATT
>JBDGPJ010000275.1:0-451 GCA_042219695.1 bacterium
GCGGTAATCAGTGCCCCACTCCGTTCACCGGCCTGAACCACGATAATCGCCCGGGACAATCCGCTAATTATGCGATTCCGATTCGGGAAGTGTTCACGGGCGGGCTGGGTCCCGGGAGAGTACTCCGATACCAGCAAACCCTGTTGTCCGACGCAATGATGAAGCGACCGGTTCCGAGCCGGGTAAGGTACGTCCACACCAGCCCCCAGAACGGCTGTAGTGGAGCCTTCTCCTTCCAGTGCACCGGTGTGTGCGGCTGAATCAATACCCGCCGCCAGACCGCTCACAACGGTAATCCCGACCTGAGATAAACCGCGGGCCAATTCGGTGCTTATTTCATTTCCCGTCTGTGACGAACTGCGCGTCCCAACAATAGCTACCCGAGTATTTTGAAGGAGGGACACGTTTCCATAAGTAAATAAGGCGGGGGGCGGATCGTATATCTCAGTAA
>JBDGPJ010000275.1:461-9303 GCA_042219695.1 bacterium
ATATTCCGGGTCGATTTCACTTATAACGATTACATCATTTTCAAGAAGTCGCTCCTCAACGGCCGACAGGTTCCATGTTTCAAGATTGTCTTTAAGAGTTTGTACCCATTTATTGTCCGGAGAAATTTCACGAAGTTCATCCAGTTTCTCAGGATTCTCAAACAGGGATTCAACGGATTCGGTGTTATCAATGACGGTACGTGCTCTACGGAGGCCCACCCCTTCACTCTCCGTTAACAGCATTCGTGCCACGGATTCGCGCTTAATCGGACTGGAACCTCGAAATGCGATCGTCCGGGGGATGACCCATGTTGGTCAGAGCTTCTCGAACCCGCTGATTGGAGGGGTCAATCTCATAGGCTTTACGATAATGCTTCAGGGCCTGATCCGAAAGATTCAATCGCCTATACGTCCGACCCAAATTACGATGGGCAAGTAATTTTGATGCACTGGTGATCCCATCCATGTCAACGATCTTCTGAAATACTTTACGAGCGACTCCGTAATTCCCCTGCTCATACTCGAGTTTCCCCAGGGCAAACCGTGCCTCTTTGATAACCTCGATGTGCTTGGCACGAACTCTTGTGTGAAGTGCCACCTCCTCGAGGAATTCCCGGCCTTTAGAGACATTATCAAGACGAAATGCGTATAACGTTCCCAACCCAAATTTAGCTTCAAGGAGATCCGGTTTAAAGCTCAATGCTTTTTGAAAAGCTCGTTCAGCCATGCGAGCGTAGTGCTTGTCGAGGTTGGCCATTTTACTGTAAATGCGACCACGAATCAGGTGAGCCCGAGCGTCACCCGGCTGGAGTTGTACCCATTGATCCGCGTACCGGGCAGCCTTTTTCAGCATGTTCATTTCCTCGTATCGAAGGACTAATTTTTCAAGTACGTAAGCCTGGCGAGTGGAGGCCTCAAGCTTGATGGAAGCCAGTTTTTTCAGTAACTCATTGGATGCTTTTAAATTTTTAACGACCTCAGTATCAGACAAGTCTCCGGTGTTTGAAAGTTGTTTGGCAAGACGAAGGGCCCGTTCGCGTTTCGATTCCGTTCCACACCCCCCCAAACCGAATAATAGGGTTGCGCTCAAAAGCAGGGATCCCAACAATTGGTACGTTTTGAATTTGGTAAGTAAGCGAAGAGGGACGTTTTCCCCGGACATTAATATCGTCTCCCAATACGGAACCAATTCATATCACTGGATCCACTCCGGACTTCACCACATTTACTTTCGTCCCATTACTCAAATAAATCATTACGGTTACCCCGGTACGGACTCACCGAGGAGGGCCCGGGAGAACACCTCCGGCTGAAAAGGAACCAAGTCATCCAGGCTTTCACCGGTTCCCACCAGTTTCACCGGTATACCAAGCTCATCAACCACGGTTAAAACAATACCTCCACGCGCCGTACTGTCCATCTTGGTAAGTACCATGCCCGTAACCGGCAGTTCACGTGCAAATGTTTCGACCTGCTTGAGTCCATTTTGACCGGTTGAAGCGTCCAGGACAAGCAATGATTCGTGAGGGGAGCCGGGGATTTGCTCCTCGGCGACCCGGTACATTTTTTCCAGCTGTTCCATTAAATCATCACGAGTATGGAGCCGACCGGCCGTGTCGACCATCACGTAATCGTAATCCCGATTCCGGGCGGCCTCAAGTGCATCGTAAATCACGGCGGATGGATCACCGCCCTTTTCATGGGCTATGACTTCCACGTCAAGCCGTGTTGCCCAATCCTGCAACTGCTCGATTGCCGCCGCTCGAAAGGTATCCGCCGCCGCAAACAAGACGGACGAGGAATCGGGAATCTGATGGGTTAATTTGGCTATGGACGTAGTCTTACCGCTACCGTTCACACCGATGAAAAAATATACTGTAGGCCCGGCGGAAGCACGTTGAAGTTCCAGGTCGCCGGCCTGGGTCAGGAGGCCCTCAATCGTCTTCCGCAAATATTCACTCCCCTGGGAAATATCCGGATTGTCCCGGATGGGCTCCAGTATTTTGTCCACTGTATCCAGTGATACGTCGCTTTGAAGCAGGGCGGCTTCGAGGTCGTCGATTTCATCTTCGCTAACTCCGGTACCGGGCCAGATACTTTTGACGTCCCGGCGAAAATTTTCCAGCGCATCAAATAATTTCTCGGACTCTTCGTTATTTTCCGCTTCGGATTGTTCTTCATCATTTCCCCAAAAAAACATAATTGATTTCTCCTTAATTGCTGGACTATTTTTTATGGACGGGATACATTAAACACAATTATTGGTAACAATCCAGGGTCTCCTGTAATAACTTTGTCTCACTAACTTATCATACGGGAACCCCAGCCTCTATGTTAAATCGTTCAACGGTTACTGTTGAGGGTATGAAGGTGCGTTCAGTTGTCAGCAATCAGCATTCAGTATATTACAGCGGCTAAAACTCAACTGTTATCAAGGGTCGTTTCAGGCTGAACGCTGAAAGCTGAGCACTGTACAGCTGTGTACCGGGGACAGTTCGTTGACTGAATACCATTGATCGTGGTACTCGTATCGTCGGAAAACGGGGTTTGCAATTTGTACCGGAGGTTACTGACATCGTGAAAGCCATCGATTCAAAACTCTGGAAAAAACTACTCCATTACGTGGATGACCTCCCCGCATTATACGGGGAGATCGAGGACTGGCTCCGTGATAATTTCACGAATGATCCACTCGTTCTTTACCAACCGGATCCTCTTGATGACCTGGGCATGGGCCAACCAACCGAAGTTACTTGTACCGTGCTAAAAGGAGACGTTTCAACTCCTGCCACTCAATCAATTGAAACGTTCCCAAACAATAAAACCGGAGTTCTCGATAGCGATAATTTTATTCTTCACTTCAAAGATGATTCCAACTGGTACGGAGCCGTGGAAGGGTCCAGTCCCCTACCGACCACTCTCAAGGATCAGGTGGATTCTCTTACTGAACTCCTACGGCTCGGCGGTCACTTCCATTTTCACCAGGGGCGTTCACGGATGAGTGAACGATTGCTTCGGATCAATACTCTCATCCACGAGGAAGATGATTCCGCTCCCCTGATCGAAGAGCTTTTATCCATTGTGGATAACGTACTCCCCGGCTCGGAAATAGGATATTACGCCCCCTCGGGAACCGACTTTGAACTTCGTGAATCAACAGGATTTGATAGTGACGAACACCCCGAACGAGCCCTGTTATCAAGAAGCTACCTGATGGATACCGGGTTACTCGACAAACGTATCTTCTTTAGCGAAGGAGAAGAAACGGGGATGGTTAACGTTCACGTTGGACTTATGGTAGACGATCAAATTTTAGGCATGATCCTCGTTTACAATTCTGTTAGCGGCCGGGACGAATTAACCGAAACGGACCGGTTTAACCTGAATGCTCTCAGTGTAGTGGGATCTATTGCCATGAAAACAATACAGCTAACCACTCAGGCTCAGGAAGAAGTTATTCGGGATAACCTGTCCGGATTGAAAACGGAGGAGTACTTTAAAAAACGGCTCCAACAAGAAATATCCCGCGGAAAACGGTACGACGTTCCGCATTCATTACTACTCGTGGACATCGACAACTTCGGAGAGATTAATGAAAAATTTGGTGAAAACGTGGGTAATGAAATCCTCCGGGAGTTGGGCCGGGTCATAAAGAATTCGTTTCGTGCCATCGATATTGCATGCCGTTTCCGCAATGATCAATTTGGCATCATTTTTCCACACACGTCCATTGAAAACGGAAGCGTGGCTTCTTCCCGGTTACAGCAGTTACTGGACGCCCCGCTTCACACCGTGGACGACCACCCGGTTAAAATCACCGTAAGTGGTGGACTGGCGGGTTACCCGGAAGACGGTGACAACCGGGAAGAACTGTACAAACAGGCTGAGTTGGCCCTCTACGAAGCGAAACAAACGGGACGCAATCGTATTGTTAGTACCATGGAGCTTGAATCGGAGGACGAAGTTGGCTGATCAGCTGGTTGGTTGATTAGCTGATTGGCCGTTGGCTACTGGCTATTAGCTGTTTAGCTATTGATTGTAAATTTTTACTACAAATCGATAACTATCAGCAACGAACCATCAGCTATTTCTCTCAACTTATCCCAATTAACAAAACAGTTTCAACCACTTACTGACAACGATCAGCGAACTACTGTCAAGTATTAACTATCCCCTACCCCGAGGCCTTTTCAACTGGCGATGTCTTCTCCCCCGTCACAGCGAATAATATTCCCGGTAACGAAATGGGAGCCTTCCCGGCTTAACAAAGCAATGGCGTCAGCCACGTCCTCCGGCTGGGTAAGTCGACCGGAGGGATTGACCTCCTTGGCGTGACTCAACATCGAATCTGACCCGGGGATTTTCCGGAGGGCAGGGGTATCCGTAACACCGGCCTGAATGGCATTGACACATACACCTTCGTCGCCAAGTTCCACGGCAAGCTGTCGGATATGAGCTTCGAGGGATGCTTTCGCCGCCGATACTGCCCCGTAATACGGCCAGGCAGTGTGTCCACCGGCCGACGTCATGGCAAATATTCGGCTCCCTTCTTCCAGCAAATCCTCATCCGTCAGATCCTGGGTCCAGTACACGAGAGTATGGGCCATTACGTTCAGGGTCATATCCATCTGCTTTTCCGTGATCGTGTCCTCGTCTTCCTCGGCATTTACGTACCGTTTCAGGGTTCCAAACGCCAACGAATGCATCATTACCCTGAGTTGTTCGTCGGCACCGATCCGTTCCTGCAATTCACCGATCATTTTATCGCGTGTCTTTTCGCTGGCCGCATTTTTATTCAGGTAACACACTTCGGCTCCTTCCGATTCCAGGTCGGAAATTAATTCCTCAATTCTCGGCATATCGGATTTACGATCGAAATGAATACCGGCAATATTCATTCCCTCGGACGCAAGCTTCCGGGCGGTGGCTTCTCCAAAACCACTCGAACTTCCCAGTATTAGTGCCCAATCATTTTCCAATTCCGACATGATCATCTGACCTCCGTAAATGGATGAATGTTACGAATCAATAATTACGTTAATTCCTCGGTAATTTCTTCCACGGTCGTGGCTTTAACCACGTCGTAATCGAGCCCGACTTCTTCGAGAGCAGTTTGTTGCCCCTTATCCGGGTCCTCCGTCAACAGAACCTCATCGACCCCGTTTTTTTGTAACACGCTAAATGCCAATCCCGTCCGTCCTTTGTTAACTTTGAGGGCAGGATTTGAAATAAATTTTTCGGAGACAATTTCGTGCGACTCGGGATCGAGCAAAACGATGCCGATGTATTTTGAGTTCCCGGGTTCGGATGCCAGGGTCGTACGATCCGATTTCAGAAAATACCCCCTCGACTCGACTCCTTTTTCTTCCTGGAACATGACATTGATCTTTTGGAACTCTCCAACGGAATCAATCGCTTCCCGAATTTCGTCTTTCCGATCGGGAACCTGATCCTTATCGAGGGACGTTTCCGATTGTGCCTGCACAACGAACATACCTGACATAATGGATCGCCTCTAAATAATTTGATTTATTGTTTTTGGTTCACCGCGGACGGTATCACCTTATATCGACGTTCTACCGGGGGCTCCACCGAGCTGTTATTCCGAAACCACTCCGCCAGAGCCTTACGAATGGTAACGCCCGACATGGTACGCTTGTTGGCGCCATGTTTAAAGACAGTAAACTTATCCCCCCCACCGGCCAAGAAGCTATTGGTTACGATAGTATATGTTTCATCCTTGTTCAGGGGGTTATTTTGTACTCGGATGGACTGAACCCGGTTGCCGACGGTAGCCGACGTATCCATTTTCACGGTTCCTCCGCTGAACTGCAACAATCCTTTTTCCAGGCTGGCGCTTTGTTCGAAGAGCTTCCGGAGTTGTTTACCGGTAAGTTCCATTTTTACGAGTTCATTACCAAACGGGAGCACCTCGTACAACTTGCGTAATTGAATGGGACCTTTCGGTAGTTCCGCCCGAATTCCATACGGGTTCTGAAAGGCAAGTTGGGCCCCCGACTTCTCACGCATGGCATCGGTGATCAGATTCCCCAGCGGGGAGCTTTTCGTGGAAGATTTTTCAATTCGAGCGGTGGTTTTTCCGATAACGTCCCCCAACTTTTCATTAACTCGATCCACGTAGGGTTGGAGCGTTTGTTTGACGTCTTTATCCGGTGGATATCGGTCGTGATAAAGCGTAATTAAACCACCACGATACCGCATAAGCCGACCGGATTCGGAATGTAAATCGAGATCCAGGCGCCCCACCGCCGTCAGATTATCGCCCGCCTGAGTAATTACGGTCCCGTTCACTTGTTTTGGGGGTTCCACTCTCGTATGAGTGTGTCCCCCCACGATGAGATCAATTCCATCGACTTCACGAGCCAGTTTTTTGTCCGACTTGAGTCCGAGGTGGGTGAGACCAATAATAAACTGAGCCCCGTTGTTTTTCAGTGATGTTACAAGTTGGCGTGCCCGTTTTTCATGATCGAGAAAAACGGCTCCCTTCACGCTTTCCGACGTGGTTAATTCATCCATTTTATCGGTTATTAACCCAAAAATTCCCACCTTCACGGATCCCTTTTGTACAATAGCCGTGTCACTGGTTCCGGGAAACGGAGTCGAATCGTACCGGTGACGAATATTACCGGCCAGGACCGGATGTTCGAGGTTCCCCACCCTCTTTATAAGAGTTGGAACTCCCACGTCAAATTCGTGGTTCCCGATCGTCGTAAAATCAATTTCCACCTGGTTTAACGCCTCTATCATGGCTTTCCCTTCCGTCAGGTCGGACTCCGGTGTACCGGTGAACCAGTCGCCCGCGTCCAGTACAAGTAACTTACGGTTTTGATGAATGGCTTCGTTCCGTTCGCGCTCAAGGTAGGTAGCAAAACTGGCCATTCCTCCCACCGGCGGGGCCGGACGAGTGTCCAACCAGGTAGCTTTGGACGGTGTAAAATGTCCCTGAATGTCATTGATGTGAATCACGGTCAAGCGAGTATAGGAAGCCGGTGATTCCGACGAAAAACCCATACCGTACACCGTGGTCGGAAAACTCAGAACCAGAATCAGGACGATTAAACAACATTTACGAAACTGACGATTCATAAAAACACTCCCGTGATGTTAACCAGTGGACCGAATGATTTTGGAACGATCATGCATTATTTGCCGCAAAACCACACATTCTAACCCGGCCCGTCAGCAACGGCTATCACGCGATGGCGTCGACTCCACACGGCATGACTCCACCAGGGTTGGCCGGATTCCCATAAAAACTCCACTCGAGTGGACGTCCGGGGATGTTTTACGACAATTTTACGGACGGTACCGTCCGCTGTTTTTTCCCTTTTGTGTACTTGAACGACCCTTCCCCCGTAATTGAGGGATCGTTTCGTATTCTGAACCCATCGACCGTCGATACCGGGTAAGCTCATACCCGGATGGTACCATATCATAGGTAGGTGATTTGACACGGATCGATAAAAGAACGTTGCACCATTCACTTCCCCACTACGCAACACACTCGTTTTCCAGTAGTTCCCTTTTATTTTTTCTATCAATTTACGCACCCTGGTAACGTTATAGCGATCCGTTACGGACAACATGATCGCTTGATCCGAAGATGTTACGTGAATTTGACCGGACTGCGACGGTTCGGGTACTCTTTGCACGGTATAATGCCAGGATTTTTGTAATGAAGTGTCGGATTCAACGTACGGGTTACGCAATCGCTCGGGCCAAAACTGCACGGTAACGTCCCAGGATTGCCCGGAATTCCAATCAACTTCAAGTGATTCATGTATAGGAGGTACATCGTGGGAGGCACAGGCGGGTAGGATGAGTACAAGGCATGCCAACAACAAAAGGATCCGCCGGTCATTCATAATATCACTCCACGGGTAGGCTATCCCTTAAATTTACAACAGCATAACTGCCGGAATGTCACGATCCGTAGGACAGCCGTTAATGGTCGTAAAACCGGCCAATTCCAGCGGGTTAGTCCAGCCGTGCGGCACTTTTTATTATAAAGGGCCGAGCTGACGGCTGTCCCACAGGGGCAAATAATACTTGGAAACAAAATTTTCACACATCATTCGGACTATTTCACTTTAACAACACGAACCCACGATCGGAAGACACACGAACCTTTGCGGAATTTTTCCTGTCCAAGGTTTGGTGACCCAACTACTATCGTTCAAGAAGAGAGATTCGTTTGGAAGATGGTTTTTTTACTGAAGTAATAAGTTTTAGTTTCCACGAACTAAGGCTGGTAACATCATCCTCATTCCAACCCCTACATGAACCTACTTCCTGTTACATCTTTCCATCGTTTCATTTTCGGAAGTCGCTATTTTTTTCATTCTCTTGCCCGGACTGGATATACCACGAGATTCATCCACGATTAGCCCGTAGTGGATTGTTTCTTTGAGAGGATAAAAAATTCTTTGTTGAGAGGATACAACTTTGCTTAGCGGGGGTTGTTTAGTGTGATTGTAACTTCATCTACTTTTTAAAATAGGCTCCCAACGTATCCGCGAAGTGACAAAACGGCCTGACCTGGCCTACTCATAACAGTAGAATGGTCAGTCAATAGACCGTTCTTAGCACAGCCGTCAATCGCACGGAAACGTACAATTGTTAGTGGGGGTAGCCAAGCCGGCACACGGTGAGAAATTAAGATTAACAATTACACTATGTGAATTCAGTGAATGGTATTACAACTTTGATTTATAAGTACATTCAAGTTTGACGGCTGTCTCGTGGGAAAGAAGGATTCATGACAATTGAAATCCGCATGAATCAATCAGTCTAAGAAAGAAAAACGCCCCGAAGAAAAAAC
>JBDGPJ010000276.1:0-3957 GCA_042219695.1 bacterium
ATAAAACAAGCTCATCGCTCCGGTCGGTACCGGCTGACATCGAAACACGGTCCCCTCTGTTTCACATCGTTTTCCACGAACACGGGGTTTACCCCCTAATCGGGGAAAATGATTTCACGGGTTGTCTAATGTTTTTTGGCGGAGCGGACGTAAAATTAAATCCGAAAAAGCTTAGCTGTTGTACAATTTGAGCAATTATTTTATTGAGTAAGATTTGAGTTTGTCCTATTAAATTTGATATGAGTGGTCCAACTAAAAATACACGAGTGGATAGAGATTTTGAGATAGATACCGGACTTTAGGGAACGAGTTGCTAATCATGGATGGATTATTTCACAATCCCACGGTTGGAGACTGTGAAGGCTCCGAAGTACTTAATGAAATAGTGTCCTACGTCAATCAAGAACCCCATCAAGCTTACCAAATAACTGTCGGTACGGATTCCACTCAGTTACATGGACATGCTTCCTTTGTCAGTGTGGTGGCCGTCCGGCGTATGGGGCGGGGGGGACGTTATTTCTGGCAGCAATTCGAAAATGATTTGTATTCAAATCTTCGCCAGCGAATTTATGCGGAAGCCAGCCACAGCCTGGATCTAGCCAGTGATCTAAGTCAACACCTCGAGGGGCGGTTACAGTCGTTACCGGATTCATTTGATTTTGACGTGGAAATTCACGTGGATATTGGTGAAAATGGCCCGACGCATGAAATGATTACGGAAATTGTAGGCATGATCCGGGGACACGGTTACGAAGTCCGTACCAAACCCGAGGCTTATTGTGCCGCTGTTGTTGCCGACAAGTACGCCTGATGTCCGATGAGTGATTCTTTCCGAACCACGAAAATTCTTATTACGGTGGGTCCCTCCACTCACGATCATGACACGGTCTGTGAGCTCATTAATCAGGGAGTGGATGGATTTCGTTTTAATTTTAGTCACGGTGAAATTGACCAGCATCTTGAAATCCTTTCCATGATCCGTGAATGTGCAAGAAATCAAAACCGGACCGTTGCCTGTCTTGCTGATTTACAGGGACCGAAGATACGCCTCGGGAAACTATCGGATGATCCCCTTTACCTGGCTGAGGGGAGTGATGTAATTCTTGCTTACGAGGAGGAACTCCCCGATTACTCCGGTAGTAATCCTGTACTCCCCATTGATTACAAACACATCACGGATGATCTTAAAACGGGGGATACCGTGTTTCTCAACGACGGTCAGATCAAGTTGACGGTGGAAACCGAGAAAAAGAATCACCTTGAGGCTCACGTGAATATTGGCGGAAATATTTGGAGTCGGAAGGGTGTAAATATCCCCACGACCGAATTAACTGTTCCCGCTTTAACCGAAAAGGATCGTGAACAGCTGGAAATGATTGTCGAGGAAGATTTTGATCTTGTTGCGTTGTCTTTTGTTAGACGAGCCGAGGACGTCGAACCCGCACGGGGGATCATTAATAACACGGGAGAGGCCATTGACCTTGTAGCAAAAATTGAATCTCGCATTGCGTTGGACAACCTGGATGGGATCATCGATCAGGTCGAGGGGATCATGGTGGCGCGTGGAGATCTCGGTGCTGAAATCGGTTCGGAACGAGTTCCGTTCCAGCAAAAAATGATGATAGAAAAGGCAAATAGTCGAGGAAAATTTGTGGTTACAGCCACCCAGATGCTGGAATCCATGATTGAACATCCCACGCCGACCCGGGCGGAAGTATCGGACGTGGCCAATGCGATCCTGGATGGATCCGACGTGCTAATGCTTTCGGGGGAAACCGCGGTTGGAGAATTTCCCGTGGAAGCGGCCACCACAATGAAACAGATCATCCGGGACACTGAGGACGATTTTTACGACACGATGACGGCCGAAGGGACGGAAATGGATTGTGATGAACGTAAAATGGCGGTGGCAATGAGTAATGCGGCCGCTAAAGTGGCCCGAGAAGTTGAAGCCAGTGCCATTGTGGCCCCCACGGCCTCCGGATCCACGGCCCGGTTTATGTCGAACACTTACCCGGGGTGCCCGGTGCTTGTACCGTCGTTTAATAAAAAAACCCGCCAAAAAACGGCCATTTATAGGAATGTTACACCTATTAAATTAAAAAAGATTACGAATACTGATCGACTGATGGATGAAGCTGTTCGTCTGGCCCAGGAATCCGAAGTTGCCGATACCGGGGATCAGATTGTACTAATTACGGGACTGCCGATTACGGAGCCCGGTGTTACGAATTTTCTTCACGTGTTAGACGTAGAGTAAGTCGAACCTGAACTTTCTCAGTGAAACTGAAATCAATTTAGATCCTTTTTCAGTTTTCAGGCCATCATCGAAAGAAATGAAAGTGAATGTTCAGATGTTTGCATTCCTTTGCTTTGTTCAAAAAAATTTTGGAGGCCAGCTTCCTAAGAGAGAATGGGGAGGTTGATTTGAAGGGAGAAGTCTAAATGTCATGATCCAGCTCCAATAATATTAAAATTTCATAATATTTACATATTATTAATTGTACAATTGTTCAATTGTTGGAAGAGTGTTATTTATAGTTATTGGTTTAAAATCGGGATTCAAGATATGTCGAGTTCTTACCTGCTAACCTGAACAACTCATGATAGTTTTTCTTCCATGTATTATTCGTCGTCCCCTAAACGGCCTCCAGATTTGTATACAAATCACTCGGTCGTAAAACGAAGTCTAATTTTACAGGTGAATTTTGAATTACTCCTTCTCTCTGGCTCGCCGGCTTGGCTAACCCAGGTAGTAATGGCCGTTTTTACGGACATATACGTCTATTTACAGTCGGATTCTGCTCGAGTGAATTCTGTCGCACATAAACCGGGATAAATAATTACCCGTTGAAGGGGAGACCGGATGTAATGTTTTACTTTTAACCTTGAGATTTAAAGTCAGCAGACAAACAGGTGTACGTAGACAGAGCCTTTCGGGGTGAAACGAGTGATGAGTAGGAATTATGGCCGTGTGTAACCTATCTTCGATAAACTGAACCTGCGAAAGCTGTTACTGTGGCTTCATTCGGTATTGAATGGGAACGTTAATGGTTTTCTTTTCATTCATTCGGTCTACGGTGAATTTCATGGTCCCCTCAAGAGGCTGGTTGTTAACGATTTTGTGATAGTCGTCTTCGGATTCAATTTTCTTACCGTTGATGGATAAGATGACATCTCCGTGTTGGAGGTCGGATTCACTGGCCGGCGAATTGGTCGCGATCGCGGAGATGACGGGTCCCGAGGCACCGTGAATCGGCTTGGTTTTAATGCCCAGGAACGGTTGACCGAGGTCCTTCAGAATGAACGGGGCATTTCCTACGAAATTAACATCATTTGACTGCTTTTTTTCGCCGAGGAACAGTCGTACTCGTGCGATGAAATGTTTCTTCTTAACTTTGTTCATGTCCACTTCCTGTTGCATGACCTTTCGTTTGGCTTTGGCTACTTCATCCGATTTATCGAATGTATCGAGTGCCTCACCCAGCTTCTTTTGATCGCCCGCCTCATCCAATCCTCCTTCCACGGCGGAAACGGCTTTGGCAGTAGCCGCCAATCCTTCCATAAAGCCTACGTCACTGGCCTTCCCCTTTTTATTTTCGTATTCAGAAATAATTTCCCCCTTGGTCATATTGGGGACTAATTTTGTGCGGGTTAATTTGATGGTTTTGGCGTTTTCTATGGAAAATTTATCGTAGCCTTTTTTGTTGCTAAAAAACGCGCAGTAATAAATCAGATGCCGGCGTATATCCACCGGGGTCCATTGAGAAGTTCCCGTAAAATAGAGTTCGTATTTTTGTGGGGAGATTGGTATGTACTCGTATCCGAACCCGTGGGGCCCGTATTCTTTAAACGAGGAAGAGGTAGTATACGATCTTGCCTTGTTTTTGAGATCCTGTATTTTGGATTTGTAGCCCTGCTTTTTCTCCCATTCGTCAAGAATTTGTTGCTTGTCCG
>JBDGPJ010000276.1:3967-5625 GCA_042219695.1 bacterium
AGCTTTTCGTAAGATTCCGGATCATTTTTCTTTGGAGCTTTGTTGAAATAAACTTTCTCGTACGTGTTCTCCTTAAAATCGGTAAACTTTTTGGTTTTTACCGGCCCGAGAGGCATGGTTGATCGACCCGATTGCCCGGTACTCGGTCGTCCATCCCGGTCGCCCGAAGTTTTCTGCTGGTTTAATTTTCGTTGTTTCATGATACTGATAACTTCCTTCTTGGTCATTCCGTCTTCAAGTTTGTTTATAGCCTGTTGCGTCTTTTTTTTCACGGCTTTACGACGGACACATCCCGTAATACTGGCAACAAAAACGATGCAGATAAGAAGGGAAACAGTGGTTCGAAGTGGTGTTTTCATGTAATGAAACCTCCGTTTAATGATTCCACATTAATTGGTGTGATTTTTTAGGTTGTTTTGAGGTTTCAAAACAACATTGATACCAATATATAATAAGTCGGTTATTGGTGTCAACTTAAACTGGGCGGGGGGGACAGAAATCCCCTTAATTTGTAATTACAGTTAAAAAGAGGGATTAGAGCCTAAAAATCAGGTGTGATCATGTCATCGATGGTTCCGCCGGACGGAATCATCGGTAGAACGTGTTCCTCGTAAGGTACGATCACTTCCAGTACATAGGGGCCATCGTGTTCGATGAGCGTTTCAAGGGCGTTCTCAAGATTTTTCTTTTTGTGTACACGATCGGCGTCCACGCCGTGTCCTTCACAGATTTTGATAAAGTCCACTTCGGGTTCACCTATATAAGTATCCCCGCGGTTTCCGCCGTAAAATCGGTCTTCCCACTGAACCACCATGCCGAGGTGATAGTTATTTAGGATAATGGCCTTGGCTCCGATGTCATGTTGAGCAGCACAAGCCAGTTCCTGTTCGTTCATCAGAAAAGAACCGTCCCCGTCGATATCGATGACTTCATGATCTGGTTTGGCCACCTTGGCACCAAGAGCGGCTGGATATCCAAATCCCATGGCTCCCAGCCCGGAACTACTCAGCCAGGTGCGTGGTTCGGAAAACTTGTAGTGCTGGGCGGCAAACATCTGATGCTGACCTACTCCAACGGTCAGGATGGTTTTTTCCGGGGTAACGTCGTTGAGTTTTTCACAGACGTACTGAGGCATGATGACGTCCTCGCCTTTTTCCTTGTAACGCAGGGGCCGTTCTTCTTTCCAATCCTGGATTTGTTCGTGCCAATCATCGTATTCACATTCGTCCGGATCGACGACACGATTGAGCTCCTCCAGTGCGTACTTCACGTCGCTAACAATGGGAACGTCGACGATTTTATTTTTATTAATTTCCGACGGATCGATATCGACGTGAATAATGTCGGCGTGCTTGGCAAATTCGTCGACCTTACCGGTCACCCGGTCATCGAATCGTACCCCCAGGGCAATCAAAAGATCACACTGGGCAACGGCGAGATTGGCGTACTCGGTGCCGTGCATTCCCAGCATCATAAGAGATTTGTCCTTGTGTTCCGGGTAGACACCAAGACCCATTACCGTGGTTGTTACGGGAATGTCACACTCGTCGGCCAGTTCACGAAGTTCTTCGGAAGCCTCCGCAGCTACAATTCCCCCCCCGCAGTAAATAACCGGTTTATTGGCGTCCTCAATCAGACGTGCCGCTTCCTTGATTTGT
>JBDGPJ010000277.1:0-6415 GCA_042219695.1 bacterium
TGACCTCGTTTTAATCATAGGAAAAGGGCACGAAACCGAGCAAGTCATAGGGGACCGGGTTATTCCTTTCGAAGACCGGTCCGTCGCTCAGGAGGTACTGGAATCCCTTGAGTAATGCTGTGAAAATCACGTCGCTTTACCGTGAGTCCACGGAACGGAGGATTCCCCTTGCTTCTCTAACAAGTTTTCTTGACGGTACCTGGGTGGGTTCCCCTCCCCGCGAGGTACATTCAGTGCAAATCGATAGTAAGGACTGTGAGGAGGGAAGCCTGTTTGTGGGATTGTCGGGGCAGCACACGCACGGCCAGCAATTCTTAGAAGACGCCGTAGAACACGGAGCGATTGCCGCTATCGTCGAGGAAAAGCAGGATGTAAATTGTCCTCAGTTTGTAACCAAATCCTCCGAGCGGACGTTACAGGACCTCTCCAGCATTTACAGGGCGAAATACATCCGTGGATACGTGGTAGGGATCACCGGTAGCTGTGGGAAAACAACCGTAAAAGAAATGATTTCCAGTGTTCTTGGCAGGAAATACGAGGTAGGGAAGACCCAGGGGAATTATAACAACCATATTGGGTTGCCACTCACGATTTTAAACGAGGGTTACCGTGAGGTTCTTGTTGCCGAAGTAGGAATTAACAAGCCCGGCGAAATGGAACAACTGGCAAGCTGGTTACAGCCTCATATGACGGTTATAACACACATTGGGCCGGCTCATCTCGAGAAACTCGGTACCGTGGAAAACCTGGCCCGTGAAAAGGCCAAACTCATTCAAATGCTACCCGAGGACGGGATTTCGGTTATCCCCGGGTGGGTGGAACACCGCCACACGTTAACGGAGTCATCTCCAACGAAGCCGAGGATTGTACGACCGGATGATTCGTTCGACGCGAAAGGAATTCAATCGATAAGAGACATCATAACGGGTTTGTTTGACCGAGAAGTGTTACGGAAAGACGCCGTAATTGCTGCGTCCGTTGGTGAAGCCCTGGGAGTATCCGCCGTTGAAGTTCGCAGGGGTCTTTCCGAGTTTTCAACCGTAGAGGGACGTGGACGTACCGTACAAGTTGAAAGCACCACGATCATTGACGGGAGTTACAATGCAAACCCGGATTCCATGGTACAGGCGTTAAGCCGTCTACAAGACATGGAAGGCCCTCGTCTGGCTGTATTAGGAGACATGAAAGAACTGGGAAAAAACGCCGAAAAATGGCACAAACGTGTCGGGGAAAAACTTAATGATTTACCGGATACGGATGTTGTCTATTGTGGGGATTACGGTGAAGCCGTGCTTGAGGGGATCGACAACGAGGACCGGATTGGAATTTACGACAACGTCGAAGACGTTGAGGAGTTGGACTGGCAACAATACGAAACCGTATTGGTGAAGGCCTCACATAGTATTGGACTTCATCGCTTGATTGATCAGTGGTTGAATAACCCATGATGTACGCTCTGTACGAACATTTTTACAGCCCGGAGAGCTGGCTCTCCTTCATGAGAGTCTTTCGGTATATTACTTTTCGAACCGCGTATGCCGCCATTACGAGTCTCGTTACTTGCTGGACACTTGGTTGGTTTTTTATTCCGAGATTCAGGGAGTGGAGTATATCCCAGAGACTCCCCCGGGAAGATTTAGATTTCCAGAGTAATAAGCAGGGTACACCGACTATGGGAGGGGTGTTGATCGTTGTTTCCATTGTCTTCACGACACTCCTGTGGGCTAATTTGAGCAACCGTTTCGTCTTGATGACTCTGTTTGTCCTGGTCAGCCTCGGTATTCTGGGGGCACTCGACGACTGGCTTCAAATGACCCGTGAAGAACCGGGAGGGTTAAAAGCGCGAACAAAATTCATCGTACAGGCCATTATTGGAGTACTGCTGGGAATATGGCTGACTCAGGAGCATCTACCCATTCGGTTGCTCTGGATCGGTGAGGAATTCCGATATGGATTGTCTCAGCACCTGTTTTTCCCGTTTTTTAAATCAATCGTTTTCCCGCTGGGGTTTATGTATATTCCGTTCGTTGCGCTGGTCATTATGGGAAGTTCGAACGCCGTTAATTTGACGGATGGAATCGATGGATTAGCCATTGGTTGTCTCGTGTTTTCCGCCGTAGCTTATGGCGCCATGGCATACATAAGCGGTCATTACGTGTTCAGTGAATATTTGCAAATCCCCAATATTAAGGGTGCGAGTGAACTAACGACCTTTGTTGCAGCTATGATCGGCGCTGGACTGGGGTTTCTATGGTTCAACGCGTTCCCCGCCCAGATTTTCATGGGGGATGCAGGATCCCTGCCACTGGGTGGGGCAATTGGAACAATTGCCGTGATCATTAAACAGGAACTATTGCTGGTTATAGTCGGAGGAATCTTTGTAGTCGAGGCACTATCCGTCATTTTGCAGGTTGCGTCATATAAATTTACGGGAGAACGCCTGTTTGAAATGGCGCCTCTACATCATCACTTTGAATTGAAAGGCTTGAACGAATGCAAAATAACGATTCGGTTCTGGATTGTTGGGATTATTCTGGCGCTTTTTGCCCTGAGTACGTTGAAGTTACGATGAAGTATTTTCGGGAGAGGTACTAATGGCCGTGAGTCAAATGTCAAAAGACACCGGGTCATTTCGTGAACGTTTGGCCGAAGAAAGAGTTGGAGTGTACGGGCTTGGTCGAACGGGCCGGTCCGTACTTAAACACCTGAGGGGGCGCGTGAATAGTCTCGTTGCATTTGATGATGAGGTTGCCGAATTGCCCGTTGGCGAAGACATCGGAGATGTGGAGGGACCCTATCGCGGACACAGTAAGGAAATATTTGAGGTGGATCGATTGGTTGTGAGTCCCGGAGTGCCGGTCGAACGTGATCTGTTTCGTAAGCTCGAATCCAGGGATATCCCCGTAATTGGTGAAATCGAACTGGCCTACCGGCTAATGGATGCGGGGTTTCTTTACGCAATTACCGGTACGAACGGGAAAAGCACCTGTACGGAATTGATTGGAACGTTGCTTGAACAATCACTCGATACCACTGTTGAAGTTTGTGGTAATCGGGGACGGCCTTTTCTCGATGCGGTAATGGAATCCGAAGATTCATCCGGGTATGTGGTGGAGGTCAGTAGTTTTCAAATACAAACGATGAACCGGTTTCACTCGGACCGGACCCTGCTGACCAATCTGGGGGACGATCATCAGGATCGTCACGAAAATGTCCGTCAATACCACCGAATTAAGGGGGAGTTACTTGAACGAACGAAAGGTAGTGGACGAGTGGTGTTTCCCGTGGGGGCTCTGAACAAGGAGTACATGAGAAATTTGATGGTGTCGGAACCACAACGCGTCACTTTTACCCGTGACCAGGTTCGGGGATTAACTGTTGAACTATCCTGGGACAATGGGTTACGAATGAATGAGCATCATTTTCCGCGCAAAAACATTCCGTCGGTGTTACAACGATTCCCGGAAAATATCCTTGCAAGTATTGCGCTTATTAATGATCGGCTTGATTGGAATGGAATCAAGCAGGGGATTGAACAATTCACGGCGCTGCCGCACCGGGTGGAGGATATTACTCCACCCGGCGCGGATTTTGCCGTGATCAATGATTCCAAAGCCACCAATCCTCACGCTGTTATCAATCTCCTGAAGACCATCGATCAACCAATAAGGATCGTAATTGGCGGGGGAGACAAGGACGCTGAATATACTCAATTGTTCGATTGCTTATCCGAAAAACAAGTACGGGAGATTGTACTTTGTGGTGACGAGGCATTGGTCGAGCGGTGTGAAGAGCTTGTCGTTGATCGTAACATGGCGGTTCAGGTGAAATCGGATTGGGAATCGGCCGTAAAAACGTTGGTTAACAACGCTTGCTCCGATGAAACAATCGTACTGTCACCAGGAGCGACCAGTTTTGATGAGTTTGAAAATTACAAGCGCAGGGGCGAATCGTTTAAGGAATGGGTGCGGGAGGCCACACGCCATTGAGCACAGATCGGTTATTTGAAGTGGATTGGGGGTTGTTTCTATCCATGTTGGGCCTGATTGTTCTGGGACTGGTGATGATTTTTAGTTCCAGTGCAATACCGGCTTACCGCATGATGGATTCGACGCCCTACTTTTTTCAGAAGCAACTTGTCTGGAGCCTGATTGGAATGGTTGGGTGCTTTGCGGCGGCGTGGGTCTCCCCCGTCACCCTGAAACAGGTTACGCCTGTAATTTACGCTGGTTCCGTGGCTTTGCTTGCGCTGGTTCTTATACCGTTTATTGGTCGGGAGGCAGGTGGGGCCCGTCGTTGGCTCGATTTGGGAATAATCGGGATGCAACCCAGTGAACTTTCTAAAATAGCCGTCATTATGACGGCTGGATTGTACCTGTCCAAAGTGGAATTCCGGGAAAAATTTATGATTAAACACATCGTCATGGTGATGTTTATTACATTGTTGCCGGCTATTCTTATAGCTCTGGAACCGGATGTTGGGACGGCTTTTCAGGTATTCACACTCGGTTTGATCATGTTATTTCTTGCGGGTTTTCCGTACCACTATCTTCTATTTTTGGTGGCCCTTTCCGTTCCTGTTGGTGCATTTGTGATTTTTACCAGTGGGTATCGACGGGCCCGTATTGTTGCTTATATGAATCCCTGGGGAGATCCGCTCGACAAGGGTTATCACACGATTCAATCGATGAAAGCGCTTGCCGCCGGTGGATTTACGGGGCAGGGATTAGGTGAAAGTATTCGGAAACTGGGATATCTTCCGGAACCGTTTACCGACACAATTGTAGCTATCATGGCTGAGGAACTTGGTTTTATTAGTGTTTTGTTATTAATCGGTTTATTGGGATTTTTAGTCGTACGCGGATTTATGATCAGCTTACAGACGTCGGATGTGTTTTTTCGCTTTATAGGAATCGGACTGACGTCGCTTATAGCGATGCAAGCCGCGCTAAACTTGTCCGTTGTTTCGGGATTGATTCCCACCACCGGAGTTTCCATGCCATTTATTAGTTATGGCGGTTCCGCGCTCGTCATAAACATGACGGCGGTAGGTCTCATCATGAATATATCGAGGAGTTCGATACAGTGATTTTTCGTAGCACACGTTCAATACATTTTGTCGGCATAGGCGGAGTCGGCATGAGTGGTATTGCCGAGGTTTTGTTAACGCTCGGTTATCGTATTACCGGTTCGGATATTAAGGAGAGTGCACGTACGCGAAACCTGGAACGTCGTGGAGCCACAATATGGTACGAGCATCGTGGAGAAAACGTACACGGCTCCGACGTCGTCGTTTATTCCTCCGCCGTGGATGAAAACAACCCCGAGCTTCAGGAGGCACACGACCAGAGTATTCCGGTGATTCCCCGGGCGGAGATGTTGGCTGAATTAATGAAACTCAAGGATGGGATAGCAGTTGCCGGCACACACGGGAAAACAACCACGACCGCCATGGTATCGGTCATTATGCAGTCCGCGGGGTATGACCCAACCACGGTGGTTGGAGGGCGAATGCATAACATGGGTATTGGCGCACGGTTGGGTACCGATGACATGATTGTTGTGGAAGCGGATGAATCGGACGGTTCGTTTTTGAAGTTAGATCCCGTAATGAGTGTTGTTACAAACATCGAAGACGATCACATGGATTTTTACGAATCCATGGAACAGATGGAACAGGCCTATATTGATTTTATTAACTCCGTTCCATTTTATGGATTTACGGCAATCTGTGGGGACGATCCCCGGTTGTCAGATTTGACCGATGAAATACACAAACCCTTTCAGACGTATGGTTTCGAGGACGGTAACCAGTTGCAGGCCACGGGTCTTCGCAAGACGGATTTCGGAAGCCAATTTACGGTTAAAATTGACGATCGACCGCTCGGAGAAGTCCAACTTCCCGTGCCGGGAGAATACAACGTACTCAATGCACTCGGTGCGATGGCCATTGGTTTCGAACAGGGGATTGCCTTCGATCTTGTGAAGGAAGGGCTTGAAAATTTTGAAGGAGTTCACAGGCGTTTTGAACACAAGGGAGAAATCAACGGTTTTGCGGTATATGACGATTACGCACATCATCCGACGGAAGTAGAAAACACGTTAGAAACAGCGAATGAATATTTTGACGGCGAATTACTCGTGATATTTCAACCCCATCGCTACACGAGAACCCGTGACCTTGCTTCGGATTTTGGTAAAGCCCTAACAATTGCCGATCGTCTCTGTGTGATGGACGTGTACGCCGCGGGAGAAGAGCCAATACCCGGTATCGACCTTGAGTTTTTGTCCTCCACGATAGGACCCCATAGAAACGGGCACATTACTGAGTTTGAGGGGGACCGGGATCGCGTATTGGAATGGGTGGAAGAACAAATCGATCCCGATCAGGAACAGGTCCTTTTGACCGTGGGGG
>JBDGPJ010000278.1:0-3464 GCA_042219695.1 bacterium
CCCCCTGCTCTTTCAGGCTTTTCAGCGAGGGATGATTGCCGAGCTTCGGCACAAAAATAAACGGATTGAACAACGATGCCCTTGAACGGCGATTCGGATCCACGATCTGCCGGGACTGAAACGACATCCCACCCGGTTCAACGATCGGATTCACTCGGGACGCGGAGGGTGGATTTACTCCGACAATCAGTTTCCCACCACGACGTATCCACTTCCGGTATTGCTTGGACACGGATTTTGAATACGAACGGGAGGGACCCATCATAATGATCAGGTTGCCCGTGTCTGGCAAATTATCCGTCAGGGGATTCCAGGACTGGACATTGTAGCCCTCCTCCCCGAGAGCCCGTGACCAGGCCGAGACGGAACGACCGCGTCGACTCCTTTGTTTTTGAACTTCTCCGTGTCCGGTGGCGAAATAAACGGTTTTATCCGTGGCTTCGGATAATTTCATAATTGCCTTTGTAATCGCCTGTTCCCCCTGAAATTTCCGACTGGGTCGACGGCGACGGGCACGTCTCTGAAATTTAAATAGTTCCCTCGGGCCGAGCTTTTTAGTTTTCTTACCGGATTTAAGTACAATTACGTTGTTTTGTCGAACACCGTGTTTTTTGGCCATGTTTGGGTTTCGAGCGTGGTCAATTTCTTTAAACGACACACTCACACTGGTTCGAGCGTACTGTTTCAAAAGTCGACGAATGCGGGAGGGTTGTACCGGTGAACGCCCCATGCTTCGGTCCGTGTGAAAGAACATGATTGTCAGGGACTTATCGAGGTTTTGGACCGTCTCCACACTGCGCTCGGACAATGAGTAAATCTGGGCTTCGGTCATGTCCCACTGCCAATCCACATCGACCATGAACAGATGGATAAGAACCACGATGCCCGCAATAACCAGAAATTTCCAGGTGGACCGAACTACCTGAAGAGCCGTCTTCATTGTCGCCAGCTCCGTGTATTCAGGTATTGAACGGAAGCACTAAGAAACACCACGATCGACCCGAGGAAAAAGGTGACGTCCTGGCCGGCAACGATTCCCTTCTGAAAGTTCTTTATCCGTTTCACAACATTAAACGCCTCCACAATATACCCGTAACTCGACGGCACCATTCCCTTCAGAGCAGACATCACCCAGAGTAACAGCAGGACACAAAACGTGGATCCCGCGGCGATGAGTTGATTCTCCGTCAAACAGGAGAAGAACAACCCCACGGCGAGGAAGGAACTTCCCACCAGCATTAAACCCAGGTATTGCGTTCCCAACACAAACAGGTCGGGATCGCCGATTATCGTCAGGAATAATGGGAATTCCAGGGTAAATATAAGGGCGATGCCGTATATGGACAGCACGGCGAGGAATTTTCCGAGCACAAATTCCACGCCCGTTATCGGACTCGTGAAGACAAATTCAATGGTGCCCTGCCGGTGCTCATCGGAAATAAGACGCATTGTTAACAGCGGGGTCATAAACAACAACATGAAAAGCATCAGGTACAGGCTAAGTTCGGCACGTTGTGAGCCGACGATCAACCCCGAGGTGAAATATCCCGTAAGAAATAGGTAGATCGTGAGAAAACCGTACGCAATGGGAGACACGAAATAATTCCCGAACTCCCGGACGGCCACACCCCATACCGTTCGTAAATTCAAAGGGATTCCTCCTCGCCTTCTTCTTCTTCGTTTCCAGGTTGGGCCGGAGTGGATTCCAATTCACCCGGCTCACGTTCCGCGCCATCTTCCGGTTGAATATCCGATTCGTCGGGTTCTTCTTCGGTGTACTCCAGAAACACTTCCTCCAGGTCGAGTTCCGTTGGGGACAATCGGACCATGGGAACGTTCTCATCACGGCACAACTGAAATAGTCGCTCCCGGTTTTCCATTCGACCCGAGTCAAAGGAAAGCTGAAATTCTCCACTGGCGACCTCGTGGACCTCCTCAAGTCCCTCCAGATCCAGCATCCGATCCCGCCACCCGTCGGGCACATCGCTGATTCTTAATTCCCATTCATTACCTCGTTGAATCTTTTGCGCCAATTTCTGAGGTGTGTCGACGGCCACGACCTGACCGCGATTAAGGATAATGACCCGTTCACAAATTTGTCGTATTTCCGGGAGAATATGACTGCTTATGATCAGAGTGGAATTGCGTGCAAGTTCTTCAATCAAATCCCGAAATTCTCGTACCTGTTTCGGATCCAGTCCCAGTGTGGGCTCGTCCAATACAAGAACGTCCGGTTCGTGAATAAGGGCTTGGGCGAGGGCGACGCGCTGACGAAAGCCTCGACTTAAATTCCCTAAGAGACGATCTCTTTGCCGGGCCAGGCCCAGCCGATCAATAACACGGTCAATACTTTCTTCCATGTCATCGGGGGCGACTCTCTGCATACGTGCTACGTATTTCAAATAATTATCAACTATCATTTCGTCGTGGAGTGGGGGAACTTCAGGCAGGTAACCGATTCGCTTCTTCGCACTCAGAGGATCCCGTTGAATAGGACGACCGAATACCTCAACCTCACCGTCGGTAGGCTGGTAATAACCAGTCATCATCCTCATTGTGGTCGTCTTACCGGCTCCGTTGGCTCCGAGAAGACCCACGATTTCTCCCGAATCCACGGTAAAATTGAGATCCTCGACTCCAATAACATCACCAAATGTTTTCGTGACATTGTTAAACGTAATCATTTTTCCGTCTCCAGCGTCGTTCAACCGGTAATCGATCGTGCTCGAGTACAATTTCCATCAGAAATAAGATCAACCATATTTCACTGGCAGGGTTCAACCTGAAGTCTCACCTGTCTGAGCGAAATATAACCCACAAATTCGTGTTAAAATCACTCGGCTCTTTCCCGTCAATTTCAAAAGAAAGACGTATTAATGTATAAACATCGATGAATATGTCAAGCTTGGTGGAACAATATTGTGGAAATGGAACCGTCGAGAATTGTGCTCAATGAGAATCGGAATGAAATCATTCAACAAACATTGATTAACATCCATCTGAAAACGACCGGTGAAAGAGAACGCAAGTTGATTTTTCCCTGGTAAGCTACGACCCTGAACCCGTATTCGGTGTGAAGCGGTAAAACTACTCTTTCTTCTCTGTATCCTCAACGTCCACCGGGACAATCTTCACTTCCAGTTTTTCGTCCTCCTCGAGGATAGGCAGCTCCAGTGCCGTTCCCCAGGAGACGATCTCGTCCATGATGTCCAGGGCTCGCATGACTCGGTGGGCGTCCTCTTCCTTATCCTGGTCGACTCCGGCATACTGCTCTCCGTTAGCGCCTTTGTGAACCGGTTTCCAATGTGAAATTCAGATATATTAAACTTTGCTTCAGATGCCATAATCCACTTTGGACATCAAGGACCTCGCACACTATAATTTAAATAGCATGAATGGAGGCTTTGTCATGGTTACAAACCAGGTGGACGGAAATTGGATCGAGTCTGATTCCGAGCATCTCG
>JBDGPJ010000279.1:0-9147 GCA_042219695.1 bacterium
CACGATTACGGTTTGATCGTGGATCGCTTCCGAAAGTTGAGCCGGAGAACGGTGGGACTGTTCTCCGTATATCAATTTCTCGTAAATTTCGTCACTGATGAGGATGAGATCGTTCTCCACACAGAGTTCACCGATTTTTCGTAACGTATTCTCCGGGATAACGGCCCCGGTGGGATTGGAGGGGGAGTTAACGAGAATGGCCCGGGTATGCCCGGAAATCTTTTGTTGGATGGAACCGGGATCGGGAACGAACTGATTTGAAGTCGTGTCCACGTTGACCATGGTACCGTCGAAATACCGGATCTGGTTGGGGTAGGATACCCAGTAGGGTGAAGGAACAATGACTTCATCCCCGGGATCCAGTAAAGTCCCCATCAGGTTAAACAGTACGTGCTTGGCTCCGCAACCAACTGAGACTTGGTCCTTTTCGTAGGTTAATTCCTGGTCGCGTTCGATTTTGTCGACGATCGCCTGCTTCAAATCGGGATGTCCGGAGGCGGCTGTATACCGTGTGAAATTATTTTCTATCGCCTCGATTCCCGCCTGTTTTACGACGTCCGGGGTGTCGAAATCGGGTTCACCCGCACCAAAATTTACGACGTCGACACCGTCCTCCTGAAGTTGGGAAGCTTTAGCGGTAATGGAGAGAGTGGCCGATGGGTTAATATTGTCCGAGCGTTGAGAAACATCCACGTTTTTTCGTGACCTCCTGTTTTAGTTGGGTGTTTCACTTTAAAAAGTAAATCGTTGCCAGCCACTTTATTGAACGATTTCAAACGAGTTATTGCCCCTATTTCAGGGGAATTTATATTCCGTTTGGAGCAGAGAGTGTAAACGGTTTGGATGGAATGTCAAAAGTGTCTTTAGTGGTCTGTGACAAACAGCGGGAAGCGCGGAATTATGATAGTTAAAATTCGGACATTGGTAGATTCACTTCAAGCCAGTTTACAACCCTAAAAATCGTTGGATTTGTTGGCTCTGACCCCAGGGTTTTCATGCGTACCCAAAACAGTCCTCGTGAATTTATTTTCCGGGTTCTCTGAGTTCTGCGTAGTATTAAAGACAAGAACCAGTTCGGACTGAGTTACAGAACATCAAACCCTGACTACCGAATACTTCAATGGATGAACTTGTAGGATTAATTGTTCAGGAAATAGGCAAGTACTTCCAGGTTGGTGGACAGGTCGACGGACTCCACGGCAACGCCTTCGGGAACTTCCGGGACAAAAGGAGCAAAATTCAGAATACCCCGGACGTCATGATCCACAAGAGTTTCAAACACGTCGGGAGCGGCCGGTGCTGGCACCGCCAGTATAGCCAGTTCTATATCGGAATCATCCAGGTAGTTTCCCAGTTGGTTGGCGGGATGGACTTCACAGTCTCCGAACGTTTTCCCGGTTTTCTCGGGATCCGCGTCAAAAGCGGCCTCGATTTTAAAGTTACGATCCTCGAATCCCCCGTAGGAGAGCAGGGCTTGACCCAGGTTACCCACTCCCACGAGCACACAGGGGAATAAGCGTGTCGTACCGAGAATTTCGGATATTTTTTCAATTAATGATTCCAGGTCATACCCTTTGCCTCGTACGCCAAAATTACCGAAGTAACTCAGGTCCTTGCGGATTTGTGCGTCGGAAAGGTGGATAAGCCGGGCGATTTCCTCGGATGAAGCATGTGTCTGACCGGAGAGTACCAGAGTTTGGATTGTTTTTTTGTAGAGGGGAAGACGTTCGATGGTACTTCTTGGGATCTCGTCCATAAAATTATGACCCGTTTACAAAAGTCGTGGATGAAAGTATAGATTCAGGTAATTGATTGCTTAACGTGCAATCAATACTTGCCCTTAGCTCCTCGAGATCAAAAAATTTCCGAACTAATTTTTTCTTTAAGTTCCGATGGGGCTTCCGACGGTTCAAAATTGTTTACAATGGTGGATTTGAATTTTCTTTCAATTCGAATTCGACGGCCGCATTTCGGACATTCCTCAATGTGCTGTTTCACCGACTGTACCTGAGTCGATTTTAATTCACCATCAACAAACAAATAATGCTTTTTGCGAACCTCTTTACAGTCCATCTCCGACACCACCTTTCCGGTTCAACGTTCATCGTCCTCTTCGGGTTCAAGTTCTTCTTCGAGTTCCTCGTCAATGACTCCCCGTTCGCGGGCGTAATTGACGAGTTTCTTTTTTAATGTGTCGCGAGCCCGGTGAAGCCGGGACATAACGGTTCCAATAGGACAATCAAGGATGTCGGATATTTCCTTGTACGAAAAATCCTCGAGATCCGCCAGAATCAACGTTTCTCGGAAATCCTCCGGGAGGTCCTCAATGGCCTCCACAATTTCTTTCGGTAATATATTATCGAAAAATTCGTGTTCCGGGTCCTTTATTACCGACGTCAGGTTCTCCTCCACCATGTGATCGTAGATTTCTTCCTCGTTTTCGTAATGGACCTGGTCCGGGGTCCGTTTGTATTTCTTGTACTGAGTGTTATAAAGGTTCCTAAGTATAGTAAACAACCATGCCTTGCAATTTGTTCCAGGCGTATACTGATGGAAGTAGCGGTATGCCCTCATGAAAGTATCCTGCACCAGGTCTTCCGCATCCTGCTTGGAGCGACTTATAGACATGGCGTAGTTATACAGGGCGTTCAGGTGGGGTAAAGCTTCTTCGCGGAATAGCTCGTTTTTCTCCTCTTCCGTCATTTCCGCGATTTCTTTCTCGGGAGTATCATTATCGTCGGTCATGATTCAAACTCCGTTTATCGGTCTTTTTAGTTATTCAAACAGTAAGCCAAACGTAAATTAACAGAACAAAAATCTAAATTCGGTTTGATTCTAACAAAATCTTTAGAGAAATAACCCTTTATATTCGGCTATTCTTTTAAAAGGACTACACTGGACTTGCCTGAGATATGAAAATGTTTCGCAAAAAACCGTCAAACTTATAAAGCGTACCGGTCCACTGAATAGTTTCGCCGGTTTCGAACTCCTCGGGGTTTGTACCCGGGAAACAAGCAACGGCGTGACACTGTTGTTGAAGAGGGGAGTCCTCGATGGATTCAAACAGGCGAGTCGTGACTTTGGTTCCGGATCCCGTGTTTTCGAACACGTTGTCAAAGGTGAGATCCTCGGTCTTCTCAATGGTACCCTTCCAGGTAATTGATTCCCCTTTGAAATTGTTTTCGAAAGTTTCCGAGGCTTCGTGACTTGCAATGGAGGGATCGAGCAGGGATTGAGCCAGGGTTGCCGGATCGGGCCCCCGGGATTGAGAAGGTTGTTCAACGGCGGTGGACTCCTGACGGGATTCGGGCGAGGAATCCCTGTTTAAGGGGGGACCCGGCTTCTCGGGAGAAGTAGTTGTGGACTTCTCGTTCGAACTGGGCGGGGGTGGTTCCTCCCCGTCAGGTTCCGAAGTGTATTGATCGATCCGTCGTTTGATTTTTTCATCGCTGAGGCCTTGTTGCTCGAGGGATTTTCGAAGCCATTCCCGGGCTTCTCGGTCGTCCGGGTCGATTTCCAACGCTCGGGAAAACACGTCTTCGGATTCTTCGTAGCGTTCTTCCATGTAAAGTGTATTACCTTTCTGAAGGAGGGCCTCCACGTTGTGTGGATCGCTTTGGGCGGATTCTTCAAATTGT
The DNA here is from genome assembly GCA_042219695.1 of bacterium. GTDB lineage: Bacteria > T1Sed10-126 > T1Sed10-126 > T1Sed10-126 > JBDGPJ01 > JBDGPJ01. Next base: position 3,639 of record JBDGPJ010000279.1, read on the forward strand.
TCCCGGGCTTTTTTCATGTCCCCCCGTTTTACGGCCTCGAGACCGTCCTTGAGCTTTTGTTCGGATCGTTGTTCCGCTTCGGTGGGATTCCCCTCCAGCAGTCGCAGTAATTTATAGAGAAATTCCACTCGACCGATGAGAACGTCGGCGTCCTGGACGGTGCCGGATTGTTCCATGATGAGCCGATCGTCGGTTAGTTGACTCCAGCGATGGTTTCGAAACAACCGGGTTAACATCCCTGTGATTTCCGGGGTTATAAAGTTACGGACCTCCTCCGGATTGGCCCCCTTTACTTCCACGGTTTCATCGAATTCCCGGTTCCCCACTTCAATGTCCTGTCTGCCGAAAAACTGTCCAATCTGGTTGAAAAATGACTCGTTGGTTAATTCCAGCTCCTCGGGAAGGTTCCCCTCAACCGGTACCTCAAGCCGGGTAAACGACTGCTGGCTTTTGCCGCCTCCCCGTGTATTCACTGTAATTTTCAGAGGACGCTCATTGTAGGTTCCTTTGATCTCGTTCTGGTTAAACCAGCCCGTGTCACAGTCCAAACCCAGCTTGTCGGCGGCTTTTTTCCAGGCACGGCTGACTTTCCTGGCCCGGCGAATAAAAAATGCAAACATGCCAATGAAGAAAACAAAGAAGACTAATACTCCAAAGAATTCCAATGGAAACCCTATTCCTTCAGACTATTAACATGATTAACCCGAAGACTTCCGCGCTTGGGTTACGACGGCTCGTGTTCGCGGAGCTCGTACTTTTCAATTTTGTTGTAAAGAGTAGTACGGTTGATATCAAGGATGTCACTGGCCGAGGAAATATTCCAATCTTCGTTTTGAAGCACTCTGAGGATATGTTCTCGCTCCATCTGATTGAGTGATTTATAAGATTCGTGATCGCCGTTCGTGGAATCGGTGTCAGTTGTTGGTTTGATGTTATTTGGAATATCGGAAGGAGAAATTGTGTTTCCGTTGGCCAGGGTTAAGGCGGATTTCACACAGTTTTCCAGTTCCCTTACGTTACCGGGCCAGGAATAACTCTTAAAAATTTGTAAGGTGTCATCGTCGAAATCGGTTACATCTTCGTTAATATCGGAGGAGTAACGTTTGAGGAAGTGATAGGCTAAATCCGGGATATCATCGATACGTTCCCGAAGCGGAGGCAGGGAAATTCGTACGACGTTCAACCGGTAGAATAAATCCTCACGGAACGTTCCCGATTCGATTGCTTTGTCGATGTCGATGTTGGTGGCTGCCAGCACTCGAGTGTCCACGCTCCGGGCCTGGTTGGAACCGAGAGGGGTAAATTCTCGTTCCTGCAGAAACCGAAGTAACTTCGCCTGTAGTTCGGGATGCATGTTAGCAATTTCGTCGAGAAACAGGGTTCCTTCGTCGGCCAGCTCAAACTTCCCGGTCTTGCTTCACTTTCAATGATGTTTTTGGGTAACGTACCGCAATCAACAACCACGAACGGACCATCGGCCCGTGCCCCTTCCTCGTGAATAGTCCGTGCTACGAGTTCTTTCCCGGTACCGCTTTCTCCGGTGATTAGAACGGATACGTCATTGTCCTGTACCGATTCAATTTTGTCGTAAACGGCGTTCATGGGAGACGATACACCAATGAAATCACCGGTTTCCCGTGATTCGACCTGTGCACGTAGAACTTCGTTTTCCGCCTTGAGTTTTCGGTGTTCGAGCGCCCGTTCAATCTCGGCTTCGACGGTTTCCGGGGAAAACGGCTTGGTCATGTAGTTAAATGCTCCCCGCCGCATCGCCTCCACCGCACTTTCAATGGAACCGTGAGCCGTAATAACAATGACTTCCGTTAGCGGGGAATTATCCTGAGACCATTCAAGTAATTCAGTGCCGGTCATCTCCTCCATTTTTAGGTCGGTAACCATGACACGAATCGATTCACGTTCCAGGATGGGTTGAGCGTCTTCGGCGGAAGGGGCTGTAAATAATTCGTAATTCTCGTTCTCCGAGAGGATGTCCTGGAGGGATTCCCGAACGAGATCTTCGTCGTCGACGACAAGAATTTTACTGGTCATGCTGAATCAGCTCCGCGTTGAGCGGTAGTTGTACGGTAAATTTACTGCCTTTCCCGGGCGAAGAATCCACGGAAATGTCTCCCGAGTGAACTTCGACCATCCGCTTGCATATTGCAAGTCCCAGGCCGGTACCTTCTTCCTTTGTACTAAAGAAACGGTCGAAAACATTGTCCACTTCATCTTCAGTCATTCCTCCCCCGCGATCCTCAACAGTGATTTCGACGAAATTTTCCCGATGTCGTCCGTAAATTTCAATCCGGGGAGTTTGGTCGGAATCGTGTGCTTCAATACCATTTCGTATGAGGTTAACAAAAACATTTAAAAGCTGGCCAAAATCTCCTTGTATGGAGGGAAGCTCATCCAGTTTGTTTTCAATAGTTACGTCACGTCGATCCACGATATCTCGACATTGTTTCAGGGCGGATTGGATGAGTTGATTGGGACTAATGGTCTCGAATTCCGGATGACTCGTACGTGTGTAGTTTAACAGGGTTTCCGTCGTGTTTTGTATCGCGTGAAACCCTTCTTCCAGTTTTTGAACCGGTTTTTCCAGTTCAGGATCGTCCGATTTCCGTTTGAGCATGCCCAGGTAAATTTCCATTGCACCAAGTGGGTTTCTTAGCTCGTGGACGACGGCTCCCGCCATTTCCCCCAACGTGGAGAGTGTTTCGTTGATATTGGCCTTTTCCTGTAGCTTTTGTATTTCCGTACGATCGCGAATAATCAGTAAATACCGATCACCGTCTTCAATGGATCGCCACTCGTATTCGAGCACGTTATCGTGATGCTCCACCTGCTGAGGACGCTGGGTCTCCTCCTGATCGAGAATTTCATCCGGAAGGTGGGATTGAAGATCCGTTAGTGAATCGGGGGACTGGGATTGATCGATTGAGAGCATCGATCGGGCCATTTCGTTGATGTCCAGGATTGAGCCCGTTTCTTCGATAACGATTAGCCCTTCTTTCAAACTCCGGAGAACGGATTCCAGGAACTGCTGTTGTTGACGGATTTCTTGAGTTCGTTCCTCGATTTTTTCGTTGAGCTCCTCCTGAATGGCCTGTTCCCGATCCATCAGCTCAATCTGTCGGAGTGCTTCACCGAGAGTTTCCGCAAGCATCCGGGACAAAATCCGGTGTAACATTTGGTTATCCTGAAAATCCTCCGGAGAGAGAACAAGTAAATAAGGGGTGTTAGTGAGTCCCCGGAACGTAGTGGTGACCGCATCCCCGCTCGTTAGACTTGAGAGCAAATGTGGATCCTGGAGATAAGTCGTCTCGTCATTTTCCAGCATATTTTCGAGCGCGTTACTTTTTTGTAGGGCCTCTGGTATTTGGCCTCTTCCCATTTCGTATAACGATCCATCGTCGTTACGACTGATTAGATGAGCCGATTGGTACGGGAATTTCTTGCAAAGGATATCCGATGCTTGATCTCCAAGTTCATCGTGGTTCTCAAGTTGTTCCAGGTCGTTTACGATGTACTGGACTCTCTGTAGATATAAATTGAGGTGCGATTCTCGACGTAAGATGCCTTCAATCGGTAGAAATCCCAAGTAAAATCCGATCAGGGGTAGTAAGACCAGCCCCGCCAGAAGTCTCCATTCCTCGTCAAAAAATATTAGGAATCCATCGTATTCCGGGAAGTGAAGCATGTAGGCCCAGAAAACGAGCAGTATGGTTGTTATACCGGCAAGGATCCATTTTAAAAATCGAATCGAAGAGATGTCGGTCAACATGGGGCTGTAACAACCATTAACGTTGTAAGAAGTTTAAGATTTTTGGGAAAACTTGACGTGCGGTAGATGTTTTCAGTCGATTCAAAACACACGATTCTTCGGTGAACAACCAAAAGACTTCTGAGAAAATGCAGGTATTATTAGGACGGTATGCCAGCATAAATTGTTGAACGTGCTTATCGAATTTGTCGCGTAAGCGACTGATCATGTTAATGTCACTCGATTTTGGACCGCCCGTTCATGTAGGGTCTGAGGGCGTCCGGGATTACAACCGACCCATCCTCCTGCTGAAAATTTTCGATCAGGGCCAGCCAGCATCGCCCCACGGCTATTCCGCTACCATTCAAGGTGTGACAATACTGTGTGGGTGCTTCCGGTTCCGTACGGAATTGAATCTGCGCTCGACGGGCCTGAAAGCCACGGCAGTTACTGCAGGAAGAAATTTCCCGGTATCGTTGTTGCCCCGGTAACCAAACTTCAAGGTCATACGTGTAACTCGCCGCGAAGCCAGTGTCACCGGAACACAGGGTGACGACCTGGTAGGGAAGTTCCAACCGGTCCAGCACGGACCGGGCGTGGCCGGTTAGTTCGTGCAGGGTCTCGTCGGAATTCTCCGGTTTCGTGATCGTAATAAGTTCGACTTTGTTAAATTGATGCTGGCGCATTAACCCGCGCGTATCCCGTCCGTGGGCGCCGGCCTCCCGCCGGAAACAGGGAGTCCACCCCGTTTTTTTGATGGGGAGGTCGTCTTCCTCGAGGATCATATCACGGTATAAATTAATTAACGTAACCTCGGCCGTGGGAATCAGATAGCGATCGTCTTTGTCGGTCTGGAACATGTCTTCTTCGAACTTGGGAAGCTGACCGGTTCCTTCCATCGTTTCCGGACGGGCGAGAACCGGGGTCATGGCCTCCTCGTATCCATTGTCCTCGGTTTGGACATCCAGCATAAAATCGATCAGTGCCCGTTCGAGTTGTGCACCGGCCCCGTGATAAACAAAAAACCGGCTTCCGGAGATTTTCTGGGATTGTTCCATGTTTAAAATCCCGAGGTCTTCCGCAATCTCCCAGTGAGGTCGGGGTTCAAAATTAAAATCCGGAGGCGTACCTGCTCGTTCCTCGACTCGGTTGTCGTCTTCCGTTTCGCCGTCCGGGACCGTCTCGTCAAGGATGTTGGGGATGTGCATCAGTCGGTCCCGGAGCGATTCGTCCAGTTCGTCCCGTCGTTCGTCCAGTTCCTGGATTTCCTGTTTGACGCTACTCATTTTTTGAATAATTTCCTCGGCCTGTTCGTCCTTTCCCTCGGCTTTGAGCTGACCGATCTTTTCCGATTCCTCATTCCGGTAACGCTGTTTCTCCTCCACTTCTTCGATGATTTCACGCCGTTTTTCGTCGATTTCGAGGGCTTCGTCCAGTAGATCCGTGTCGATACCACGTTTTTGTAGGCTGGCTCGAATCTCCTCCGATTGTTCTCTTAACTGTTTAGGACGAAACATACTGTTCGATCACCCCGGTGACGTCCCGCCGTTTTTCATCGCGTAGTTTTGCGGTTTCGGCTTCCAGGTTGAGCCGAAGCAACGGTTCCGTATTGGAGGGGCGCACGTTAAACCACCATTCGTCGTACTGGACGGTAATCCCGTCCAGCCAGTCCACTTCACCGTCGGAGTAGTGTTCTCCTAAATGTTTCATCGCTCCCTGTTTGTCGGGAACTTCAAAATTAATTTC
>JBDGPJ010000279.1:9157-10873 GCA_042219695.1 bacterium
AAGGTGGTTCAAAAGATGAAGGGCGGCAATTAGACCGCAATCCGTGTAATAGTTGTCCCGGAAATAATAATGACCGGAGAGTTCCCCACCGAACGGAGCGTCCTGTTCCCTCATGCAGGCCTTCATGTAGGCATGACCGACCCGGTGTCGGACCGGTTCCCCTCCGTGGGATTCAATTTCTTCGGGAACGACCCGGCTGGATCGCAGGTCGTAGACAATGGCTTCCCCGGGATTGGATTCGAGGATGGGTTTGGATAAGAGAGCGGTGATCATATCGGAGGGGATGATGTCACCGTTTTCGTCCACAAATGCAACGCGGTCGCCATCCCCGTCGAAAGCCATTCCAAGGTCATAATCTCCGGAGCGAACTTCCTGTTGTAGATCTTCCATGTTATCGGATTCAAGGGGATTGGGTATATGGTTGGGAAACGTACCGTCCAGCTCAAAGTACATTTCTTTGACCTCTACCGGTAATCGATCGAACACTTCGGGCACGGTTAACCCGCCCATACCGTTCCCTGTGTCGATCGCGACGGACATGGATTCAAGGTCATCTACGTAGCTCAACATTTTGTTGACGTAATCCTCGAGGAAATTCTCCTCACTTATGGAACCCCGGCGGTCCGATTCGGAAAACCGTTCGTGTTGAACGGCGGTTTCTATGGTTTCAATTCCGGTTTCGTAGGCGACCGGGCGAGCTTCGTCACGGGAAATGTTAAATCCAATGTAGTCCCCGGGATTGTGTGAGGCCGTCACCATAACGCCTCCATCGGCACCGAAATGACCGATGGCGTTGTAATTCATCGGAGTGGAACAGAGTCCGATGTCTATAACGTCCTGTCCGGAGTCCAGCAAACCGTCAACCAGGGATTCGGAAATGGGAACGGCCACCTCGCGCATATCGTGTCCCACGACGATGGTGCCCGTTTCCAGTAAATCTCCGGTGGAACGTCCTATCTTATAAGCCTCGTCTTCATCGAGTTCATCCGGATAAATTCCACGAATATCGTATGCTTTGTAAATTCCTGCCAAGGGATCCGCCTCCTCGCGAGTAGTGGGATCAATCTTCCGATCACTCCGCATACTAACGAAACCGCTGGTAATTCGGCAAGCAAGATAATTGCGATTCGTGTTGTTAGGTTGTGTTATGGGATGAACTTATTTACGGTTGACGGTTCGTCAGCAAGAAAAATGATGGATGAGCCCACTCGTAAGTTACCGGAGATAACCATGATTGAATGTCAGGGTGTAACCAAGCATTTTGATTGTGGCACCAGTTTTGACCTGTTTTTTGAAGCCGTCGGTGTCACTGCCGTGGAAAATATTACGCTGACGGTCTCGTCAGGGGCCTGCTTACACGTCACCGGTCCTTCCGGTAGCGGGAAATCCGTACTGCTGAATTTGATTGGCGGATTATACGAACCGGATGATGGTTCGGTTCGGGTTGACGAACAAAACCCTTACCGTTCCCGAACCGTGCGCCAATCGATCTCCTGTGTGCGACCTTCACGTGATGAATTTGATCTCCGTCTATCACCCCGGATGAACCTCAACATTACGGCCGAATTATACGGGCTTTCCCGGGAAGATCGTGAGCGGCGCGTGAGTGAGGTCCTTGAATTTTTAGGTTTGGATGAACCCCTCCCGGGGATTCCCATGGGAGAATTACCCGACGGCCAGCGGAGTTTGGTGAGTCTTGCTTCCGGGTTAATACCT
>JBDGPJ010000279.1:10883-12867 GCA_042219695.1 bacterium
CCCGGACTGGCTGTTACTGGATGAACCGGCTCGCTACCTCGACTCCGGAGAAACGTCTCGGATTCGTGATTTGATAGCTGGTTTACATCAGCAGGAGGTCGGAGTGATTGTCGCCAGTCCGATGGAGAATTTAATAGGTACATTTGAATACAGCCGATTAACCCTTCCCGGGGGAAATCTGACGACAATTTCGTCCGGCGAGTCGCCTCCCCCCGGCGAGGAGAACTCCTCCTCATGAATGAAATACGTTATTTGCTGGAAAATATATCCTTTCCAGGTGTGATATCGATCCTGAAATGGGATTTTTTACGTCAACTACGTGGTAGCTGGAAGTTCGTGATGGAGTTTCTTGCTCTGCTAACGCTGATTGTTATAACACATGTACTTATTCCCATGCTGGGAGTGGAGTATATTGGTCAAGTTGTGGCGGGAATTGTCTCCGTGTTTTTGTTACATCCAATGTACTCTGCCGGAACGGTTTTGGTTGAAGCCCGCACGTTTCCGGGGCGGTGGAGATTTGTACCTGAATCCTTAGGTACGTTTGCACTGGTGGGTTTGATTCCTCGGTTTATTGTGAATGTTTTATGGGGAGTCATTTTCCTGGGGAGTTTTGGTCTGACGGAAGTGAATCCTACTTTTGTGTTTTCCGTTCAATACTGGGGATTGTGGTTACTCCTGGTACCGTTTGCATTTGGCTGGGGTCTGTTGTCACAGGGAATATCGTTGAAACTTAACGCGGGTCCCGTCGTATCTCGTGCGGCCCGGCGATTATCGGAAGGATTGGGGTGTGTTTTTTTCAACGCGAAGGCCCTTCCAACCTATTTGTACGGATTTCACTTTTTCTTTCCCCACTCGTATCTCTCGGAATGGGCCCGAATGGGACTTGAGGAACACTCAAAATGGTATTATTTAGGAGGAGTCACCTGGGGTATTGTTTTTATGTTTCTGGCCGGTTATTTGTTTTTACGTGCTCTTGATGAGTACCGGCGGACCGGTCGGCTGGGACGAATGGTTTGACCTTACAAAGGAGAATTTCAGGAGGAGAAGCTCGGGGGTGAAACGGGTTTTGAGGAGTGAAATTTTTTAAGTAGGTTATCTTTTATAAGGTGAGCCCATTCTTTCATTAGTTGAGTGGTAACAGACACAAAATCGGCCGTTCGTTGAGTTGCTTTTAATACTTGCTGGCGGAATTACTGGTCGAGATTTCGGGGGTGGAGCCGGTTTGTTACAATTACGCTTAGAACGGTTTTAAGGAGGGATAAAATGACAGCCGATATTGATCCGGAGGAAATGACGGAGGAAGACTGGGAGCAGGAACTGTCCCCGGAGCGGTATAATATTTTACGTGAGGCCGGTACGGAGCCCCGGTTCTCCGGCGAATATCATGATCACAAGGAGGAAGGGATGTATCACTGTGCCGGATGTGGGAAGGAACTGTTTTCCTCCGGCGCAAAATTTGATTCCGGAACGGGTTGGCCGAGTTTTTACGAACCGGTTCGTGAGTCCAGCGTTGATAAGCGTAAGGATAACAGTCGTGGAATGACCCGAACCGAAGTTCTCTGCTCTGGTTGTAAAGGACATCTCGGACACGTGTTTTCCGATGGGCCCGATCCAACCGGGTTGCGGTATTGTATTAATTCACTGGCCCTGGATTTCATCTCCGATTGAAACGACATGATTAAGACGTGGTTTTTTAGGAGGATTGAACTTTGGTTATTTGAAATGTTTATGAATCGATCGGGAAGGTTCTTGTTCCAGTCACGTGTTCGGTGCCCTCCTTTCGGCATACGGTACTGAGCTTAAATAATTACGAAGCCCATCAAGTATTCGGTCGAAAGTTCACCTGTTTACGAGGTGTGCTGGCTTTTTTCGGCCGTTTAGGGGAACTCCGAAAAACTTCGGACCGTTTAAGGGGAAACTAACTTAAAAATAAGTAATGATTGGTAGGAAATCATAAATCGCAGTTTTATGAGCGGTTTAGAGG
>JBDGPJ010000028.1:0-6407 GCA_042219695.1 bacterium
CCTGTTTATCGAAGGCCATCCACTCGGTCAGCGTGTCGGTTTTCACGAAATGCTGGGGAGGTACCGGTAGATCTTCCAGTGATTTATTACCGTGATCTCGCCGGATGTATCCGCCGGGATATAGGGAAACTTTGGTGGGTTCGCTTTCACGTAGGTCTTCCAGGTCAATTTCGAGTTCTTCGTGGCGCAGTTCCGTATGAGTATGAGGAGCCTCCTCGGTGTCACGGGGCTCCCCGTAATTATCTACAACCTCATCGTACCATCCCTGGATTTTTTCAATCCGTTTATCGTTGCGTCCGTCCTCGTTTTCGAGCAGACCTTTGTATTCCTCAATATTCTCCTCGAGCTGTTCTTTTTCCTGTTCGATTTCCAGTTGTTGCATGTTTGTGAGAGTACGTATCCGTCGGTCGAGCACGGCTTCGGCCTGGTCCTTACTCATGTCGAACTCGTGCTGGAGTGCTTCGGACGCCTTCCGGCTGTCCTCGGATTTCGTAACAATTTCCACCACGCGCTCGATATCGATCAGGGCTTTAATTAACCCTTTTACGATGTGGTGGCGTTGTTCCGCCAGCTCAAGCTTTTTCTTGGTGGTTCGGATAAGTACGTTATCCATGAACTCGTTAAAGGTGATGAGTATATCCTTAAGGTCGAGGTCATCCCGGGGAACTCCGTCTTTCAGAGCGAGCAGGGCCACTCGCTGTCGTGATTTGAGGGACGTGTTTTCGTACAAGTTATTGAGGATGACGTTTCCGGAACGGTTGAGTCGACATTCAACAACCACGCGCAACCCCTGGCGATCCGATTCGTCACGCACGGTTGAGATCCCGGGATCGTCGTCGGATTTGGCAAGGTCCACCATTTCGTCGATCAGTTTTGATTTTGTCGTGGAGTAGGGTAACTCCTCAATGACGACGGCTTCCCGTTTGGGGCTTACGTTTTCAAGGTGGACTTTACCGGCCAACTCAAAACTTCCCTCACCGGTTTTGTAGATTTCCTCCAACTCGTTTTGCTCGACAAAAATGACTCCTCCGGTTGGATAATCCGGGCCTTCAATAAAATCCAGCAGTTTCCCCCAGGTGGCTCTCTCGGGATTGTCCAGGGAAAGCAGGTGTTTGCAGGCTTTTAGAACTTCCTGGAGGTTATGAGGCGGAATATCGGTCGCCATACCGACTGCAATTCCGCTGGTGCCATTAACCAGCAGATTGGGAAACGGAACGGGAAGTACTTCGGGCTCTTCGGTGCTTCCGTCGAAATTCTTTTGCCAGTCGACACCACTCCCCTCGGGATCGAGGCGGTCAAAGAACTCCTCGGCAATTTCCGTTAACCGGGCCTCGGTATAACGCATCGCCGCGGCCGGATCACCGTCGATCGAGCCGAAGTTCCCCTGTCCGTCCACGAGAGTATGACGCATGGTAAATTCCTGTCCCATCCGCACAAGGGCATCGTACACGGCACGGTCTCCGTGGGGATGGTATTTTCCGAGTACTTCTCCAACCGTCCGGGCGCTTTTCTTATGGGGTTTGTCATTGGTCAATCGCTGATTCCACATGCTGTAGAGAATTCGGCGTTGAACCGGCTTCAAACCGTCGCGGATGTCGGGTATAGCCCGGTCCGTGATCACGCTCATGGCGTATTCGGTGTACACGTCGGGCAAGTATTCTCTGATTTCTTTTTTTGATTGAGTCGTCATGTTAGATCCTCCGAATCAAAAATATCGTTATAAACCAACAAATAATCGGTCGTCTTTGTACGCCTAAGATCGTTCTAACCAGATCACATGAATAGATTTCATTCGATTTATTTAAAAAATCCGGTCCATCCAGTCCAATAAAAAGAGAACCCGGACAATGAAGTTTCAGGCCCGTGAATGACAACTCGCGCAGTATTCATAGGACCAACAAAGTAAAATCCGGTTCATCCAGTACATCCAGTCCATTCAGTCGGCTTTTTCAATCAGTCGGTCCCAGATTTCCCGGGCTCGTTCCTTAATGAGTTCCCTGCGCGGGGATACCTTTCGGCCCATGCAGACGTCGATCATTTTCTCCGTTTCTTTCGTGGCCTGTTTATCCCCGTTCTCCGATTCACTACTGATAACCACTTTGGACAAGCGACGGGTATCGGGATCCATCGTTGTTTTCCAGAGTTCGTCGGGATTCATTTCACCGAGTCCCTTGAAGCGCCGGATGTCTCCGTCGTCAAATTCTTCGCGTTCACCGTATAGGTATTCAATCTCATTTTTCTTCTTTCGGTAGTAGAGAGGTGGTTCGGCTAAGAAAAGGTGGCCTTCCCGGATCAGTTCGGGCATACAATTGTAAAAAAGAGTTAACAGGAGGGTCTGAATATGCAATCCGTCCACGTCCGGGTCACACATGATAATAATCTTGTCGTAACGCAAATCACGTTTTTCAGGTACGTACTGGCACTCGATTTTTGCACGTTCTTGATTTTCCCCTTCAGGGGTAGAATCGCCTGGAAATGCCGGTCGCGTGCCTGCTTGGCACTTCCGCCGGCCGAATCCCCCTCGACCAAAAACAGCTCCGTTTCACTGGTTTCGTTACTTGTACAGTCGGAGAGCTTGCTGGACAGCGTCATGCTCACATCCTTGTTGGCTTCCCGTGCCACGTCCCGGGCCTGCTTTGCTGCCTTGCGTGCTTTGGCCGCCCCCTGGGCTTTTTTGACCAGCCCGTCGGTTTCGTCGGGACTCTTGGATAAAAATTTATAAATGGCGTCGTACGCCTCGGAAGAGATCTGACTGCGTACTTCGGGATTGCCGAGTTTCCCCTTGGTTTGTCCTTCAAACTGGGGTTCCGGTACATGAACGGTTACCACCGCTGCAAGCCCTTCCCGTAAATCAACGCCTTTGAAGTTGTTCTTGTCCGAGACTTCTTTAACGGCCCGGGTAAGAGCTGTTTTGAATCCCTGTTCGTGGGTACCTCCGCCCCCCGTCTTGATATTATTAGCGTAGCTCACGATCTTCTCCGAGTGGCCGTCCTCGTCAAAGTTAAACGCGATTTCTATTTTTGTTTCCTCAATTTCCGATTCCATGTGGAAGGCTTCGTCCCACATTTGTTCCTTGTTCTCGAGAAGGTGATCGACGTATTCGGACAGTCCTTCCTCGGAATGAAATGATTTGGTTTCGAACTCCTCGTCCGTTTCATCGTCGAATTCAAACGTGACATCGGGAAGCAGATAGGAGAGGTCCTGGAGTCGTTCCGCAATCAACTTTCGGTCAATTCGTATATCGGGGAATATTTCTGAGTCGGGCTTGAAACGTATCGTGGTTCCGGTTTTTCGGAGGTTTTTCTCCTCGAAATCCACGTCGTCGTCCGGCTTCCCCTTCGTGTAGGACTGTCGGGCGATGGTGTCGTCCCGGCGGACCTCGACCTGACACTCCGAGGCAAGGGCGTTGACGACCGAGGCCCCTACCCCGTGAAGTCCCCCGGAGGTCTGGTAGGCTTCCTCGTCAAACTTGCCCCCGGCGTGCAGCTGGGTCATGACGACCTACAGGCTGGAGACCCCGGATTCGTGTTCGTCGATCGGAATACCACGCCCATGGTCCCGGACCTGGATCCAACCGTCCTTTTGGATTGAAACCTCGATTTTGTCCCCGTGGCCCTGGCCGGCTTCGTCAACCGCGTTGTCGATAAGTTCCCAGATTAAATGATGAACGCCCTCGGGGCCGGTAGTACCAATGTACATGGCCGGGCGTTTACGCACGTGTTCAAGATCCTTCAAGACCTCAATATTTTCTCCGGTATACGTAGAACTCATACATTCCCCTCCGGGTGATTGTAGAATTGTGGTGGGGGAACCGTCCGCTGGTAAGCCCCACAGTGAATGTTGCTTTTATTCAATTACAGTGAAAAGCTCGGCTTCGTGGCCGTCCCATCCATAGAGTGCAAAAACGTGAACTCGACCTTGCCACTGCCAAAGCTAAGAATGTAGTCATTTTATGGTACAATCCGATTTTTTAATAGGGATTTTTACGGGAGCAAATTGATGGGATTGTTTTTTTTCACGGTTTTTACGATGGTACTGATAGCCACTCCTGCCAAGGCCTGGGGACCCGGAACTCACATGTACCTCGGACAACAGGTCCTTACGATGGGTTTGATAGGCGGAAGTATTGGTACCATGATTGCTAACCACCGTGAAGCGTTTCTGTATGGGAATGTGATAGCCGATCTTGTGATCGGGAAAAATATGATTGAGCAGGAGGAACACAGCCATAGCTGGAATGTTGCTGAGCGGGTACGGGAACGTGCGGAATCCCATGAGGACCGGGCTTTTGCAATGGGATTCTGGATGCATTTGGCGGCTGATACGGTGGCCCACAATATTTTTGTACCCCGAAAAGTCCTGACCACTGCTTCAACCAGCAAATTCGGCCATGCTTACTGGGAATTTCGGGCGGAACACCTGATATCCGATGAGACCTGGGATGAATTGGAATCCCTGATTAACCGCGATTTTTCTCGCCAGGAAGAACAACTGGAGTCCTCTATTCATAAAACCCCACTACCTTTCACGTTGAACTGGTTGTACATTAAGGGAATTGTTCGACTGAGTACGGTCAAACAATGGAGGCGGGTTATTAAACTGATCGACCGCTATTCCCGTTATGAGTTAACCGAGCAAGAAATGTCGGTCTACTATGACCTCAGTCTTCAGCGAATGGAGGATTCGGTGTCGGAGAAACCGGCCCGTCACCACATACTCGACCTGGATCCAACCGGTGGAGATATGATTCAGTCAATGTGTTCCACTCGACAGGAACTACAGAGAATGATTGCTGCCGGGCTTGTCGACGAATCGATTTATGATGAATTTACCGACGAGCTGTTCCCCGACCTGGAGTAAACAACGGAGTTTTTAGCGGGTAATGATTTGTTTGGCTCGTTCAAGTAATACTCCCCGACCAAGATTATAATGGTCGTGCTGGTAATAGGGATTCCATAAAATCAGGTTGAGTTGTTATGCTCTTCGTAATTTACGTAGTTTTGTTCCAATTTCAAAATTGTTACAACCGCACATATTTTCGGTACTTAACTTTTGCAGTTTTTTCCTCTGAATATGGACAAACAACGGTACGTAAGGTGCAACATCATTGTTCCCAATTTGAGCCCTCCGATTTCGAGTGGTAGGGTTTGAGGACGTGTTTCGATGTCAGCAGACATCGATCTGTACGAATTTTTTAATTCAAACAAAGCCTGCGTAAGTAAACGTATTCACGGGTGATCTGGTGAAGAAAACGGACCTGTGCATGGTTATGAGCCGGATTTACCACGATGCCCTCACGGTGACGTAGTGAGTTGACCTCGTAGCTTCCTCTTTCCGGGCAACGCTCGGTGGAATTATGAGATTGATTCGTGGTCTCCGGACCGGGAAAATGGACAAAAGTATAGTTTTGATAATACTTTCTAACTTTGGATTAAAAGCGGCTGGTGCTGAATGAACTCATTCCGGCGGAAATTCTATCCATTTATTGTGGCGGTATTGATTACGGCGCCTGTTATGGGTTGGTACTGGTACGCCCGTATGGGATCGACTCCTACCACAAAGAGCAACCGGCCTCAAAAAATTACCAACGTTCATCCCGACGGTCCGGTTTCTTATACACTTGTTAACAATGTTCAGCTTACCCGGGGAGATCTCCGTCGTTCGATCGAGCGATCGGTAAATATAACGTACGGTGATTCACGCCATCTGCGCGTGAGATCGAAAATTACCTCGGCCCCGGGGAACCACATCGTGTCCAACAGTTCACAGGAATTAAGAATTCAGGGGAACCGGTACGCGGTGCTTGGAAATGGTGCTATTCGTAAAGCGGGGGAATTTTCCGATCATACCTTAAAAGAGAAAAATTTCCCCTCCTCCATGACGACGTATACTTTGGCATTACTGGTTGGCTTTGATTTATTCAAGGGAACTACCCAATTCAAAAAAGAAGGGGATCATTTACGTTATTATTCCGAAGATCAGTGGGTTGAACTTACGGAGAATCGATATTTTGTTCGCGGTGGGGGGGCATTTTCAAGATTGCAGAAGAAATACGAACCGTTTGGATTCAATGTTGATTACTCGGAAACCGCTGTTGACGTAACGAAGGGGATTTCACCTGACACCGAAATTTTTGACGTTCCGAACTCCTGGATTGCTTCGGCCCGGGGGGAAATAGGTTCACGGATTCCGAATCATGAATTCAGAAATCTTAACGGTGATACGAATCGAATTCGATCTCTAAGTAAACCGGCACTCGTTAATGTTTGGGCGACCTGGTGTCCACCGTGTGTTTTTGAAGTTCCCCATTTAAACCGCGTACAAGAAGCGTTTGGAGACCGTATAAACGTGGTTGGAATCAGCAATGAAGAAGTAAGCACCATTCAATCGTTCACCTCGAAACAACC
>JBDGPJ010000028.1:6417-7121 GCA_042219695.1 bacterium
CCAAACGTGGCGCTATCCCGGTAAACTGCCTCAGCCCTACAGCAATTTTTCGAGACTACCGTTCACATTACTTTTGGATGAAAATCAAAGGCTGGTTAAAGTTGTTAAAGGTCCGCGAAATGAACGTCAGTGGAAAAAGCTTGTCCGAAAACATCTTTTCCCCTGAGTAAACCGGCCGAAAGACTTGTTAAACCCGGTAATATTACGTAGGTTTACGTCTTAATTTCTAAGTCTTTGCAAGCATCGTAGAAATTAACAGCAAAAAAACGAAGCTCCCGAATGAAGAAGGTGTGATTCTTTATGAGTGAAACGGAAGACGCTCCCACGCAAACTCTATCGGTGCTGGTGGAGAACCAACCCGGAGTTTTAGCGAGAATAGCCGGACTATTCAGCGGGAGGGGTTTTAATATTGCTTCCCTCTCCGTGGGTGAAACAACGGATCCCGACGTGTCTCGTATGACGATCGTAGTAGTTGGAGACGACCAAACACTTGAACAGATTATAAAACAACTACAGAAACTCGTTGTTACCCTCAAGGTCGAGGATTTTTCGGACAAGGAATTCGTACATTCCGAACTGGCCGTCATAAAAGTGTCTTGTGATCCCAAGGAACGAAGTGAAATCATGGACATTTCGGATGTGTTCAACGGTCAAGTCGTCGATATTACACATGAGTCCATGACCATTCGTTACGTGGGAAGCGA
>JBDGPJ010000028.1:7131-10978 GCA_042219695.1 bacterium
CCTTATTGAGGACGTTATTAAGTTACTGGAACCCTACGGGATTAAGGAGATAGCCCGTACCGGAACGGTGGCTCTGAGCCGGGGACAAAAGTAAGTACGCATTCACGGATTTATGCGTAACTTCCCGGCTACTAACACAACCACTTAGTAGTCAGGTTTTGTTTCCATGATTTTCATTTCAAACACAGCCTGGGAAGTCTTACGTAATATAAGTACGTATTTTTGCAAGAAACGGTCAACGGTAATGTATTCAGGGTTTGAATTGTTTGAATAATATTGGAGCTTAAATGGAACTGTATTTACGAAATTATTTGAAAGGATGATCGAACCATGTCAGCAACAATTTATTATAACGAGGACGCTGATCTCGAGGATCTCGAAGGAGATACAATAGCCGTTATCGGTTACGGGAGCCAGGGACATGCCCACGCCCTGAACCTCCGTGATAGTGGACTTGATGTCATTGTCGGTTTGCGACCGGACAGTTCGTCCCGTGAGAAGGCCGAAAAAGCCGGACTCCGGGTGGAGAATACGGCTGACGCCGTGGCGGAAGCCGACGTAATTTCATTCCTCATTCCCGACGAAGTACAAAAATCCGTGTACGATTCCAAAGTGGAGCCGAATCTCGACGAAGGTGATATGATGGTCTTTGGACACGGATTCAATATTCGGTTTGACCAGGTTGTCCCCCCGGAATACGTGGACGTTGTCCTTGTGGCACCCAAGGGGCCGGGACACGTGGTGCGATCCATGTACGTTGAGGAAATCGGTACACCGAACCTGATTGCCGTCAACCAGGATGCTACCGGCGAGGCCAAGGATCGAGTTCTGGCGTATTCACGCGGAATTGGTGGAACCTGGGCCGGGGCTATTGAAACGACTTTCAAGGAAGAATGTGAAACCGACCTATTTGGCGAACAGACCATTCTCTGTGGTGGGGTCAGCCACCTTATTCAGGCGGCTTTCGAAACGTTAACAGAAGCCGGTTACCAGCCTGAGATCGCTTACTTTGAATGTCTGCACGAACTCAAGCTCATTACCGATCTCATTCACGAGGGCGGAATTCAGTGGATGCGCTATTCTTGCAGTGATACCGCCGAATACGGTGATTACACGCGGGGACCCCGGGTAATTGACGAGCACGTCCGCGAAAATATGAAGGAAATTCTGGATGAAGTGCAATCCGGGGAGTTTGCTGAGGAATGGATTGAGGAAAATGAAAAGGGTCGTCCCGCCTTCGACAAGTACCGTGAAGAGCACTCCGAACATCCCGTTGAAGAGGTTGGAGAAAAAATCCGGGGAATGATGCCCTGGCTCGAGAAACGAGTCACTGACGAAGGGTAACTTCCCAGGCTCAATCGTGGGGGGCGGGACCCGGCGCATACATGTAAGGATGAGGGATTTTGCTCATTAAAGAATGCGTCCGGAGTTCTTTCGAGCGTTGGTGAAAAAGAATTTCGAATGAATCGCCCGTCCCATGACATGTAGACAGGATAAAAAATGGTTTTTTGAATTTGTCCTGGGCGCGTCAAATCAATCCGAGTAATCAGCGAAATCAGTGGTTTAACTTTGTGAACTTGGTGACTTTGTGGTTGAAACAATCGAGTGGATCCTGCCAGAGATAATGAGAACCAATCAAAGGGATGAAACTCCCGTGAACAAAAGAGATATGAAACCAGTATTTCTCCCGAGTGATAAGCAAATCCGGATAATCCACGCAAATCCGTGTTTTCCCTATGAAAATACGTAGCGAATCCTTCCCCTGGATTAGTGTTTCGGGGCTACTGGCCGTGGTAAGCTACGCAGTTTGGATATACACGGGTTCACTTATCGTCGAAATTTTATTTGCCCTGTTTACCGCGCTCGCGATTTTCTTTGTTTATTTCTTCCGGGATCCCGAACGTACTCCTAATTCCGAGGAGGACACCGATTGGGTCTCTCCGGCCGACGGCGTGGTAACGGGAATTGAAACTCTTCCCGATGGTCGCAAAAAAATCGTGATTTTCCTTACCGTGTTTAACGTCCACGTGAATCGCATGCCCGTGGACGGAACCGTTCGTGAAATCGATTATCGTGAAGGTCAATTTTTACCGGCTTACAAAGGTGAACTCGACGAAAAAAATGAGCAGAATCGAGTGATCTGTGAAGATTCGCTGGAACGCCCATTCGAGGTCTGGCCGATTGCCGGTCAGTTTGCCCGCCGTATTCACTGTTGGACGGATGTTTCGAACCCGTTCAAACGTGGTGATCGATTTGGTATGATCTCGCTTGGTTCACGAACCGACCTTCTCCTCCCGAAGGGAGTCGATCCCTGCGTGAAACCAAAGGAAACGGTACGAGGAGGTCAAACGATCGTAGCCCGGGGGTAACCTGGTTTGAACGAATTTAAGGAACGGTTCAAAAAAGGCATCTTTTTTATTCCCACGCTTCTGACCATGGGCAATATACTGTGTGGGTTCTTCGCAATAATTGCTTCCCTGAACGGGAACTGGCTTCACGCCGGAATTGCCATTGCCATCGCCTTTCTACTCGATGGACTGGACGGACGGTTGGCGCGCCTGACCGATACCGAGAGTGATTTTGGACTCCAGCTTGACTCCCTGGCTGACTGTGTAAGTTTTGGTGTTGCGCCCGCCGCGTTGGCCTACACCAACTGGCTGTACGTCTACGAACGTCTGGGTATTTTACTCGGGTTTTTATTCGTCTGTGGTGCGGCCATGCGCCTGGCCCGGTTTAACGCCTTCGACGTCGAGGAAGATTCCATGAAATACTTCAATGGACTCCCGACGCCCGCCGCGGCCGGTGTTGTGGTTTCCTTGTATTTCGTTGAATACAAGGTGTTCATTCAGTCGGAAGCCGGCTACGGTAGTGTTCACAACGCTTTCGTGTTAAGTATCCCCATCGTGTTACTTTTGCTCTCCTACCTGATGCTCAGTAACTTGCGCTACCCGACCTTCAAGAACATCGCCTGGGAGAACATTCACCCTTTTGGTATTCTGTTCTCCTTATTGTTCGTTGTTTTCATCTGTGCCCTGTTCCCCCTGGGGGTTTACGCCTTCATCTTTTTAGGTTATTTACTCACGGGATTTCTCAACCTGGGGAAAGCTCTCACGGAATTTCTTACCGAGGCTATTGCCGAAGCTGGCACGGATTGATTAATAAGCCAACAATCCCTTTGTTTTAACTCGACAAAAAAATACGCCAGTGAATTCAGTTCGAGTTTGAAAATAACCGGTGATGTACTTCAATTCAGGGCTACAATCGTTCATCGAGGATTGTCCTCGATATGAGGAGTGTTTTTAGGCAAATACGCATCACTTGGTAGGATTTTATAGCTTAATGATTGATTGATGCCTGTTCTAATTAAGTATTTTTTGCTTGTATGTGGCATGGATTTAATGGTTCCTTTTTGATATAATCCTTGGTTATCTTTTAACCAGGGGAACAATTACACTTTATAGGTGTAATTCGTGCCTGAGATTGTGATTGTTAGGAGGTCATT
Source organism: bacterium (assembly GCA_042219695.1). Lineage (GTDB taxonomy): Bacteria > T1Sed10-126 > T1Sed10-126 > T1Sed10-126 > JBDGPJ01 > JBDGPJ01. The sequence goes on from JBDGPJ010000028.1 coordinate 10,634, forward strand.
TTTTTGTCAAAAACGAATGGAGAACGGAGAACGATTGAAATTTTTGATACCACACTGCGTGACGGGGAACAGTCCCCGGGAGCCAGTTTAAATCCCCCGGAAAAACTGGAGGTTGCCCGCCAGTTATCGAGACTTCAGGTGGACGTGATTGAGGCGGGGTTTCCCATTGCTTCCGGTGGTGATTTTGAGGCCGTGAAGAATATCGCCCAGCAAATTCAAGGTCCCACGATTGCCGGGCTGGCCCGATCGCGGGACGAGGACATCGAGTCCTGTGCAAAGGCGGTGGAACCAGCTGATAAACCGCGGATCCATGTTTTTATAGCTACCAGTGACGTACACGTGGAA
>JBDGPJ010000028.1:10988-14491 GCA_042219695.1 bacterium
GGAATTCTTAAAGGAAATCGTGGAGGCCGTGATCGAGGCCGGAGCAACTACGGTCAACATCCCGGATACCGTCGGATACGCCGTCCCCGAGGAGTTTGGAGACGTGATTCGGGACCTGCGGAAGAATGTCCCCAATATTGACGATGCGACCATCAGCGTGCACTGTCACAATGACCTGGGGTTGGCCACGGCGAACTCGCTGGCGGCTGTCCGCGAAGGCGCCGGTCAGATTGAAGTCGCCGTAAATGGTATTGGAGAACGAGCCGGTAATGCGGCGATGGAAGAAGTTGTCATGGCTCTGAAAACCCGTGAGGATTTCTTCGACCTGGATTATAACGTGGATACCACGGAAATAGCCCGCACAAGTCGCCTGGTAAGTAATTTGACTGGGATTTCCGTCCAGAGAAACAAGGCGATCGTGGGAGAAAACGCCTTTGCTCACGAGTCCGGTATACATCAGCACGGTGTGCTTAAGGAGCGTTTGACCTACGAAATCATGCGTCCAGAGGATATCGGTCTGGATACCAATCAGCTGGTATTGGGGAAACACTCCGGTCGACATGCCTTCAAGAACCGCCTCGATGACCTGGGATATCACCTGGAAGGAGCCGCCTTGAATGAGGCGTTCCAGAGATTCAAGGATTTGGCCGACAAGAAAAAAGAAGTTTACGACGGTGATATTGAGGCTATTGTTGAGCAACAGGTAAGCAGTATTCCCTCCATTTATAACCTGGAGTACTTCCATATCTCCAGCGGAAACACCGTTCATCCCACGGCGACCGTTCGGATAGAAATCGAGGACCGGGAGATGGAAAACGCGGCCTCCGGTGATGGTCCCGTTGATGCTATTTACACGGCCATTAATGACATGCTCAATATCAAACCCGAGTTGAACGACTATTCAATTCGATCGGTGACCCGGGGACAGGATGCCCTCGGGGAAGTCACCGTGAAGATTACCGTGGACGAAGAAATGGTTACGGGTCGAGGAACCAGTACCGACGTGCTGGAGGCCAGTGCGTCCGCCTACCTCGATGCTCTGAACCGGGCCCGCTACCGGAGTGGACAGACCGAACCGGAAGAAGAGATAAAGGACACGGTATAAGCAATACGTAGTGAATGAATTCATTCAGCGATTATTTTCTAATGACTTACAGACATCCGGATATGTGTACCTATCATTTTTAGTTGGGAACGTGATGATTGATGTCACCTGAAATTGCCGTGTTGCCGGGAGACGGTGTTGGCCCTGAAGTTATGCAACAGGCTCGAAAAATCCTGGATTTTTTTAATCAACGTGATGATCTTTGACTTGAACTGACTGAACATGCGGTGGGCGGGCAGTCCATCGACGAGTACGATGACCCACTGCGGGATTCCGTACTGGAGGCATGTCAGAACAGTGACGCAATTTTGTTAGGCGCCGTGGGTGGCCCAAAATGGGATGATCTTCCCGTTCACAAACGTCCCGAACAGGCATTACTGAGACTTCGCGAAGAATGTGAATTGTTTGCCAACCTCAGGCCGGCCCGGGTTTACCAGGAACTCGTCGATCATTCCCCTCTCAAGAACGAAATAGCTGCACGCACCGATTTTCTAATTGTTCGGGAATTAACGGGCGGTCTTTATTTTTCCCTACCGAAAGGAATTGAGGGCAAAGGGAATAAGCGACGTGGTTACAATACGCTGTCTTATTCCGCTGAAGAAGTACAGCGGATCACGGAAGTCGCCATCGAAGCAGCACGCAAGAGAAGTGGAGTGTTAACGTCCGTAGACAAAGCCAATGTACTGGAAAGTTCCAAGGTCTGGCGTGAAACCGTACAGGAGATCGTACCGGATGACCTTGACCTGAACCATTTTTACGTGGACAACGCGTCCATGCAGTTAATACAGGATCCGGACCAGTTTGACGTCATTGTGACGGGAAACTTGTTTGGGGATATATTATCCGACGAAGCGGCACAGATCTGTGGTTCGATTGGATTGTTGCCATCGGCAAGTTTGGGAGAAGGCTCCCACGGAATGTTTGAACCCGTTCATGGAACAGCCCCTGATATTGCCGGCGAGGGTAAGGCTAATCCCCTGGCCATGATACTATCTACCGCCATGATGTTCCGGTACAGTCTCGATCGTCCGGATCACGCCGACGAAATTGAACAATCCGTGACAGACGTAATTCAGGAAGGGCATCGCACGATCGATATCGCGGATGATGATACGTATTGTTCGACCGATCAAATGGGTGATCTTGTGCTGGAACAGCTGGAGCAAACGGAAGCCGTATCGGTTTGAAACTCAGTAAACAATTTGGATTAATAAAGCAATTTTGATTAGAACTCGGACGATTGTAAGTAGTATGGAGTTGTTGATTTTTCATCGTTCGTAAATACCAAATGTAAGGATGATTATCGATGTATAACGTAGCTGTTGCCGGTGTAACCGGTGCCGTTGGTGAGCGGATGCTGGAAATTCTCGAACAACGTGAGTTCCCGGTCGATAACCTTGTCCCCCTTGCCAGTGAACGTTCACGTGGAAAGATTGTGCACTTTCAGGGGGAACCCCACGAGGTCGAAGTACTTGCCGAACGATCCTTCGAGGACATCGACCTGGCCCTGTTTTCGGCGGGTTCCGGAGTTGTGAAAGAACACGCCGATCGGATCCTTTCCGACGGTGCAGTTATCGTCGATAACAGCAGTGCGTTTCGGTACGATCCCGAAGTACCACTGATTGTTCCCGAGATCAATCCCGGGGCCATGGACGATCACGATGGACTTATTGCCAATCCGAACTGCAGTACCACCCAGCTCGTAATGGCTCTGGCTCCTGTACAGGATGCCTTTGGAATCGATCGTATCGTTGTATCGACCTACCAGTCGACCAGCGGAGCCGGTGGCCGTGCACGGGAAGAATGCTGGGAACAAACCCGTGCGGTGGTCAACGATGAACCCGTCCCGGAACCCGAGGAGTTCGAACACGATATTGCTTTTAACTCCATTCCCGACATCGGGACTCTTCTCGAGGAACACGACGATTATACGAAAGAAGAAATGAAAATGGTCTGGGAAACCCGGAAGATCCTTGAAGATGACTCGGTCGACGTCTCCCCCACGGCCGTTAGAATTCCCGTGCTGAATTGCCATGGAGAATCCGTAAACGTTGAAACGTCGGAGGAGTGCCCTCCTGACCAGGTCCGCCGAGTTATACAGGAGTTTCCCGGAGTTGAGGTGCAGGATCGTCCGGCGGAAAATGAATATCCGACGAACCTCCAGGCCGACGGTATGGATCCCGTGTACGTGTGGCAGATCGCCAGTCATGATGCTCGCGTGACTGGGAACGGTCCACGACGCCGCTGCCCGACACTCCTCGAACGACGCGTCGGCGAGTCGCTGCAGCCGTGGGGCGTACTCGTCGAAGTAGTCCTTCCGGACCGAGTCCAGGCAGACGAGGACGACGTTTCTCGGCCGGCTCTGAGCCATTCGGTGTTCAGAATAGCTCCCGAGCGA
>JBDGPJ010000028.1:14501-14852 GCA_042219695.1 bacterium
CCGCCCTTAATACGATTCAGATTGGTGAGGAACTCATCGAGCAAGGTTTGATAAAACCAAAACAGACGGTTTAAATATTTGCTAGTCATTAGCGGTCCATGGAACGTCGTGGAATTTCTCCTGAGTTGTGATAGGAAGTGGGATCTGTACTTAAAACACGTGGTTTGGCATGAGGATAGTAGTTAACTATTAATTGTTTTGAGTCGATGATTACAGTGTAGTACCGGATTGGAATGTCAGGGGAGTCCGACCAATGTCTATGATTGAGTTTTACCACGTCACCAAGCGTTTTCCCGACGTGGGAATTACCGCTTTGGATGACGCGACGTTCAGTATCGACAAAGGCGATTT
>JBDGPJ010000028.1:14862-20877 GCA_042219695.1 bacterium
CACTACATCCTCGGTACAACCGGTGCCGGTAAAACGACACTGATGCGCCTGATGTACCGGGATTATCGGCCTACCAAGGGACAAATACTCATCAACAATCGAAACATCGGGACCATGCCGGAATCCGACGTCCCGGACTTACGCCGGCGCATTGGTGTTGTGTTCCAGGATTTCAAACTACTGGAGGACCGTAACGTCTTTGATAACGTGGCGATATCCCTGCTCGTTCGCGGGGAAGACCGACACGAGATCGACCGGCGCGTCATGCGGGCCCTGGATCAGGTTGGACTGAAGGATCGCAAGGACCAGGACCCCCGCACCCTATCCGGCGGGGAGGCCCAGCGAGTGAGCCTCGCCCGGGCCCTGGTAAAAGAACCCGAAATTTTGCTGGCGGACGAGCCCACGGGGAATCTCGATCCGGAGTTTTCCGATAATATCCTGGAACTGTTAAACAAAATTAACAAGCGTGGTACGACGTTGTTGATGGCCACGCACGATTACGAAACGATTACGAAATACCCTCATCCCTGTCTTGAGCTCGAGGACGGGAAATTACGTGAGAAAGAACACCCCGCCGGTCATGCCACCGAGTCTTCCTTTGAAAGTGGAAACATTCAGTACGAGGATTCTTCCTGACCGTGTCCAAGTTTAATTACCTGATCGGGTCCACATGGAAAAACCTGACCCGTAACAAGTTAATGAACATCGTGGCCATCAGTAGTTCGGCCCTGGCGTTGATGATTATCGGTGGTGTTTTGTTAATACAGCAAAACGTTAGCCACCTTGTACAGCAGATGAAGACCCGTGCGTCCGTGGTTGTCTATTTGAAGGAGGACGTGGCGACCAACCAGCGTCAAAATTTACAATCACGCTTAATTTCCCAATCGGATATCAAGGACGTAACGTACCGATCCCCCGAACAAGCAATGCAACAATTCCGAAGCCGCATGGGGAATAATTCCGAGATTTTAATGGGGTTAAATGAGAATCCCCTGCCGGCGTCGTTCGTTATTAACCTTCACCCCGATGCCGTGAAAAAAATTTCGAGCATTGCGGAGAAGATATCCGGCTGGGAAGGTGTTGAGTCCGTGGATTACGGGGAGGGGCTGATTCAGCGAATTCAGCAGTTGAGCCGTGTAGTACAGCTTTTGTTGGGAATCGTGGGAGTTATTATTAGTTTGGTCGCCATATTTATTATTTTTAACACAATTCAGCTTGCCGTTGTTTCTCGCCAGGACGAAATTGATATTTTGAAGTTAGTGGGAGCCACGCGTGGTTTTATTGGACTTCCCTTTGTAATGGGTGGGATCGTCCAGGGATTGAGTGGAGCCCTGTTCGGTATGGGGTTGATGTATGGATTATTCTGGGTTGTTCAGAGACAATTAGCCGTCCTTCCCTTCGTTGCGGGCGATTTTCAGTTTTTGTCCCTGTTAAGAATTCTTCTCGTGATTCTCACGGGTGTTGTTCTGGGAGTGATTGGAAGTGTTACGGCGGTTTATCGTTCCGTTCGTCATATGTAGTGTTTTGCTGGCCTCCCCCGTACTGTGGGCTCAGCAAAACAAGAGTTCCCTGGAAAAGAAATTACAGTCGATACGGGAGAAAGTCCAATCTCGCCAGAACCAGCTTGATCGTCTCCGCAAAGAAAAGGAAAAGGAAAAACAAAAAATTCAGCAGGCAAAGCAACGTGAAAAAAGTATACTCACTACGATTAAGGAACAGCGTGAACAGCTTAAAAGCGCTCGGGAAAATTACGACCGTATCCTGGAACTTGTCAAACAAGCCGAACAAAAGCTCGATAAGGTCAACGATCGGCTCACACGTACCCGTCGGGAATTAGGCAAACGTAAACAGATGTTTCAAAAACGTTTGCGTGCGATCTACAAACAAGGTGAGCTGATGCATACCAAAGTCCTGTTGGGAGCAACTTCACCGGCCGATTTAATTACTCGTTCCCGTTATTACCAAATTCTCTTAAAACACGATCGATCCCTAATCAAAGATTACAAAAAACAACGAGACAAATTGGAACGCCTGCGAAACCGCAAGGCCGATATTCTGGAAAAACGGAAGTCATTACAAAAAAAGGAACAGAGTGCTTTGAAACGCCTCGAAGCCTCCAAAAAACAAAAACAGAAAACCCTTAAGAAGGTTAAGCAGAATAAGGAGCTTTCTCGAAAACGCTACGAGGAGCTGGAAAAAGAGCAGGAACGTGTCAAAAACATGGTCTACGATCTTACGGACCGGTTGTCCGAGGTCCGTGCCCGGTTACAGCGTTTGACGCACAAGTTTGGACAGAAAAAAGGGAAGTTGAGATGGCCTGTGGATTCCTGTGAGATCGTCAGGCCTTTCGGTAAATGGGAGGAGCGGGGTATTGTTCACAAAAATGATGGGATTGATATTGCTGTTAACGAAGGGGAAAAAGTACATGCCGTGGCCTCGGGGAAAGTCATGGTTTCACGTCCGTTTCGCGGGATGGGGAAAATCGTTATTTTAATACATGGCGGTAAATACGTGACACTGTACGGTTCACTCGTTGATGTGAAAGTGAAGCCCGGTCAGGACGTGCCCGAAGGGGGAGTGGTAGGCCGAGCCGGCCAGACGGCTGGAATGGATCAGCCTCGGCTATATTTTCAAATTTTTAAAGGCCGGGATATCCTCAATCCCAACAACTGGTTGAACTGTTCGGATCGTTAAAAAGAATTCGATGGAACTTTACCTTCTTACCCCGCCCAGGGATTCCTTCCTGTCCCCTCTGTTACGGTGTATTAAGGCAGGAGTGGATCGCTTACAGTACCGTCGCCCGAATCATTCCGACCGTGCACGACTTGAAGAATTAAAATCGGTTCAGTCCATTACCCGGCGCAACGACATACCCCTGGTCGTCAACAACCGTCCGGATTTAGCCGAAGCGGTTGATGCCGAGGGTGTACACCTCGGCAGGGATGATTTGCCGGTCAGAACGGTCGTGGAACAATGGCAGAAACTTGAAATTGGATTGACCCGACGAGTTGAAGATGAGTTAAACTCCCCCGCCGATTATTACGGGGTGGGACCTGTATTTAAGCCTCGGGGTAAGGAACTTTCCGTGGAACCCTGTGGATGGGACGGGGTAAAACGTGTACTGGAACGAACGGACCGTCCTGTCTATGCCATTGGGGGAATAACACCGGAACGAGCCCGGAATGTACCGGAAGGTTTATCGGGAATAGCAGTAATAACGTCCGTGTGGAGCCGAACCGATCCTGCTCAAGCGGTACGTACGTACCGGGACATTCTTGACAACCGGTAAATTTCAGGTGTCAAGAGACAGGTACTGAAGACTGAATTAACCAGTTCGTTATAACCAGAACTGGGATTTTTCCGCCTTCTGGGCAAGCTGTTGAAATTCTTCTGCGAGGTCTTGAAATAGGTTCTCGTATATAGTGACCAGGGCTCGAGGGTGTTCACGTTGAAGTTCATCGATCGCTTCTTGAGTGACTTCAAGAATTTCTGCGGCGGTATTGGCTTTGATTGTTGCCATTCGCTCGTTACCGGTAAATAAACCGAATTCTCCGACGAGGTCCCCCTCCTTTTCAACGTTCACGGTTTTTTCCTTTCCTCGCATCATTTTCGTTACGGCCAGCTCTCCTCCTAAAATCAGGTAAAACGAATCCGAGGATTCGGTCCCTTCCTCAAAAATCGTGGTGCCCGAGGAGACTGTTTTCTGGTTGGAATGCTTCAGTAGTGTACGAAGTTCATCCGGACCAAGGTTGTTAAGTATGGAAAATCCGCGAAATTTATCGAGGTCTATGTCGATTTCTTCTTGCTCGTCTTCTTCCTCTTCGGCTGCACTCCTCATTTCCTCAATCGACGGCTCGGAGGTCGACTCCGTGGATGATTCATCACTGGCCTCGGTTTCAGCCTCGGGTTGTTCCGTTGCTTCCTGGGTCTCTTCCGTTTCCGAAGTTGAGTTTTTCTCTGACGTTTCCGATGGTGTGCTTTCTTCTTCCGACTTCGGTGGGGATTGTTCACTGGATACCGGGGCGTCGGCTATCGACGGAGACTCGTCGGAGGCTTCCGCCCCTTGATTTGCCTGTTCTTCCGGTGAATCCTCGGATGGATCTCCTTGCGACGATTGTTCTTCATTATTGAATTGATTCACGGTTTGCACCCCTATTTGAGAAATGATTGTTCATGTATAAAAACTTCAATCGGAGGACACTACAATCTTGTCAATTCGTCCCATTTATATTTGACAATCTAATTCATTTCGAATCAAAAAACAAGATTACTAATACGTTAGGTTATTTCAGGATCTGCGATTGTTCAATGTTGGAGAAAGCTGTACAATATAGTTTACGGGGAATGTTGCTTGGGATTTAAGAAACGCTGGGGAACCCGGAAAGTAGATACCACGATTGTGAAGACTTCATAAACGAAAATGAAGGTTCAGTTGATTCGTAATTTTACACGGTACCTACCGGCGATATAGTGAGCTTTGCCACCTGAAGAACTGAGTTTGGGACGAAAAAAATTATCATTCTATTGCTATACTTCGTTTTTAATGATTGAAGTGCACTACGGTCTTTCAGTAAATGTTGATTATAAATGAGGTGCAAGAATATGTGGGACGTAATTGTTGTGGGAGGAGGTCCCGGGGGTTCCCTGACGGCCTATGAACTTGCCCGTGAGGGGCACCAGGTTTGCCTCATCGAAAAAGAAGAATACCCCCGTTATAAGCCCTGTGGTGGAGGACTACCCCCTCATGCGGTGGATCTACTCAAGGACCTGAATGTTGAAGTGGATCCTTACGTAGAACACGTAGCCGATCAGGTGAAATTTATGTTTGATTTTGAGGATCCCGTGATTTCGGACCTCTCCGACGCTCCCGTGGCCATGGTGAACCGTGCCGATTTTGATCAGGCATTAATGGAATCGGCACGTGATCGGGGCGCTAGTGTTCGGGACGGTACGGCTGTTAAGGATGTCGATGTGCAGGACGAAATTTGTGAGGTCACGGTAGACCAGGGGAAGAATTTGAAAGCTCGTTACGTCGTGGGAGCCGATGGAGCGGGAAGTCGAGTTGCCTCGTCCGTTGGACTGAACAAGGATAGTTTTTACGGCGTCGCTCTTGATGCGGAAGTTGAACTGGATCAAGAAACGTATCAGCGCGAGCAACAATACGCCACGTTTAATATCAACTTCGTTGAAAAAGGCTACGCCTGGATCTTTCCCAAGGATTGTTACCTCGGTATGGGAGTGGGGGGGTACGATAATTCGAAGCGGTACCCGGATCTTATTCAGAAATACATCGATCGTTCGATCCCCGAGGCCGAAATTGAAAACATGGATTTGTACGGCCACCCGCTTCCGTTTTACGAGGGCGATACCGAGGTCGTACGGGGACGGGTTGGTCTTATTGGTGACGCGGCCAACATGGTCGATGCATTATCCGGGGAAGGTATATTTTATTCCCTCAAAGCCGGGCGCTTAATTTCACAGTGCATAAACGAACGACTGGAAGGGAATGGCGGGGACCTTCAAAACTATCAACGAGAATTTGAAAACACGATTGGCAAGGAACTGGAAATGTCCTCCAAGCTTTCCAAAGTGTTCTTTAAGTATCCCCGTAAATGTTACGAGCACGGAGTGAAACGGGAGTCCATTGTTGAAATGATTAAAGACGTGGTACGCAGTGATGCCGGTTACGGCGAAATATATGGATTGATATGGGATGAAATCAAGAAACGCACCAGCCAAAAAATGCTCTCTTACGTGGGACTCAATTAATTCTGCTTACTGTTCTATAACTGAATTACCTTCTTACCGTGTTTCCACCTTCCAGAATCAAACTGGTTTGTAGGTGTTCCCCGGGCTGTTGATTCCATTTTGGTTGGAAATTGAATGCGACTACGAGGGGCTGTTTTTTGGATAAATTATTGGTTACCGATTGTAGCTCGTCCGGGGTTAACGTAGTGAGTAAAAAATCGAGTACATTTTCCCGTGGCGATGTACGAGTAAATTGCCTTAGCTCCC
>JBDGPJ010000028.1:20887-21990 GCA_042219695.1 bacterium
ACGTTCCGTTAGAGGTTTGAATGCTCAGGGATACCTTTGCGTTTAAGAGTTGTTTGGTTTCAAATCCACCCCAGCGATAGGGAACCGCATGGTACAACCCGCTGTAAAACCGCTTACTTTTCATTCGCAGGAAGAAGTAATGGGGAGTTTCCGTGGTAGGTACCTGGATGATTTTACGGTGATTGTTGTAGGTGAAGCGACCGTCGAATGCATTGAATTGAACCTGGTAACGGTTGCTGTTGAGTTCGGCGTGCAAATGGTCCAGCTCACCGTCACCACGGTATTGTCCACTTGAAGTCCCAAGGCAGGATATTAGGAGGAAACTGGCAAAAATAACTGCGAGTTGTTTGAACCGTTTAAGAACCTGGAATGAATTCATCATATACCTCCGTAGGAGTAGGAAAAGGGAATGTTATGCCTTAAACGTGCTTTACCCCATTAAACAAGCGGGATTCGGGGGATATTCCACTTAAATCAGGGACGGAGGTTGAAAGTTTAAAGTTTTAGGGGAAATTATATATAATCGCACATAATAATTTGGAGGATGATAGGATGCCTCGAAAACCGCGTCCCGATTATACTCACACGTATCACCATATTGTGGTACGTGGAGTTGATGGGTTATATATATTTGATTCGGACAAAAAGAAATCCCAGTATGTGGAGATCATGAAAGATGCGCACCAATCACATGATATCAGTATCTTTGCAGTTGGTTTTCAGGACAATCATGTTCATCAGTTTGTGAGGCGAAACAATGATGAAATGGGACGGTATTATCGTCGAGTAAATGGACGCTATTCTCAATGGTACAATCAAAATTTTGATCGGACAGGTACTTTGTACGATAGCAGATATTTCAGTGTTCTTATTGATTCGGATGCTTATTTTTCTTGTATATGGAGGTATGTCCATAATCAACGTGTTCAGTCAGGACAGTACGAATCCCCTGAAAATGATCCGTGGAGTAGTGCCGGAACTTATTTGGGACGAAATGAGCGTTTTTCATGGATTGATTGGGAAGAGGGTATAGAGGAATTAGGAGTTGAATACAGTGAAAATGAATTAATTAACAACGTGTTTCAAAGCGAGGGGGAAGAAAC
>JBDGPJ010000280.1:0-429 GCA_042219695.1 bacterium
TTTATGGTGTAGGTACGATGTCAAAATCGTCGAAGCAATTTCACGAAGGATACTGGTATCGTCACTATCATCGAATTCTTGAGGAAGTGCCTCTATTTACCTGTGAGGCGGGCCGGGAGTGGTTTCTTGAAAAACTGGATGAGGTTTTTGTCCGCCGGAAAGTGAGCTTGAGTCTCCTCTGCCTGATGGATACGCACTACCATGCACTTGTTCGGTTGGGTCCCGTCAACCTTGATCGGGCGCTCAATGGAATACATATGTCCTATACCAGGTATATAAACAAAAAGTGGGATTGGTGCGGTTCGGTTTTTGAGTGCATGTCGGCACGGATATTATTCTGAATGATTCTCAACACTTGCAATTGGTCCCTTACTTTCACAACAATCCGGTTCAAGCGGGGGGCGTTTTACAAAGTCAGAATCGAACACA
>JBDGPJ010000280.1:439-3667 GCA_042219695.1 bacterium
GCGGTGAGTGGACGTCGTCGGGAGGCCATGAGTCGAATGTATTAGCAAGGTTATGGACCAACGGAGATCACAAAGTGGTACAATCGAACGCCGGGAAGTGTCATACGGGCATATAAACAGGATCAGCCGGAACAGGCAAAGAACTAAACAACGAAAGCTCCGGAGTCAATATACTCAGGGTAGGTATTTTTACGCGTACTGATTTGCTGGATTCAGCTATAGTGTACAAGTAAGTCTCGTCCCTCTCACTGGAACATGTGATTCGTTACAATAAGTGGATCAATCGATGGGACATACTCGTTAAACCGAATCCTCAATGACAGAGGTTGAACCTATATTTTTTGGGTTAAATACGTGAAACGTTTCACTAAATTATTCACTATAGCTCTATTGATAATTTTTTTCTTAGGGATAATTTACCCAGCCGATAGTTCAGGTAAATCATCGGATCATTTTCGAAAAGAATTACGTAAAAAGGGTTATTTATTTGAGAGAGATGTATTTAAGTACTATTTATTAAGAGGTGATACGAAAGTAGTTGATCTGTTTTTAAAAGCAGGGATGGATCCAAGTGTAAGGGTCAAACGTGGTAGTAAACCTATTCTGTCATATTTTGCCAAGCAAAATAAAAAGAAGGCGTTAGAATTTTATATTACACATCCAAGGATAAAGAATTCTTATTCGCTCTGGAACCAGGATCTCAAATATGCCTCTCGTAATGGCGAGGTAAAGTTTGCGGAGAAAATACTCAAAATTAATCGGAAAAGCCCCGTTCTTACCTCCTCTGATTATCGGAAGGCCTTAATTGGGTACATCAAGTATTTGCGTAAAAAAAATAAATTTAATCGTTCGTTTGCTAACAGGCTATACAATGGTTTGAACCGTAAAAAATCGGAAATTTCATCTCGTGGTATTTGGAAATTGGCCAGTGAGACACGTAAATGGAGTGTGATGAAATGGACTTTAGATCACTTTATTGATGGAGAGTGGGAGCCGATTTTTAAGGTTTCCGCAGGAGGAAATGTTAAACGCATCAGGAAATTGATTAAGCAGGGGGCTGATCCGAATGCAAGGGATGTGATTTATCAGTCCCCACTTTCAATCGCCACACAGTTTGGTCGGTTTGAGAGCGTAAAGACTCTCGTGAAAAACGGGGCACGTATTGATACAAACGTATTTGGTAAACAACTTGTTAGCAAAGTAAACAGACACGGTAGAACCCGCTTTAAAATCAGAACTCCCCTTTTGTTGTCAGCGTATTATGGACATGAACGGATTTTTTCCTATCTATTCAATCAATCAGCCAAACCATTTAAGCAAAGGTATAGGAAGAAATTGATGCGTACGGCCGTAGCCGGTGGGAATCCCGAGATCGTTCAGTTTATGATTGACGAAGGGATTTCTTTTACAAAACAAAGGGGATCATTGCTTACCACGGCTTTGATTTTCAATAGTTCGGAACTCGGTAACTCGTTATTATCTCGATTTTTAAAAAGCGACACTGACTTTATTCAGCCCAAGCATTTAGCTCTTTCTGCCGGTCAAGGTTGGGGAGACTTTGTCCAACGGATAATAGAAGCTGGGGATATAGATCCTGATACTCGTTTAAAATACCAGGAAACGGCATTGTGCCAGGCAGCAAGATCCGGTCATGCATCTGTTGTAAAAATTTTATTGGAGCGAGGGGCTGATCCTTACTCACCATCGATGCGACGTTTTGAAGGGAGTGGTGATTTAGCCAATGTCGTGGGTAACTGTACTGAATACGCCGTTGCCCGTGGCCATTTAGAGGTGGTTCGAGTCATTCAAAACCGTGCTACAGACGAGGATGAACGGATCCCCGGTATTGAGTGGGCCACGAAAAATGGTCATTTGGAGGTAGTCAAGTTTTTAGTTGAGAACGGTAGTGATACCGACAAAATTTATTCTTTCGGCTATATAAAAAATCCCGTGCGAGGAGATCTTTTGTCCGTGGCTGTAATGGGAGGGGACAATGCCGTCGTCGATTATTTTTTGGATATATTTGGGGATAACGCCCGGGTAAACATGGCATTTTTTACCGCGTTACGACACGGCGAATTTGAACTTATACGTAGATTTATCAGCCACGGAGCCACACTAAAGCGAAACCATTTTAAAGAACAATGGGGGAGGGAGACCACCTATCGAATTCCGATTCAATTTGCCGTTTTAAATGGAGTCTCCATTGATCCTGGAGTTTTGGAAGTTGCTTTTAAACAGAATTTTCCTCGGACTGTAGAAAAATTAATTCAGGAACAGGGGATTTCTCGGGATAAATTAAACCGGTTGTTATGGAGTTCATCGCGTAAGGGTGAAATAAATGTTATCAAGCGTCTATTAAAGTACGGAGTGGATGTAAATTCGTCGGATAAGCAGGGGAATACGGCTTTGATAAAAGCCGCATCACGAGCTTCGACTCCGACATTGAGTATTCTGTTGGATCATCAAGCCAGGATTAATCAACAGAATAATCCGGGGAAAACACCATTGATGGTTGCGATTGAGCAGGGGAATATTCAGAATGCACGATTTTTAGTTCAAAATGGCGCCTCGGTGAATGTCAGAGACAGTCGGGGTTGGACCGCTGCTCACTACGCTCTGAAAACGGGACATTTGGTCCTGATAAAAAGATTAAAAGATGCAGGATCGGATGCAGGAATTACTCCTATTATGATAGCGGCCCGCCACGCTAAAAAGGACATCCTGGAAGAACTGTTGACCATTTCAAATAGAGTGAATGAAAGGGATGAAAATGGATATACGGCAATTACGTATGCCGTGGAAGGTAATCACGAAGATGTTGTAGATAGATTAATTGAAAGTGGAGCTCAACCTCGAAAACTTGATTTGAAAAAGGCTCTTTCAAATCAAAATCTATCCATTATGGAACGGTTATGGAATTCGTCTTTAAAAATTTCTCCCGATCGGGATCTGTTTGAAGAAATCATCTTAATTTATGATGAGGATAATATTGCCAGCTATCAATCCGTTTTGAACAACCTTTTTGATCAAACCCCAAACAAAATTATACAAACCAGTCTGAAATCATTTTTAAGTAAAGAAAACAATGATGCTTTTATGAACGTACTCAAGTCTCCCGATAGAACGCTACTTGATAGAGTTCTCAAATGGTTACAAGACAAGCCGTTTCGTGACAATTTATTATCACAGCTTACAGCCCGTGTTAAAAACAATGTCGTCAGACAG
>JBDGPJ010000280.1:3677-7561 GCA_042219695.1 bacterium
AATTGTTAAATCATACCTTAAAAATAATACTCCATTACAAAAACACCTCTTATTTGTTTCGATTTCGTATCGTGAGACAAAATCCTCGTCCAAACAAAAGGTTTTTGTGCGTCTGTTTGATTTAAATTTGTCGTTCCCGGTAAATTCAACAAACGATGATGGTAAATCCCTTGCGTATATTGCGAAAAATGAACGCGACGAAAAGGCTTTAAGTATACTTTTAAAACACGGGGCTAGATCGGAAACAATTCATTCAAAGGAGGAGCCTCTGCCGAATCCCGTGAGGGATTATATTGACAAAATCAATCAAAATTCAGCCTCCAAACAAAGGGGGACTGAATTACTGATAGAAATGATCCAGCGTCATAATTTTCACGCCGTGAAGAAATTACTAAAGGCAGGGGTCAATCCGAATAATGCGGAAAAGTACGGAAAAGCTCCACTGCATTATGCAGCAAGAAGTTTGTTTTCACTTCATATTGGGAAGTATCTTCTTAGCCATGGAGCAAAACCTAATATCCAAGACGACGTAGGGTGGACACCACTTCACATTGCTTGTGGTATATCTGATCGAGAATGGAGCAAGCCCAAATTTGAGCAGAAAAGTGGTTATATCTTAACCGATCCATCGGAGTTTTATAAAAATCATCCGTTTATTCGGCATTTATTAAATCATGGAGCTGACCCTAACCGTCAAAATAACAGTGGTCAAACTCCGCTTCATATTGCAGTCAGGAAACCACCTGAACCAAGTATGTCAAGAGAAAAACTCTCAAGGTATACACATAATGTATCTATAGATCCAAGAAAGGAAGTAGCCAAAAAAGACATTCGTGTAATGTTGGAATTTGACGCTGATCCGGAAATTAAAGATGACAGGGGGAATACTCCTTTGGAAGTTGCGTTGATGAGCGATCGACATGAACTGAAAAACTTACTGATAGAAAATAAGTGATACGTTTCAAATAGTATTACAAAATCCTTGAGGTCTTTATCCTTAAGTGGTGGGTTAATGTGATAGAATTTCGCGAACAGGGACGGAGGTTGAGATTTGAGATACTTGTTATGGTTTATTCATTCCTTCGGTTAATTTATCTCACACACCGAACGGTGTCGCGGGCGATGACGAGTTCCTCCTCGGTGGGGATGACGTAGACGTCGGTGTCGGAGGACTCGCTGGAGATTTTGGCTTCTTCGCCGATGGTGGATTCGTTGGCCTGTTCGTCCAGTTCGATGCCGAGGTTGTCCATCTCGTTCGTGGAGCGTTGCCGGATTTCCGGGGCATTCTCGCCGATTCCGGCGGTGAAGACCAGGGCGTCGGCCCCGTTGAGTAGTCCCTGGTAGGATCCGATGTACTTTTTGAGCCGGTGTGAAAACACGGACACGGCTTCTTCGCAGGGTTGATCTCCGTCCTTCGCCCGTTCGATCAGGGTTTCCATATCGCTGGTGACGCCCGAAAGCCCTTCCAGACCGCTCTGCTTATTGAGCATGGTATCCATTTCGTGGGGCAAATAATCGTCCGTGACCATCAAGTACATCACGACGGCCGGGTCCAGGTCCCCGCAACGTGTCCCCATCACCAGACCTTCCAGCGGAGTGAATCCCATGGACGTGTCCACAACGTCCAGGCCATCGAAGGCCGCAATACTGCAACCGTTTCCGAGGTGACACGAGATGAAGGACGTTTTTTCCTTGGACTGGTCCAGGATCTGGTGAGTTCGGTATCGCATGTACCGATGGCTCATTCCATGGAAGCCGTATTTTCGGATGCCGTGTTCGTGGTAGAAGTGCCGTGGGATCGCATACAGGTAAGATTTTGGAGGCAGTGATTGGTGAACGCCGGTGTCAAACGCGGCGACGTGTGGCACATCGGGGAATACTTCGCGCGAGGCTCTGATACCTTCCAGGTTATGAGGGTTGTGGAGAGGAGCAAACCGGACGCATTTTTCAATCTCCGTTTCGACTTCCTGGGTAATTTTGACGGATTCGCTGAAGGATTCTCCCCCGTGTACGACACGGTGACCGACGGCGTCGATGTCCTCCTCCGAACGAATGGGACCGATCTCCTCGTCCTGCAGTAAGTTAAGGGCTTTCTTGATAGCGGATTGGTGGCTGAGAATTTCGTCGACCTCGTGAAATTCTTCGCCATCGTGGTAAAAATGGGCCTCCGCACCGGCCAGTCCGATCCGCTCGATTAGGCCCTCGGCCAGACTGTAATCGGAGTTGTCCTCGATCATCTCGAGGGAGGTACGAAACAACTCAAATTTCAGGGAGGAACTACCGGCGTTTATGACAAGTATATCCATGTGATATTCACCTTAATTTGTGAAGTGATCCAAAAAACGTCAAATTTATTCAAGGTCTTTTCTAACCGTGGCGGATATATATGTCCGCCCGCAAAATTAGTGGTGTATTACCGATCCCGCTTCAATGGCCTATAGTTCGATTCCTTGAAAACGGTAAGGATCGGTACAGAGCCCCCATAATACATTCACCGGTATCGACTGGATAGTTATCCGTGTTTACAGGAAAATTTTACTGTTTTACGTGGCTTCGAAGCTGTTGTTCGAGCTCTTCGGGAAGCTCACTGCAGACTTCCTCAAATAACTCGGGGGATGTTGGATTACCGGCAATTATTCCATTGAGTCGGCCGGCCAGGGTAGAGTCCGTAAATTCATCGGCCGAGTAATTGTTAAATGCGTCCATGAATTTTGCTTGTTTTTGAAGGTAATATTTTTGGTGGTACTGTTCGGCTCTCCAGAACTGTTCCAGGGGCTCAACCCGTGTGGCCATGTCACCGGTGGAATCGAATTTGTCCAGCCTCGTGTCCACGTAATGTTCGATGGTTTGTTGTTGTGCTTCGTCGTGGTACCAGATTACGTTCTGGTACTGTCGATGAGCCGTGTTTTCGCCGGGGTCGTGTCGGGAAAAAATCTCGTTTAGTAGCTGGATATAGGGGAACTCTTCCGTATCGTATTCTAATTGTAACGCTTCGGTGTGGTCCCCGAGTTCGTGATAAGTCGGGTTTTCTTTGTCACCGCCCGCGTAACCTACGCGGGTACGGACGACTCCCGGAATGACTCCGAAGGAAGCGTCCGGTCCCCAGAATCAACCGAGTGCAAACGTTGCCGTATCCATCACAAAGCCTCCGGAACAGCAGAAATTAATCGGTGCGTGACGCCTTTAAAAATTCAACCTTCCCACGTTCTCGGAATTCCGAGAACGTTAGAAGGTCACGTGTGTTGGTGGTGTGAATGTGTGGAAATGTACGTCTTCCACGAACGTAAAACTGTACTACATCCTCCGCTGAATTTTAATGTTCAGCCCTGGAGTCGCCCACGTAATTAACGAAGTGAGTTATAAAACAAACTGTCCTGTCCGAACTTTTTTCGAACAAGGAAACTTTGAGGACTTCAAATATCAGCCATTCCGTCGGACGACCTATCCGTGCCAGGGTACAGCAGTGGTGCAACGGGACAAACCTTCGCAACCGCTTCCAAAATTCCCATTAAACGAAGTTATAACAGTTCCGGTATCGGTTTTATGAACTCAGGAACAATATAGCCCCAAAAAACGGAGTTATACCGTGGCGGGCTCGACATCCTGAATCTTGTTGCGCAGGACGTACTGGAGGATGCCCCCGTGACGGTAATAGTCGACCTGGATCTCCGTGTCCAGACGGGCGGTGATGTCGAACTCGGTGACGTCACCGTTGTCATGCCTGGCGGTCACGGTGAGGTCCTTGCGGGGTTCGATGCTATCGATTCCCTCGACGTCGTAAGTCTCCGTACCGTCCAGACCGAGTTCTTCCCAGCCTTCGTCATCCTTGAATTCGGTGGGCAAAACACCCATGCCGATCAGGTTGGCGATGTGGATGCGCTCGT
>JBDGPJ010000280.1:7571-9540 GCA_042219695.1 bacterium
CCACGTCCACGCCGAGGAGGTCGGTGCCCTTGGCGGCCCAGTCCCGGCTGGAGCCGGTACCGTACTGTTCACCGGCCATCACGATCAGGGGCACGTCGTCCTCCTGGTACTCCATGGAAGCGTCAAAGATCGTGGTCTTTTCCCCGTCCGGGAAGTGGCGCGTGTAGTAGCCTTCCTCGTCGACCAGTTCGTTATCGAGGCGAATGTTCCCGAAGGTTCCACGCATCATTACTTCGTGGTTACCCCGTCGGGATCCGTAGGAGTTAAATTCATCCGGTTTGACGTCGTGATCGATCAGGTACTGCCCGGCCGGACTTTTCGAGTCAATGGCGCCGGCGGGGGAAATATGATCGGTGGTAACGGAATCGCCCACCATTACCAGGCACCGTGCGTCCTCGACGTCCTCGGTTTCGGGAACTTCCCGGGGCATGTCCTCGAAGAACGGAGGCAGTTTGATGTAAGTCGATTCCGGGTCCCACTGGTAGGTGGTGTCCTGTGGAAATTCCAGGTTCTGCCAGAGTTCCGTACCTTCGTAAATTCCCTCGTACTGTGATCGGAACATGTCGGAGTCGATGACTCCAGTCGTCGCCTCTCGGATCTCGTCCATGCTCGGCCAGATGTCTTCGAGGTAGACAGGGTTTCCATCTTGATCGTTTCCGAGCGGTTCATGGGCAAGGTCAATGTCGGTGGTACCGGCCAGCGCAAAAGCCACGACGAGTGGTGGCGAGCAGAGGTAGTTGGTGAGTGTATACGGGCTAATTCGTCCCTCGAAGTTACGGTTTCCACTGAGTACCGACGAAACCACCAGGTCGTGTTCTTCAATGGCGGTTTCCACGGCCTCCGGCAGGGGCCCGGTGTTCCCGATACAGGTTGTACAGCCGTAGCCAACCAGGTTGAACTTAATTTTCTCCAGGTAGTTCATGAGATCGAGTTCCTCAAGGTACTGGGTTACTACCATGGACCCCGGGGCCAGGCTGGTTTTCACGTAGGGTGGAACCTCCAGTCCCTTTTCGACGGCGTTTTTTGCCAATAATCCGGCCCCGACCATGACGGTTGGGTTGGATGTATTTGTGCAGGACGTGATGGCGGCGACTACCACCGATCCGTGGGTCAGTTCGGTTTGTTCACCGTCCACTTCGATGGGAATGCGGTCGTTGTCGTAGGTGTCCCCCCGTTCGGTTCGTGTATCCGGGAGGGTCTGCTGATCGCTGGTTTCCAGCCAGTCGGCGTTTTCCTCTTCGAGAGCCGGCTCGGGATCTTTGTCAAAATCCTCGTGTATGGATCGCCAGAGTTCCTTCTTGAGGTGAAACAGGGGGATAC
The DNA here is from genome assembly GCA_042219695.1 of bacterium. GTDB lineage: Bacteria > T1Sed10-126 > T1Sed10-126 > T1Sed10-126 > JBDGPJ01 > JBDGPJ01. The sequence goes on from JBDGPJ010000280.1 coordinate 8,892, forward strand.
GATCGTGGGGTAACGTGGGTCCGGCTACACTGGGTTCAACCTCGGTCATGTCCAGGGACAGTGAACTCGTGTACTCCGGAGTAGCGGACTCCCCGGTGTGAAACAAGTTTTGCTCACGCGTGTATTTCTCAACGAGATCGATGTGATCCGGATCCCGCCCGGTCAGTTCCATGTACTGAAGTGTTTCATCGTCCACCGGGAAGAATCCCATGGTGGCGCCGTACTCCGGTGACATGTTGGCAATGGTGGCCCGGTCGGGGAGGGAAAGCCGGTGAAGGCCTTCCCCGTGAAATTCGACGAATTTGTTTACGACCCCGTGCTCGCGAAGCATCTGGGTCACGGTTAACACGAGGTCGGTGGCCGTGGCTCCTTCCTGCAGTTCTCCGGTTAATTCAAAACTGACGACGTCGGTCAAAAGCATGTAATAGGATTCGCCGAGCATAACCGCCTCGGCTTCGATACCGCCAACACCCCATCCCATGACACCGAGACCGTTAACCATGGTGGTATGGGAGTCGGTACCCAGTAAACTGTCCGGGTAGAGCACGGATTCCCCGTTTTCTTCGCGCTGTTCGATAACCGAAGCAAAATACTCGATGTTTACCTGGTGAATAATGCCGGTGTCCGGGGGAACGACTTTTAATCCGTC
>JBDGPJ010000280.1:9597-17189 GCA_042219695.1 bacterium
AAGGAGTAGCGTTCCTGGTTGCGCTGAAATTCCATTTTTTCGTTGAACCGGATAGCGTCTTTGGAACCGAACTGATCGACCTGTACGGAATGATCGATCACCATCTGGGCGGGGACCTCGGGATTGATCTCCCGCGGATCTCCTCCAAAATCCTCCATGGCGTCACGAAGCGCGGCAAAGTCGACAATGGCCGGTACTCCGGTTAAATCCTGCATAACGACACGGGACGGCATGTAAGCCACCTCGTGGTCGGCTACGTTATTGGCGTCGTATTGTGCTACCTGCTTGATGTCTTCGGGAGTGGTAGCTCTCCCGTCTTCCGTGCGAAGTAAGTTTTCTAACAGCACCCGGATGGAGAAGGGAAGCGAATCCAGATCCGCCACTCCCTGTCGATCCAGTTCGGGAAGACTGAAAATAGAGTGGGAAGAGCCGTTAATCGATAACGTGCGTTTCGTATCGAACGAATCGTTACTTGTAACCATAATAATCACGACCTCGTTGTGGTGTTTTGTTTTTCAATCTCACCTATTAAATCATTTGAATTTCAGGGTTATGTATTATAAGCACATTCGTTTATATTTATAGATTTCAGCGGATTGCAACACGGAAAATAAATTTTAACGCAAGTCAAGGGGGTACAATATGTGATGGATCATAAATAGTCTCAAATGTTACTTGTGAGTTGTTTTTTTAACGTCGAATTCCCTCTTTTCGTCATGTAGAAGAAAAGTAAGTCAAATCGATTTTGCATACTTGATTTTGACGGGTGCTCGAAGGATTGGATGGGTAGTTGATTGCAAACACCCGAAGACTATAAGTCCACGAAATCAATTAGAAAATAAGATTAAATTATTTTTTTATCGGTATGGGTGTGATACATTTAATTGGGAATAATGTTGTTATTACTCTGGAGATCAAGCAAAGTCATTTTTAGTATTGTTTCCAAGACATGATAGGTGATTGTATTTCTTTAATAAAAAGTGGTTAGCCGGTTTGGAAATAAAAAAATGCAATGGTAGTCTGGAGCGTTTTTGAATTAATTTTTTATGAATAGGACGTGAATATTATGTTTACGGAGAAAGTTCGATACATCTTAAAAGTACTCGCTTATTTGTGTGTGGATGGTACCGAAGAATACGTAACCATGGATCAATTATCGGATAACCTTGCCATTCCACGGGGTTATCTCAATAAGGTCATACCGGAGCTTGTCGAACACGGATACGTTGACAGTAAAAAGGGAGTCGGGGGAGGAGTCCGGCTGGCATGTTCCGCTGAGCAAATAGAAGTTCGTGAAGTCCTTGAAAATATAGGGGCCCTCGAACACCGTACAAGCCAATCCGACGAGGCCTGCTGTGTTCCCGAATTGTTTGAAGACTGCATGATCGATCGCTGGATGAGTTCCTTCAAGGAAGATGTTCTCGGAGATATCACATTCAAGCAGTTAACGAGTGAATTGCGTTAAGTTGTAGGTGATAAATGTTTTGCTCGCTCCCTTTTTTCTTAATTTGTTTTAACATTCCGCCAAAATGAATTAGACCTGCAAGTAGCAAGCCAACACACGCGATTATTCCCCGGGAATCGGCAATCAAACACGAGCGCGGAAGAACGCGCGGAAGAACGCGAATTCATACAAGCGTCGTGCAAACCTGCAGTAGATTTTTCGCAGTGTTATGGTCCTTATGAAGAATGGTTTGGATGAATTCCATGGGATCCCTTGACGACTGGAAATTCATAGCCCGGAAAATACATGACAGTAAACCTGTCGGAACGTTTCCGATCTGTCGATCAGCCGGCAAACTAGTGAGAATGGATCTTCGACAATTACACTGTGTGAATCCATTAAAAGGTAATACAGCTTTATTTATGGGACGATTGAAGATTGACGGCTGTCCCGCCGGTTATAAAAACAACGGGATGAATGATTCATGACGATTGGATTCGCCATGAAAATTAAGGATACGAATTTCCTGGGTATACATTATGCGGATGTTGTTTCGGCTTGTTTTTTCTTTCCACTGTGATTGTTCCTAATTAAGAATCTTTTTTTCCGCAAGAACCAGCCCGGTATCTACCTTTCGTTATGACTTACGATGGTTTCTGCTTTGAAGTTTATACTGGCGAGGACGAGTTCAACCGGATTCTTTCCACAACTTTGACCGGTTGAGTTTCTTAAAAAAATCATTATTCATTGGCCATGTAATTCGTTTAGTGACAGTTTCCCGTAAAAAATACGGAAGTTCCCTAATAAATCGGGGGTATTTCACGGTGGAAGTTACTGCATTGTACGAATATACTTTGAACAAGCATAAAAAGATAAACTTATCAAAAATACGTTACGAAAGGAGTTTGATTCGATGTCCCCCGATGTCGTTACGATAGATGCCAATAAAGCGGCTGCACACGTGGCTTACAAAACCAATGAGGTTATCTCGATTTATCCAATCACCCCCGCCTCACCCATGGGAGAGCACGCGGATTCCTGGACTGTGGAAGGGAAGGAGAACATATGGGGGGACGTTCCGGAAATAACCGAGATGCAGGCGGAAAAAGGAGCCGCGGGAGCGGTCCACGGGTCGCTTCAATCCGGTTCATTGACAACTACGTTTACGGCCAGCCAGGGACTTTTACTGATGGTACCGAATATGTACAAAATTGCCGGGGAGCTTACGCCAACGGTGTTTCACATTGCATCCCGTTCGGTGGCCTCCCATGCCCTGTCAATTTTTTGTGATCATTCCGACGTAATGACGGCCCGGGGGACCGGCTGGGGAATGTTGTTTTCCAATTCCGTGCAGGAGGTAATGGATACGGCCCTAATCGCGCAGGCGAGTACACTGGAAGCCCGGGTTCCCATGATGCATGTTTTTGACGGATTCCGAACCTCCCATGAAATCAACAAAGTTCACAAGTTAGACGATCGAACAATGCAGGAAATGATTGACTCCGAACGGATCCAGGAACACCGAAAGCGGGGAATGTCCCCGGAAGATCCCGACGTCCGTGGGACGGCACAGAACCCGGACGTGTTTTTCCAGTCCCGTGAATCGGTCAATCCGTATTATCGTTCCGCTCCCAAAATCATACAAAATAAAATGGACCAGTTTGCGGAGCTCACGGGCCGGGAGTACTCCGTGTACGACTATGAAGGAAGTCCGGAGGCCGATCGAGTGATTGTAATGATGGGTTCGGGAGCCGAAACGGCCCAGGAAACTGTAAATCATCTCAATGCGTCGGGGGAAGACGTTGGGGTATTGAAAATAAGGATGTATCGACCGTTTGCCGGACATATGTTTTTGGACGCTCTCCCGGAAACGGTTAAGAGTATCTCGATCCTGGATCGGACTAAGGAACCGGGAGCCGGTGGAGAACCGCTGTACAAAGACGTTGTTACGGCGGTACGTGAAGCGGACCGGAACGGAGCGTCCCCGCTGGAGTCGTCACCGGAAGTTGTGGGGGGGCGCTACGGACTATCGTCCAAGGAGTTCACTCCGGCGATGGTTAAGGGCGTGTTCGACGAAATGGATAAACAGTCGCCGAAAAATCATTTCACCGTCGGGATTAATGACGACGTGACTCATACGAGTATTGACTACGACCCGTCCTTTTCGACCGAATCAGAAGACACGTTTCGAGGTGTGTTCTGGGGTCTCGGATCCGACGGAACCGTCAGTGCCAACAAGAATTCAATCAAAATTATTGGACGTGAAACCGAAAACTACGCCCAGGGTTATTTCGTGTACGATTCCAAGAAAGCCGGGGCGAGAACCGTGTCACACCTCCGGTTCGGTCCGGATCCCATTCACAGTACCTACCGTATAAAACGGGCCAATTTTGTTGCGGTCCATCAGTTTAAGTTTATTGAACAGTACAACCGTTTTAACTGTCTTGACCGGGCCGAAGAGGGAGCCACGTTTCTGTTAAACAGTCCCTACGGGCCGGATGAAGTCTGGGAGGAGATGCCGGAGGCCGTTCAACAGGAGATTATCGAGAAAGACCTGGAGATGTACATAATTAACGCCAATGAACTATCCGCCGACATTGGACTGGGCAATCGAATTAACACCATTATGCAGGCCGCGTTTTTTGACATCAGTGAAATTCTTCCCGAGGACGAGTACGTCGAAAAGATCAAGCAGGCGATCCGTGATACCTACGGGAAACGCGGTGAAACGGTGGTAAATAAGAATTTTGAAGCCGTCGAACGGGCTCTGGAAAGTCTACGGAAAGTGGACGTTCCCGACCGCCCCGATTCCGCGGTTGAGATGGAGCCGGTGGTTCCCGAGGACTCCCCCGATTTCGTACAGGACGTTACGGCAAAAATGATTGCCGGCAATGGGCATGACGTTCCCGTCAGTGATCTACCCGACGACGGAAAATTTCCGAGTGAAACCACGAAGTGGGAAAAACGCAATTTAGCCGACGAAGTTCCCGTCTGGGACAAGGAACTCTGTATACAGTGTGGTAAATGTGTCGTGGTGTGTCCTCATGCAACCATACGAGGTAAGGTTTTTGATTTTGAAGAGTTAGAAGGTGAGGACGTACCGGAGTCCTTCAAGCACACGGAAGCACGTTTCCCGGGAATCGACGGTGACAAGCGGTATTCCCTGCAGGTGGCGGTGGAAGACTGCACGGGCTGTTCGTTATGTGTGGAGGTTTGTCCGGCGAAGGATAAGTCCGAAGCCGGACGTAAAGCGATTAATATGGAGTCTCAGCGGGAAGTTCGCGAACAGGAAAAGGAAAACTGGGAGTTTTTCGAGTCACTTCCTTCGGTCGATCGTACGGAAGATTTGAATTTCGATCAGGCAAAGAACGAGCAGTTACTTGAACCGTTGTTTGAATTTTCCGGAGCCTGTGCGGGATGTGGAGAGACACCTTACATACGGACGATGACGGAGCTGTTTGGTGAGCGGGCCTTGATTGCCAATGCCACAGGATGTTCCAGTATTTATGGTGGTAATCTTCCGACTCATCCCTGGGCGAAAAACGACGAAGGCCGGGGACCGTCCTGGAATAATTCCTTGTTCGAGGACAACGCGGAATTTGGCTTCGGAATTCAGCTCGGTATTCAAAAACAGGTCTCTTACGCACAGCAATTACTAAAGGAGTTGCGGAGCGATATCGGTGACGAACTCGTAGACGGCATCATTGAATGCGAACAGGATACTGAGGAGGAAATACAGGCCCAGAAAAAGCGAGTTGAGAAACTCCGTGAACGCTTGCGGTCCCTGGACGGTAAGTCGGAGGTTCAGGAACTTCTGCACCTCTCGGACCGTCTGGTCGAAAACAGTGTCTGGATTGTAGGGGGTGACGGCTGGGCTTACGACATAGGATACGGGGGCCTGGATCACGTGCTGGCGAGTGGACAGGACTTCAACGTACTGGTACTGGATACCGAGGTGTATTCAAACACCGGGGGACAGCAGTCCAAAGCCACTCCACAGGCGGCGGCCGCCAAGTTTGCCATGGGAGGTAAGCCCAACCCGAAAAAGGACCTCGGGGCACGTGCCGTGTTGAATGGGGACGTATACGTCGCCCAGGTCGCCATGGGAGCGGACGACACCCAGACCATCCGGGCGATTCGTGAAGCGGAGTCCTACGACGGTCCCTCCATCGTAATAGCGTACAGTACCTGTATTGCCCATGGCATCGACATGTCAAAAGGCATGGAGCAGATGGAAAAAGCCGTGAAGTCGGGTCACTGGCCGATATACCGCTACGACCCCCGGCGAAAAGAGGAAGGGGAGAACCCGATGCAGATCGACTGCAGTGCTCCCAGCATGCCCCTCGAAGAGTACGCTTACAGCGAGAACCGCTTTCGGATGCTGAAGAAAAGCAAACCTGAGCGAGCCGAAATGCTTATGGAGCGCGCCCAGGAATCGGTCGATCGCAAATGGGAGCTGTACAAGGGCCTGGAGACGATGGGACAACGTGAAGCGGAACAATTGGGGGATCAATCGGAACAGTAATTTCGCCGGAAGCGTTTTCTCGAGGGATCGCTTGTACCCCGAAGAGTCCAATGACGTGACACCGTGAAAGTGAGTCTGCTTGAACACTGACCGGTTCAGTGAAGAACGCAACCGCTTATTACGGAACCTTTGAATGACGCAAAACCAAAAACAAACAATGGAGGACGTTATGATGGATCTTTCGACGGAATATCTTGGATTGGAACTTGATTCCCCTCTCGTTATATCAGCCTGTCAGCCGTTGTCGGAGTCCCCGGGCCATGTGGAGGATTTGGAGGAAGCGGGGGCGTCGGCAGTTGTACTGCACTCGTTGTTCGAGGAACAGATTATGGAGGACAGTCTCGTGCTGGACCATTATTTGAGTTACGGGGAAGAGAGTTTTGCGGAAGCCATGGATTACTTCCCGGAAATGGACGAATACAACGTGGGACCCGAAAAGTACCTGGAACTGATTTCCGAGGCCAAATCCCGGGTGGATATACCGGTAATCGGTAGTTTGAACGGGGTTTCCAGGGGAGGATGGATCAATCACGCGGAACGAATTGAACAGGCGGGAGCCGACGCACTGGAGCTTAATATTTATTATATCCCCACGGACACAGGTATGAGTGGAGGGGAAGTCGAACAGATGTACGTGGACGTACTGGAGTCCGTGAAGGAAACCATTTCTATTCCATTAGCTATGAAACTAAGCCCGTTTTTTAGCTCGATTCCCAGCATGGCGTCAAAACTGGTTGAGGGTGGGGCGGAAGCGCTGGTGCTGTTCAACCGATTTTATCAGCCGGACTTTAATATTGAAGCTCTTGAAGTTGAACCGGATTTACAGTTAAGTCGTTCCTACGACATGAGGCTACCCCTTCGCTGGGCATCAATACTGCATGGAAAGATCGACGCGGACATCGCCATCACCAGCGGTGTTCATACGTACCGGGACGTGCTGAAGGCCATGATGGGAGGAGCCAGTATCACGATGATGGCCTCGGAAATCCTCCAGAATGGGATCGGCCGGTTAGGAGAAATGAAAATTCGCTTACGGGAATGGATGGAGGAGCACGAATACCGCTCCATCAAGCAGATGCAGGGAAGTATGTGTCAGGACAACCTTCCCCAGCCCGCCGCAATCGAGCGGGCTAATTACACAAAAACGATTCATTCGTGGAAGCCGGATCCCACCGGAAGAACCCGGTTACCAGGTTCTTCCTAATTGTAAGACGAAGGGAGGAACATCGTGACCCAACAACAGCCATCGGTACGATGTCCCATTCACGGGATGCCGATCGAAGTTGTCCTGGATTCCGATAAAGATACGGGGCCCGACAATGAGTCGTATTTTGTATGTTGTTCGGCCCGTGAAAACTGTGTTGATTTTCCCCGGTGTCCGTTCCAGAACTGTGAAACGGGACGCATTTTGCCAGAGGACTCCTGAAAGTTACGCCAATAGCGGGAGATCAGTTCGGTTTCATTCGGGACGCGGTATTAAAGCTCATATTCAACATTCCGTGCCTCGAGCCGGTGACGAATTGCACCGGTGGTAACATGTATTTTGGTTATTACTACAGTCATAACGTTACTTTACTTTTGCACTTTTTTTGGCGAGGCGACCGTGAATCGATGTCATCATTC
>JBDGPJ010000281.1:0-4016 GCA_042219695.1 bacterium
CCGCCGGATCCGTAAACAATAACCGCCCTTCCTGACCAAAGGATGTATCATCAACTTCCATAACAAAACTACTGGAAACAACGGAGGATTCCGGTTTGGTTCCGATCATGTTCAAGGCCGCTCGCAAAACGTTGGCCGTGGGATTGGCCGCCCCGGCTACCATGCCGTCGGCCTCCCCTTTTTCCACCATCGCGGCGCCGTAAAACAACGGTTGCACGACCGTTTTTTCGGCCTCCGAAAGAGTCATGTCGTCGGATGAATTCGCCAAAGAATGGGCCAGTTCATCCACGTCACGATCCTCTTCGGGATTGACGATCTCAATATTCGACTGCTCAAAGTGAGCTGAACTACCCAGTACAAATACCTTTTCGACAATTCCGTCTTCAACGAGTTGCTTGGCCGCTCGTACAATTCGGTCGTCATCACCTTCCGGCAGTACAATTGTCCCGCCGGCCTGGCTTGCCTTCTCTATCATCTCGTTTGGAAAACTGGTCATTCTATATTCTCCTTTCAAAGTTTCTTAAGATCTCCAATTGAAGTTTGTTATTAACAGGGTGTATTAGTGTACAGACCATCTGATGTTTTTTTAGTGCAAATTTAGTAATGATTTTGATCACTGTACTTAAGAACCCTTCTTCAAAGTTTATCACGGGTAATTCTTTACCCAGCCCATTAATTATTTGTTACGAATCAACTATTCCAATACTTACCCAGTCCGAGAATAGCTTGAGCTATATATAGAGTATGCTGGATATTCCGCTGGAGTTAAGTCATGGTCATCAGCCGCGGTATTTTTCTTGGGAGGGGAATTAATTTAACAAAAAAACCCATGCGAAACGCTTAACATCGTGGCATGACATTCACGTGGGTTTCGTCTTTCCAGTCGGGCCAGCCCTCGATATCAATATAGCATCGCACGATCCACCGGACACGGTTGTGTTCCGCTTCAAAGGAAAACGGGGCCTCCCCGGGAACAGGAAGCGCCTCCGAAACCGAATAACTTTTGTTAGAAAGAACCTTTTTATCTTCAAACTCCTCGGGACATATCTCCACTTGTGAAAACACGTTAACCGAAGTTCCCCAGTCATCGGTCGAATCACCCGGGTCTTTTACCCGGTAATCCACAAATTCCTTCCCCACCAATTCGAGGCAAAGCTTATTCATCTGGCCACCACTACGGGGTTCGAATTTAACCGTTACGTCAATGTTTTCCCCCGGTGGTAAGGCAGACGGTTTCACCTCCCATTGAACGTCTCCAATTTGCTGACGGGCAAAAATATTACGCGCGTTCTGGTACAGAAAGTAACCACCGAAAAGTAATCCGAGAACACCAAACACTCCAAATAACAGGGTTGCTGTTAGTTTTATCGATACAAACAAATATGATGCGTACAAACAGGAAAGACCTACCAATACTATGAATGAACTACCTACAATCCAGGTCGTATTCACCATGCGATCGGTGGTATTCGTTTCGGTATCGCTCTCCGGCGGAAAGGAATGACCGGCAACGTAGGTGTCTGCCCCGGATCCCGGGCGAAGGCGAAACGAATCCGATGTGTTTGAATCCACTCCCCAATCAATATCAGCGTCCACTTCTGCGTACCACTTTACGTTAATCAGATCACCCTCGTACGTGTAAGGACCCGGAGATGGTTCAAACGAAAATTCACGACTAAAAAGATCCCCCTCCTGCCATTCGCCCTCCACGTCCAGTCTCCGTGTTTCAACCTCCCCGTGATCCTGAGCTCCTTTGCCGGAAGTCGCCCAATAAAACCGAATTTCGAAATTACTGCAGGTGCAGTCCTGCGATACTTCCACAAAGACGGTTCCGGTCACTTCATCTCCCGGTTCGTAGTACCCTTTATCCGGTTCATCGAGCTGTATGGAAACTTCCGCACTCGACATGATATTTCCCTACCCTGTTTCAATTTACGGAGTTCCGCCCATCTTATTTATTGGGGTGAGCAAGAATTAGAAGGAAAGTTTCACCCGAGCACGAAAAGAATTAAGAATACCGTTCACGAAGTGCCTCCTGAACCGGCTCGGGAACAAGTGTTTCAATTTCACCGTCGAGACTTCCCACTTCCTTTACCAGTGAACTGCTGACGAAACTATGATCCTCGGCCGGCATCATGTACACGGTTTCAATTTCTTCGGCCAGTCGCTTGTTCATCATCGACATCTGAAACTCGTACTCAAAATCGGATAAAGCCCTCAAGCCACGCAAAATTACGTGGCAATCCTGGTATCGAACGTATTCAACGAGCAATCCTCCAAACGTATCCACGGAGGTATGATCAAAATCAGTTAACACCTCACGGATCAGGTCGGCTCGTTTCTCGCTCGAAAACAGGGGATCCTTGTCGGGGTTTTCTACTACGGCTACGTTTATGTGGTCGAATATAGTTAGCGCTCGCTCGATGAGATCGAGGTGTCCGTAGGTAATCGGATCAAAACTTCCCGGGTAAATGGCTTTGGTCAACGTTCTATTCCTTTCTTGTAGAGTTTGTTCAATTGTAGACAGGATTGTTGGGGATACAACGGGGATAGTTCAACCAACTTTTTAAAATTCAACAGTTTTTCCAGTTAGAATCGATTTCGAATCGAGGATTTCTCCCCCGGAACATTCACGAGAGTATAACTGTCGAAATTCTTCGATCCGCAGGACAGCCGTTAAAAGCTGTGAAAACGGCCATGACCAGCAAAGTAAGTAGCCAAGCCGCCCAGCTCTTTTTACATGGAGGGGGGGGGACGAATTAAAGGCCGCGAGCAATCTTTTCCAGTTGATCAACGCGATCCTCAACGGATGGGTGTGTACTAAACCAGCTGCTCACGGAATCCATGGAAAGAGGATTTACGATAAACAGGTTGGCCGTCTGTTTATCGGCATTCTGCATCGGGCGGGCCTCGGCGGACTGGTGAAGTTTTTTCAAGGCCCCGGCCAGCGCCATTGGTTTCCCGGAAATCTCGGCCCCGGATTTATCAGCCTTGAATTCTCGACTTCGAGAAATTGCCATCTGTATGACAGCGGCGATGATTGGTGCCAGAATCGCTGATACGAGTAAAACAAGGAGGTTGCCGTCACGATTCCGACCTCCAATGCCAAACAACGCACCGAGCCTTGCAAAAAACGCGAGGTATGAAATTGCTCCGGCCATTGTTGCCGCCAGGGTACTGATGAGAGTATCGCGGTTCATTACGTGGCTGAGTTCGTGAGCCAAAACCCCCTCCAATTCGTCTTCGCTGAGCATATCCATAATGCCGTCGGTCACGGCGATAGCGGCATTAGCGGGATTGCGTCCCGTGGCAAAAGCATTCGGTTGGGCCTCGGGAATCCGATACACGTCCGGCTTGGGAATTCCCGCCTTCTCAGCTAACCGTCCAACAACTCGATGTAGTTGGGGGGCCTCTTCCTCAGGGATTTCTTCGGCTCCATACCGTTTCAGTACAATCGTATCCGAAAACCAGTACATGAAGAAATTCATTCCGCCCGCAATAACAAGGGCGATAATCATACCACTCTGTCCACCCAGTACCTGGCCAAATAGCATAAAGACTCCAACTAATGCTCCCATCAACATGGCAGTCTTCACGGTATTCATGATGAAATAACCTCCTCGATGTAAGAACAACAAATATGATTAATTTATTCCCGACCGCTTTCCAACAAATAAATCTATCACTGGCAACGTGTACACGTACCGCTCACGGTCAGTACACATGCAAAGCGGAAGGATAATTACAGGAATGACCGGTAATTCAGCGAACGAATGGCGAAAGAACCAAAATCATTCGTAATACGTTCAAAGGATTGTATCGAAAACAGATTTGGAAAACAGGGCTATACCGCGGGTCTCTTACAATCCGGTAAAATAAGAAATAACAATCAACATCCCCTGAGCATATACCCCGGCCATCACGTCGTCCCAAACAATTCCACCGGACTCCCGGAATGATTCACACCAGTTCACGGGGGGAAACTTCGTAATATCAAAGAAGCGAAAACACAAAAA
>JBDGPJ010000282.1:0-2706 GCA_042219695.1 bacterium
AAACGGTCAAAAAATCAGTGCCCGATGCAAAAGATGAGGTTCTTGCAGGCGACTCATAAATTACATTCTGGTTCTTGAACCTCCTTCCCAAGTGAGCAGGACCAGCTGTAACAACGGGATATGAATTAGTGTCCTCGGGGGTATAACTGTTCAATAATTCATTTCAAATAGCACCGTTATTGGAACCGTAAATCGCAATGTCTGTCCCCCATTAATAAAAAGTTGTTGTTTGACGTTATATTTCTCCCCAGGTCTCGTTTAGACCTAATTTCTCAATCCAGTTCTGGAGATACTTTTCGTCGATATCCGTAGCCGATAAGATCCCGCGTATATCCGACACATGTTTCGATTGACCGGTTTCGCGATACCAATCCAACTTCTTGATAATCACGTCTTCCGGGGAAGCGACAAAAGCCTCGAGATCTTCCCAGAGCGGAATTCTTTGGCGCCGGGAAAATTCTTCCGTTCCGTGCTCGCCCTGCTTGCGAAGCACAAAATCCACTTTCAACCCGGAATTGTGGTGGATGACGTTGAACTGCCCCCGGTCGCTGATTTCGGTTCGTAAGACTTCGATAGGGGGACAATAAAATTCGTCTTCGGGAAACATTTCCTGGAAGATATCCGGTTTATGGGAAGGGACTTCAATAACGAGGTCCATGTCGTTCGTGAGCCGTGGTTCCCCGTATACAATTGAAGCCACGGAGCCGACAATCATGTAGGGAATGGAATGGTCTTCAATGGTTTGAAGGATGTTCTTGAAAATATCGATTAAGTTTTGGGGTGAATCTTTCAATATTCCAACCCCGAATCGATTAGTTCGCGGACACGTTGATGGATCTTGTCCTCTGACCATTCGGGGTGTTTTCGTTTGACTTGCGCTTGTTTTAGTGAATAGGCAACGCTGTAAAGCTCGGAGGCCTGTTTCAATTTCCGTTGAATGCTATCAGGATCAAAAGTAGTTTGAGGATTAGCCATGGAAATTTTAGCCCCAAAAATACGAAGAGTTACTTTGTCTACTGGAAGTGTAATCGTTTCAAGGAGGGAATTAAACTCTTAATAGGGACGGAGGTTGAAAGTTGAAAGTTTTTCGCTTTCAATCCCAAAAAATCTTCTTTGGATTTGATTTAACAGTTGAAGCTAATTTTCAATGCCTGAAAATTTTGGCGTCTACACGGAAGTATCTCAACTTTCAACCTCCGTCCCGGGAAGTTAAAGTTGCTCAACGTAGCTTTTTAACGTGGATAGCGTGTTTTCCATCGTATTGAAGTCTTTTACGTAGCCACCGTGTTCGGTGTATATGTGATCCCCGGAAATATAACCGTCCGGATTGTCATGAGAAACTCCGAGATTACTTTGAAGGGATTGTGAATCCGAGGTAGAAAAACTTTCAACTTTCAACCTCCGTCCCCAAACCAAATTAATGATATTCCTGTGCATATAATTGTTTAATTTCATTTATTAACACTAAAAGCACCGCTGTTGCGAAAAAGGAGCTAGCTTCGACCTGTAGAATTTGTTCGAGGGATTGTTCAAAACGGAGGGTGGCTTTTCCCATTTTTTCAATGTTGAACGAATCCATTACAACGGAGATTCCGGCAAAGCCAACTCCGGTTATAAACAAATAAAATGTCACTCTTTGGGATTTGAACAGCTTGAGGAATACCGGTAACAGAGCTAAGCCAATGATCATATAAATTACGAGGAGAAAATCACCGGCTGCACCCCAGGGTAACTTCCATCCAAGGGATTCTAAAAAATTGTTACGAATTCGTTCGTGAATGGCGAAACGGTCGTCAAACATCAAACCGAAAAATCCAATGCTAAATAACAACCAATGGAATCGAACTGCTGACTCTTTAATTGACTTACAATAAGCAATTATGAACGAGCAAAGTGAAGCAGAAAAAAGGAGTAAAGAATTGACAAAAGTAAGAGGAGTTCGTTCACCTGCGACCCAGAGCCAGTACCGCGGCCAGCGTGCTAGTACAAAAACTAAGGCTGTCATAAGAGTTAAAACGGGGATCGAATAAACCAGGTATAGATAAAAAGACTTAAGCCGGGGATTCAATGTTTTTTTTGCCTCGGTGAGTCGGTCACAAGATTTCCACACTGCTCCTTTTTCATTTCTATTAAATTGTCAATGAAACAGTTATAGCCTCGGTCGAGTACTTCGTTTGAATACCAGGCCGTATGTCCGGTTTCGAAAATTCTTCCTTCCTCAATTAAATCATTTGCTTGTTCCCTGGCATTAATTTTTCCGTCCAGAGCATACCCGAACAACTTATCGCTACGTATCTGTTTAATCACTGTGTTTTCATTAACAAGCTCGGGTCTGGAGACGTTTATCAATAATGCTGAGTCCTTCATGGCAGTTATATCGGATTCATTCAATTCATACGTATCTTCAAGGGGGATATGAAGAGAAATTATGTCCGATTGATTCAGTAGATGTTGCCTGCCCACCCGTTCAACCAGTTCTTCCTCTTTAGAACGGTGGTCGTATCCAATTAATTCAACGTCGAACCCCCGGGAAATTTCAGCCACCCTCGATCCTATTCGGCCCAAACCAATGATTCCGAGTGTCTTGTTTCTAAATTCCCATCCCCTCAAGGAAGTACCGGAAGGAACTCGCCCCATCACACGATCCCGACTTAAATGGATTCGGCGGCTCATTGAAAGGATTAAACCCATTGTATGCTCTGCAAC
>JBDGPJ010000282.1:2735-3678 GCA_042219695.1 bacterium
GGAATGAGATGAATATTCCGGAAGGTTAGCCAGACGAATACCCCGTGCACTAAGGCCCTTGAGATCAATCATATCGACTCCGGTGGCAAAATAGGAGATGCCTTCCAGACTATCCGGTAATTGGCGGATCCAGGTCCGATCGAGTTCCGGAACAGATTTTGGTGTAAGGCCAGCGTACTGTGCGCCCTCTAAAAGTTCGGATAATTTTTCCGGGGTTAGTTCTTTTTGACGACTAATAAATTCAGCGTCACCGCTATCCTTTAAACGATGAATCTGGCGATTGGAAAAATTATTTTGTCCGGCGGCCGTGATAATGACAAAAGTTGAACCCATGGCAGAAATCCTGAATGGTTACTAAACTTGGTGATATTACGTTCGATTATCTCACGATATTATTGCCAATAATAACCCCCTGATTTCTCTACTTCAAGCAGTATTATTGATTGAAATATCACAAAAAAACAAAACTAAAACATTGTTGAATTTGTGAAGGGTATCAGGTTTTCGAATTTTATTTGTTTGATTGATTTATTCTTTTTAGCCTTCTTAATCGTTGGCCAGATTTGAACATAAACAAATTTTGAGAAAGAAATAAATTTATTCTGATGTGGAAGCGGGGGTTCCTGTCACCGTTGTTTCCGGGGGGACGTCCTCAATGACCGTGGAGCCGGCTCCGACTTCGGCGTCCGCGCCGATGGTTTTTGTGGGGATGATCGAGGCGTTGGTATATACGTAGGCTCCCCGTTCGACGGTGACGTGGCCGGCCAGCGTGGCTCCCGGTGCCAGGTTGGAAAAAGACTGTACTTCACAGTCGTGTTCGATGATGGTTCCGGCGTGGATCATGCATCCGTCTCCCACGATGGAGTAGGGTTGGATCGTTGAGTTTGCATTAATGATGTTGGTTCTCCCCACCTGGGCTCGCGCGGAGATGGTGGCGTCGGGG
>JBDGPJ010000282.1:3688-7689 GCA_042219695.1 bacterium
AAGTAGAATTGCTTGGTGCGGTTGTCGCTGTAAGCAATGATCCAGTGGTACTCTGTTTCGTCGTTGAGCAGTGGCTTCACCCGGTTTTTGTACCGCTTAACCGGTACCCCGTACATCATGTCGTCCATTTCGTCCGGGTCGTTGTCTTCCAGGTCGAGTAAATATTTTACTTCCATGTTGTCGTACTGTCCGAAAATATCCACGGAGTATTTTGCTTGAGCTCCCAGTCCAGCGATAACGATGTGAACCGTTTTGCCGTCGTTGATCCGGGGATATTTCATGCGCTAAATTTGGGCCATAACCTCGACGATGCGATCGAGCTGGTCCTGTTCGAGGTCCGGTCGGTTGGGAAGTCCGATCATCGTACCGGCGATATTTTCAACATGGGGGAAATGGACGTCGTCGTAATCGATGGGTTCCGGGTAGTATTCCGAATCGAACGGGAACTTCTCCGGATAAGCGCTTTTTTTGGTAAGTATCTTTTGCTTGTAGAGTGGTTCCTGGTAACGGTGGCGAGTCTCGACACCGCGTTCCTCCAGGATTAGCCGTAGTTCATTCGTATCCATGCCGAGTTCTTGTTCATCTATCTGCAGGTGACACCAGAAAAACGTGTGGCGGATATGATCGTACAACGTGGGCGTTTCAAACCAGTCTCGATCGAGCTGTTCCAGCTGTTCGATCAAATACAGAGAGTTTTCAATTCGTTGTTCGTTGAGTTCTTCCAGCCGGTTGAGCTGTTCTAATCCCATGGCGGCGGCGATTTCATTAATGCGGTAATTATAGCCCAGGTAATCGTGGTGATCCCGGTCCGTCATGCCGTGACTGCGAAGCTGGCGTGCTTTCTCGGCCCATTCCGGATTGTTCGTGGTCAGGGCTCCTCCCTCACCGGTAGTCATGTGCTTGGTGGCGTAAAACGAGAAGGCCCCAAAATCACCAATGCTTCCTACGGTTTGACCCCGGTACCGGGTTCCGTGGGCCTGTGCGCAGTCCTCAATTAATACCAGGTCGTGGGAATCGGCCAGTTCGACAAAGGCGTCCATGTCGGCCGATTGACCGTATAGGTGGACAGGGATAACAGCTTTGGTTCGTGGAGTAATTTGTTGTTCGACACTGTCGGGGTCGAGACAGTAGGAGTCAGGATCGATGTCGGCAAAAACGGGAACGGCGTTCTGGTGTAAAACCGAGGTGACGGTGGAGAAAAAGGTAAGAGGTGGAACGATTACCTCGTCACCGGGCCCGATCCCACATATAGCAAGAGCCAGATGTAGGGCGGCGGTACCGGTATTTAGTCCAACGGCTTCCTCCGTTCCGATATAGTCGGCAAACCGGTTTTCAAACTGTTCGACGTTTGGGCCGGATACGTAATGTCCGGAACGAATAACCTCCTCGACGGCGTCGACTTCACGATCCCCGACGATGGGTTTGGCCACCTGTATTTTATCGGTCATTGTCAATTTTATCCCGTTTATTCGTAATCGTAACTGCTATTTCGAAAGTGGTCCGATTCCCAGTCCCATTCCCGGTTTTGCAGTTGTTCGAGTAGGTGCTCGATACCGTCCTCGACCGACCAGTCGGCTTCCCATCCTATGGTATTTTTTATCAGTTCACAGTTTATTGAATAATCCCGTCGGTCGGTGGGTTCGTCAGGTTTATGGGAGATATCGGTTTCGGGGACAAAGGATTGAACCGTTTCGGCGATTTCATTCACGGTTCGATTATTTGACTTGTCACCCACGTGGTAAATCTTTCCGTCCCGCATGAACCGGGGGGCTTCGAGTACGTCCACGAAGGCCCGGGCCACGTCCTCCACGTGAACCAGCGAACGGTACTGGGAGCCATCCCCGTATATCGTGATGGACTGGTCCTTCCAGGCCAGGTAGGTAAACAGGTTTGTTACCAGATCCAGTCGTGGACGGCGGGACCAACCGAATACCGTGGAAAGTCTGAGACAGGTCGGATGGAAATGGGGGACTTCCTCACCACGATCCAATATGATGTTCTCGGATCGTAACTTGGCATTGGCGTAGTCCGAGAGTGGGTGTGTGGGAGTGTCCTCAGTGACCTCATCGTACAAGCCATGGACATTTCCGTACACGGAGCAGGAGGACGAGAAGATAAAATCCCGGACAAGATCCAGTTCTGGGTCGGTGCAACAATTGATCAAGGTACGGGTGCTTTCAACATTGATTGAGAAGTGTGCCTTGGGATTTTGCAGACAGGCAGCTTCACCAACGATACCGGCCAAATGCAAAACGGCGTCAACGCCTTCGAGCGCGTAAATTACGTCCTTTGAATAGCGGCAGTCACCGTTAATTAACTCGACGTCATCAATGAAGGGCTCGAGTGATTCCTTGCCCCAGTAAAACTGGTCGAAGACGGCCGGATCGTGTCCGCGATCGAGTAGTTCTTCCACAACGAGGTTACCAATGTAACCGGCACCGCCCGTAACTAAAACCTTCAGTGTGAGTCACTCCCTAGTTTTGGATTCAATCTAAGACAGATCATTTTGAGATAATTTGTCAAAAAATACAATGAATCCCCTCCTCTGTTTTGGATTGAACAGGGGTACCGGTTTAGGGAACTTTAGAATTTGAGCCGTTCAAAAGGGCACGAAACGTTATTTGGTTGAAATGTCGGGCCCAAACGTTAAAAATAGATGGGTCTACAAAATGCATTTGAGTGACCTTCCACAAGATCAATGAAAGGAATCTTCCGATGAAATCATTTGGAAAAAAATGCCTGGAATTGTTGACCCACCGTTATTTCCTGCGATTTCTCGGGCTGGCAATTTTTCTGGGGATTCTCTGGAAAGTGAATATTGGCAAAGTGTTTGGTGTACTTCAAAAGACCGATCCCGTACCTACGGTCCTTGGTTTGTTGCTGGCATTTCCCCTGGCGTTTGTTCGTTCCTACCGGTGGAACCATATTATGTGCTCACTGGATATAAATGTGTCGTCCGCGGACTCCTTCTTTTACCAAATTGTCAGTCAAATGGCTTTTTTCACGCCCGCCAAGATTGGGGAGTTTATTAAGGTGTTTTATTTAAAGGGACGGGATTATCCATTGAGTACGGGCATTGTGAGTGTACTGGGGGACCGTGTGTTTGACCTTACGGCCATGATTGTTACGGCGTTTGCCGCCAGCTTTTACTTTTTTTCAATTCCGATGGAGTGGATGATTGTGCTTATTGTACTGGCTTTTATCAGCCTGGGACTTGTTTATCTCCTCATAGAGAATCGTCATACCATTTACGGTTGGGCTACAAACGTATTGTTGTTTTTTGTTCCGTCGTCATTGGAGGTAAAATTTGAAAACGTTATGAACGAGTTCAAGGAGTACCTGAGCGAATTAACCGTGGTCTGGACGTTGAATTTACTGATTATTTCGGGCGGTGCCTTATGTCTTCAGGTATGGAGAATTTGGTGGTTTGGTAGGGCACTCTCTATTGACGTTGCCTTCTTTCCCCTGATGGGAATTGTTTCGTTAATGAGCTTGAGTAACCTTCTTCCCATTTCTTTTTTGGGTCTCGGTACCCGCGATGCAGTGTTTCTTTATTTCTTTGGTATGCTGGGTGTCAAGCCGGAGCTCGCCATTGCTCTTTCCCTCGTAATTTTGGCCAGTATCCTGATCAATGCCATGTTTGGAGCGATCTTATTCAGTATTTATCCCCCGGAAATAAACGTAAAGCAATACCTTTCCTCACTTTAAAAAATATTGCTAATGATGTTACGGAGGGTACGTTCTGTAAATTCAAGCAAAGCTGATCATTAACTTCTCCGTCAAAATGGCATGGTTTTTATGGAATTTTTTAAGGACGCGGGTTGAACCGTATTCGCTCGTTGGTTATGGATGAGGATAAGGTCTTAGCACTTTCCGGTTGTACCCAAAGTCCAAATCGGGGGGATGCATACCTTTAAAAGGAACAAAGCGAGCGTTCGTGTCTGGTTTTTCCGGGAGGGGGTAATCGATTTTGTACAGTTGGAGATAAAAACCGGGTCTGG
>JBDGPJ010000283.1:0-5777 GCA_042219695.1 bacterium
ACCAAAGGTGGAAACAATCACCGCCCTCCCCCAATCAATGATCGTCTTATCGACGTATCCTATTTTATATAGCTGCTGAATATATCCCCATAATGTCGTTACGATACAGACGCCAACAAGGATCCATAAGGCCCATTTCACGCGCGAGCGTGATCGGTGTGTCTTCTGAACCAGAAAAAATAGCAGAAACACGGCAAAGTAGCGTCCCATTTCCTCAATACTCGCATGCCAGAAGGGACTAACAACCAGGATGGTAAATACCAGCCAAAGCATATAACAGACCACGGGAGCCGTCAGGGAATTTTTGGGCAGAGAAAATTCCCCTTTCTCAAGCGAATCAATCAACCATAGAGCCAGCAAAAAGTACATACTAAACTGAGCAAACAGGGGTTTTAAAATCACAATATTTTGATTTCCGACGTAAAAAACGGTCGGTACAACAATCAGGGCAAGTAAAATACCGATAAATTGTATTCGGTTTATCAATTCGGAAAAACGATTACTTTCCATCAACACTCACCAGTTTGTCGTCTTATCATCAAGGGAATACGACATTCACACAATTTTACTAACTTAACAATACGTATAATCCAGAGCGTTTAATCGTACAGTAAATTTTATAGAAGATTAACTCATCGTTGGTATTCGTTGGAACTATTAAGGGTAAATTACAACATTTAAAAATCCAGATAATAAATCACGAAGGTGAAATTGTAAGTACGGAGGGTTACGATCCCCGGTTACGAGAGGCCAAAAAAACATTGGACGGATCAAAAAATCACTGTTCAAGAACGGAAAGAAATATTAACTGGCCAGTTTATCCTCTATTTTACGAGTAATTTTATCAACGAGTGTCTGATAATTATCCTCGATAACCTTAATGGGGACTCGTTTCCCATCCTTAATCAAAAATGCTTTTCCGACGTACCCCGTACGCAATTTAACAATTTTACCGGTAATCAGGTAATCCTGCTTTGTCTTTTTCAATAATGCCTTGTATTCCTCTTTGGAGAGGGCGTTCAGGATTACCGATTTTTGTAATGTCCTGTTCTTATCGTAAACTGTCGATTGAACCGGCAAATCACTAATTTTCTTCTCAATCGTACTGGGACCAAACTTCACGTTTGGATCGACTTCCCACTGTAGAAGACCCACTCTGATTGAATTAGGCACGGGCAACCGGCGACGGTTTCTATACTTTTTAGGTTGTTGAGCCTGTTTTTCCTTCAACTTTTTAATTGCTTCCTGAACACGACTGGAAATCTGGTTGAGCATTGCGGAGAATTCCTCACTATACACTTGAATTTCCTTACGCTGATTCTCCGATACTACGTAGGCGGTCGCGCCATAATAACCACTACTGCGCCGAATCTCCCCTGTGATTAAAACGCTTTTTCCAGTTTTTTCTACCAGAGATGCTTGCTGACTGGACGTTAATTGATCATTGATAATCGATTTCTCCACTCCGGGATTTTGTTCATAAACGGTAAGTTTCAACCCGGACTGAGAGGCCATCCGACGCTCAAGCTGTTCCGCTGCAAAATCTATACCGGGATCCAACTGCCACTGTAACAACCCCACCTTTAGTCGATCGGGAGCAAAAGAAGAACGTCCCGAGGTCGGCGGACCGTATCGCTGACGGCGGGCCGGGCGCCGTTGTGCTTGAGATTGTCCAGGGGGTTGTTGACGAATCGATTCCGGGGATGGTTTCTTGTTTTTAGAAGTTTGCCCCTTTCCCTCCTCATAGGTCGAAGACGACCACGGTTGGCTTACAATGTAATCCTGTTCGGAACCACCAAAACTCGAGGAAAAACCAAAGAAATGCTGGTTTTCAAAATTAGATTGTTGCTGGAATGCATAGTCCAACTTACCTCCACCAAACTGCATTCCCAACCCCATTGATATATTGGTATTTTCACTACCAGCCGTTTCCACTTCGACACCACTTCGCAATGCTAAACCAAATTTAATGCGATCGGCGGTCTGTCTCTGCATATATCGGAAGTACGGAGTTCGAAGTGAACGATCCGGTTGTTGAAATTTTTTCCACACCCACCATTCCCCTCCCATATTCACGGACTTCAAACCGGGATTTTCACCGTAAACAAGGTCCATTTCCAAAGCAAGGTCGGATATCGGTCGATAACGTACCCCACCACGTGCTTCCAACGGAAGATCCTCACTTGTCCCGGACTCCCAGTTCTTTTTGGCAATGAGATTTTTTAATGAAAGTCCAAGGGTGGCTCGATCACCAAGGAAGTACATATATCCAAGATCCACACCGTATCCGGAGGCTCCTCCGTCTTGAACATCGGTCTTGAGCGAATAGTACTTCACGTTTGCGGCAAGGTGTGAATTTGGCGTGATGTTCCAGGCGGAATTGTAGTAATAAACATCATCGTTGTACTCAAGGTTTAAACCGCCCGATGTAACACCAAAGTTATTAAAGTCAAATTCAAGGTTCGTACGATTCAAAGCGATACCATGAACCCAGGAACCGATACGCATAGCCCCTCCCAGGGCACCGTTCCTGACATTAACGGAGTTTTGAGTAAGCTGATTAAAGTCACTGACAAATTGTCCGGAATGAATCGATGAGGAGTTAGCCGGGTTGTAGGATATACCGGCAAAATCTCCACCTGCAGCTGTATAAGCACCTGCCATACCTCGAGCTGCCGTTCCCCAGTAGACCGAACGTGACGTAATAGCATGCACAGGGGTTGAAATTATCACAACAAATATACCGAGCAATACACCCATCAATAGAGACTTCCAACGTTTTATTTCATTGTTCATGATTGAGAACCTCCCTGATGCTCACCCAAAAAACTGGGCTCCACCATTAAAATGTACAAGCTTGAAGCCAATTTTCCAAACGATCATTTCTATTTCACAACCATTACCGGAAACGATTTGATCTTTCCGCCACTATCTACTTTTACAATGTATACGCCGTTATTGACCATGCTTCCGGTGTTGTCCCGGCCATTCCATGTAATCGGCATACCCTGGCCACCACTGGTTTCAAACACCAGGTCACCATTCACCGTATAGACTTTCATACTGGCGGATCCGTTCTGTGGAGGTACAACTTTTAGATTTTCACCATTAGACGGATCGAAGGCCGGATCATCGGTATTCTGATTGCTACTACTGGGTCCCTGTCCACCAAAGGCGACCACACCAAACCCTTCTTCGGCAGCGATCGCATCCGCATTGGCGGAACGGGGACCCGATTGATCAAGCTTGATTCCGGCAATAGAGGTACGAATTAATGTAATTGATCCCGTATAAGGAGTCTCATCTTGTCCACTCGAAAATCCCTTGGCACGGAATGCAACCGTGTCTGTACCAAGTGGAACACCAACCTCCGTGAACTGAAACTCCAGACCTTCCGAACCGGTCACCGGTCCAACTCGGTTAACAACTTGCCACGTGTCATTGGCCACACGTTTCTGTAATATGACCTCATCCTGTGGTTCATCGTCGTTGATTGTTTTATTGGCAACGTTGTCGCGCACTTCGACCGTCACGTCCACTGATTTCCCGGTTAGACTCGTACCGTCATCCGGGGACGTGATTTCCAGGTTCGGACGTCCCTGGCGAACAAACGTTTTCACTTTAGAAAAGTCAGTCTTATTTCCAAATTCATCCTGACCGCGAGCTTTTACCTGATACGTATTGATGGAGCGATCCAGTGAAATATTACGGAATTGAGATTTCGTCCTTAGTTCTTGAAATGCCCCCTTGTCTTCACTGACAAACAGTGTGACCTGGTTCTGGTCCTGCGTTCGAAATTCTACCGAAACCTGGTTACCGCCGATTGTAGTGGTATCCCGACTTGGCTCCGAGACATTGATCACGCGGTTATTATTACGTGCTACTTCAATGGAAATCCCTTCGGACAGTGATTCCGTCTGGTTGAAGTGTCTATCAGCCGCACGGGCCTGAACATTGTACGTACCGTCTTTAAGAGTCGTCAGATCGATCGTGAAGTCCCAACGCTTGGCATCGGTATCATACACGGTCGTGTCCGCACGAGAGACGGTCTTAATTCGACCACCGTTAAGAAACAGGGATACCTGACGAGCCTCCACGTCATCATCCGTAATTGGATCATTGACCGTCACCGAAACCTGAGCCCTGTCGCCGGTAAATACCTCACCGTCTCCCGGTGAGACAATTTCAACTCTCGACGGTGGAGTTTCATCAAGGTAGAACGTGTCACTGGACGTACCGCCTGCGTCCCCGTTGTCGTTAACGGCCACGGCAAACACGTCCCAGAAGCCTTCGTCGGGTAATTGGGTTGCGTCCACGCTAAACTCACCAGTCGTCTGATTTACACTGATGTTATCGAACAGTGGCTGATCGGAACCGATCGTGTCACCTTCGTCAAAGATCATGACCTTATTCGTATTTTCCGGGTCATCCACGGTTCCCCTTATCGATTTACCACTGAAGTCTTCCTCGAATTCCAGAGAAGTAACGTTGGGAGCTACAATGGGAACTTGTAGGTAAAAGGAGCTTGTATCGTAAATTGTTTGCCCAACCTGGTCGGTCACCTTGGTTACGACAATCCACGTATCGTTGTCGGCGGGATCCCTCGGCAAGGTATCTTCCGCCGCAGCAAGATCCAGGACGAGACTATCGCTACCATTATCGCGTATGAGTTGGGTCAAGTTGTCTCCGTTCGTTTGGGAGGTGATCTCGATACTGGTCTGACTGCGATCAAAGTTAATACCGGAGGGGTCAGATAGAGTCGCCGTGATATTACCAAGTCGTTCAGTGACCGTGGTATCGGAACTAAACAGATCAACGCTCCCGGCCGTCAAGCTGGTAATATTTGGATCAACGATGTCCACGTTGAAGTCCTGTTGTAAGTCGGTGTCGTTGTCATTTAAATCTGATGTAGACACGGTCAAGGTCCACGGACTTGCAAAGCTTTCCGAATTCGTGTTGATAGAATCGCCCAAGTCAACCTCATATACAGGATTACGACTGCTATTATTTATAATGCGCGTGTCCGTAATCTGTTGAAAGTCCCCACCGGCACTTTCAAGCGTGAAGAACGTAGCGGTGGTATCTATCAAGCCGTTGTACTTGGGAGAATCCTGGGAATTAGTAGACGTATCCTCGAGAGTTACTAACAGCGTATCTACTTCACTCAATACCACCGGATCAGAGCCAAGAATGGAAGAGTCCGGATCTCCGTTCACAAGGATTTCCTCGAACTGTGGTTCCTCGACGTCCACGGTAAAGTTAATCGTATCTCCCACTACGTTACCGGCATTATCCCCCGCCTCCACTCGGAGAGCGTGATCCCCGTCTCCGTTTATCGGAACGGGAGGATTGAATTGAGGTAACTGCTTCACGTCTATGGCTATCGTGTCATCACCAACTATCGTTTCACTGACCGGTAGACGTTCAGTAACACCACTGCTATCCACGAAATACAGGGTAACTTCCGAATTACCGGTGGCAGACACGTCCAGGTTCAATCCACTGACGTTGTCACTAAACTCCACAGTAACATCGGAGAGTCCTTTACTCGTGACACTCTGATCGTCCAGGGTGATACTCTGATCACCGGGCGCAGCCGTAATTGATTCAATTACGGGAGCTTGACGATCGTATATGAAGGTATCACTTACGACTTCGGCTTGATTACCAACAAGATCAAACGCCCTCGCTTCCACAACGTAAGAACCATTCAGAGAAAGCAGACTCGTGTCAATTTCCGCTTCCCAGAGCCCGGTGTCGGAACCGGCATTCTGGTT
>JBDGPJ010000283.1:5787-10775 GCA_042219695.1 bacterium
GACTGGGATCATTTACGTCCGTGTATGTCTGAATGACATCGCCATCCGGATTAAGAATTCGAATTTCAACGCGATCCACATCATCTATCGTATCTCCAACCTGATCGGAAATGGACGGATGAGCACTACCGACAACGGTAATATTCGTGTCGGCGTTAAAGTTCACTTTACCGGTGGAATTATCCGCCGGCTGTTTGAATCCGGAGATCTTGGCAACCGGTGCATCTTTATCCTTCTCGAGAATTACACTATCTCCTACCGAGATGTTTTGTACGGAATCAAAGGCACGCGGACGTATCGTAACGTTGTTCGACGACACGTTCACCGAATTAATTGTCCATTCTCCCTGTACGTCGGCCTGAGTACTCGATGATATGGCCGAACTGTCCGCAGCTATTACTTCGATCGTGGTAAGCGGATCGGCCGTTCCAAAAGCACTCACCGAGTCCCCGGAAATCGATTTGACTTCACCCGCCGTTACCGGATCACCATTGATTTCACTAAAGCTCGGTCGTCCGGGTGCGGTATTGTCCACGGAGATGTTACCGGAACGGGTGATTTGTTGATCGGTGGCCTTGTTGGTTACAGTAAGGTCCCAATCATAAACTCCGTCTGCTTCGTAAGATCCTCCGTCGTTAATTCCTCCCCAGGACACAAATGTCGTGAAGGAATCGCCCGAGGACGACACGACTTTCGTATCCGTGCGAACAAGGTTCGATGCCGTGTCGGAAACCTGGAGTAATAGTTCAACGTCCCCACTCGCTCCGGAGACTTTCATAGTGATAAAACTCGTATCAAAGTTGCCATCTTCGTTTGCAGGACTAATTACCGACGGTGATCGACTCACGTCCGAAACGTCAAACGGAGTATTATTAATTTCAACAACAGCCTTTTTCTCCGCAACGTTACCGGCGTCGTCAACTGCCTTCACGATCATTTGATAATCTCCGTCACCTTCGTTCGGCTGACCATCCCAGGTCACGGTTCGATTGCTTGTGTCTCCACTGACCGTTCCTTCAAGTTGATTCACCATAACATCACCGGATTGCTTGCTGACTACGTTCACAAAGGACTGATCGGCTCCCGTTGTACTGTACGTAAGGTCCGTGGAATCATTAATTCCGGGTGTCACATCCGGACTAAAGGGGTTGGGAGACGGAGTTGAATCGATGGTAATAACCGGCTGTGAACGATCCAGAGTTGCTTTCGCCTGGTTGGTACCCTGCGACTGTAGTCCAGCAAAATCAGTCACGGTAATGTCAAATGTATATTCGTCTTCGACTTTACCCACGGCGCTAAAGAATTCGTTGTTCGTACCCTGAGGTTGATCGTCGATGACTTTACTATCCACTTCATTTCCATTGCTATCCAGCATAAGTATTGTGGTCGTGTCCACGTCTTCACTGAGGTTGTAGCTGATTTCCACTCCATTACCGTTATTACTGTCCTCGTTGAACGGATCAGGTGAAGCGGATATATCGGATATTTCCGGATTTGTAAGGTCCGTAGCTCCCGGATTATACTTGATACTTACGGTATCGCTGATCGGGCCCGTGTTATCCGCGTTATCAACGGCTCGTACGGTAATATCCACGTCACCGAGATTGGCATCTCCAAGATCCAGACTCACTCCCCAGTTCTGGTTCGTCACGGTAGTAACAACCGAGGTATCAATTGCAGTGCTCGGATCACCCGCTCCATCACCGGCATCCGTATCGGCGACAACGACGACGTTGGCAGCCTGACTTGTTGGATCACTGGCCGTACCGGTAACTCCTACCGGCGAGGTATCAAATATATCGCCGTCAACAGGTTGGCCTATAGTCGCCGAAGGTTCATCGATGTCAAAGGTGAAGCTATTGGTATCCGTACGCACGTTACCGGCCGTGTCCTGTATCGTAATTCGCATCTGGTAACGACCCGATTCATTGGGATCATTCGGTTCATTCGTAAATGCGAAGGACATTGTGTCGGCAAACTTCGTAACCTGTCCCGGCTCTTCGTCCCCCTCGGGACTAAATACCGTAATCGTGGTTGTATCCACCCTACCCTGAACTCCTGATACCTGATCCTGCGGTAGATCAGCCAGTACGGTATTGGTATCCAAATAATCCGCTATCAGTGTATTGATGGTATCACTGAAGGTCTTGTTACCGGTTTCAATTACTTCACTACCACTGTTAGTGACAGCAAACAGTTGTCGGGTATCGGGGTCAAACGTGTCGTAAATGATGTCAGCCGAGTCCGCGTTACTATTTCCTGCTACGTCACCGGCTTGTATTTGAAGTCGATAGAAACCATCTTCGGAGCTGTCAGTAGCTCGTCCGAGGTCGAATGCTTCAGTATTCGCACCAATCTGCTGATCGATTATTAATTCACTGTTGGTGAATGATCCATCACGATTTGAATCGTAAAAGACCGTCAGTGTGGTTGAATCGGAATTAAACCTTGTGCCCGTCAGCGTATCAGACACAGTCGTTAGCACGTTTGAAAGGTCATTAGTACGTACACCGGTACCCGGTGTAACAGATACGGAGGGCTCCCGACGATCGATCGTGAAGGTACGTGTATCGCTTCGCTCATTACCAAATTCATCAAATCCCGTGGTCAGGAAACGATATCGACCCGAGGGTAACGTGTCCGAGAACGTTAATTCGAGTGCACGGGAATCACTGACAATATTCAGAGAGCCAAACCCACTTCCCTGGGTGGTATTGAGTAGTGACATGTTACTCGAACTAAACAATATATTCGCAGCATGATCGTATCCGAGTCGATTCGGATCCAGGCTACTCGAATCGGATAACAGTACCAGAGCCGAATCAAACGAAGTACCGGATTTAAAGATCTCATCATCACGGATGATTTGATCTTCAGTGGCAAATGCTACCGTCGAACCAAAGTTTTCCGCCGTCGCTCGTGTTATATTGTCTCGTTTGACATTGTTATAAAACAGTGCACGGTTCTGTTCATCCACGTCCACCCGCGGACCCTGAGTATCGAGGCGGAATGGAATCGTATCAAACGTCTGATTTCCGGAATTATCCTGAATCGGATCAATAACCAGTTGATAAATTCCGTCATCATCGCCGGAACGATCCTTATTAATGATTAGATCAAGAGTGACTACATCTTCTCCGTTGTCACTGCGCGAAGCCCCTACCGAGTTCCCGTCCGGATCAATTAATGACACATTGGAACGTGTAGTTGATATATCAATTCCGGCCGTAATATCGGAGAGGTTCACCCGAACCTGTTGTATCCCTTCACTCACCTGTGTGTCCGACGAAGTCCCGGTAATTTGTTGCGCGTTACCATCCAGGCCGATTACTTCGATGTTATTCAGTGTTGGAGGTGTCTGATCGAAGACAAACGTATCGGAAACACCCGTGGTCTCGTTGCCCGGCGGATCCCGTGAGGAAATCCTCATAGTGTAAATATCGTCCGTGGGGAGATCCGCTGTATCAAACGTTTCCTGTACCAATCCGGTTTCTATTCCATCCTCTTTACGGAATACATCCGCAGGCTGTGAATCGGTAATTACATTTCCTTCACCATCTTCAATCCATAGCTGTGCCGTATCAGCGTCTCCAACAGTGTCTCCTATGGAGTTAAATTCATCTTCCTGAGCTCTCCCAATGGCGGTAATACCCGTGTCACCGGAATAAAACTGTACGTCCGTGGAAGTATCAGCTTGTTCGGTAATACGGAGAATTTCACTAAAGGGTGCCTGATCGTCGAGACTAACCGTTATCGGACCGGTGTCATTGGTGGAATTGAGGACTTCGTCTCGCGATCGTGCGGCAATTTCATTGTCCCCGCCCTGCAGTGTGAGAGTAACACTCCAGTTTCCAAGTATATCAACGGTCGTCGTCTTGACTTCGTTCGTCGTACGATTTTCGACCCGAATCGTGCTACCCGGTGATTCGGAGCTCCCCGAAATAGTTTGTTCGGCCTGGGATACATTTGCACCGTCGTTCGGTACATCGATAACCGGAGTATCCGGTTTGCGGTTGTCCACGCGCACCGTGCGTTTACGGGTTACTTGCTTATCCGTATTTAGATCGGTGACAAGAATTTTCATGGTGAAGTCGCCCTGGGAGCCCGGTAACACGACATTTTCGCCATTGTTAACGCCTTCCCATTGAATGAACCCTGATCCTTCCGAGGACTGAAACTTCGTGTCTTCCCGGACGATGCTATCCGAACTATCCGTTACCTTCAGGTTGACCTGGGCGGTATCCGTACCCTGTACCTCGTAGGACATTGTCGTAATTTCGAAGTTCTGGTCATTGTTTTCAGGACTAATTGTATCCGGATCCACGTCAACCTTCGTTACGTCAAAGGGCGTATTATCGACGGTCACCACTGTTGATTTCTGTGACGAGTTACCGGCTTCGTCGGTCGCCGTAATACGAATCGTATAGTCCCCTTCGGATACTTGTTCTCCCCCATCCGAAGCTCCGTCCCATGTTATTGGAGTATCACTGGTTAAGTCACCGGAGAAGGGAGTAGGATCAAGCTGACTAACAACTTCCGAACCGGTTGCCTGCGAAACGATTGAAATGACAACCTCCTCGGCCCCGGAAGTCGAAATGGCAAACTCCGTGATGTCGTTCACTCCCGGCGACGCATCCGGACTGAACGGATTCGGACTTGGCGTCTGTTCGATCGTAATGCCCGGTGCCGTTCGGTCCAATGTCGCAATTGCTGAGTTCGTATCAGAGGTGTTGCCCGACGGATCGGTTGCCTGAACGATGAAGTTGTAGTCTCCTTCAACCTCACCGGGCAGACTAAAGCCTTCCACGTGCTCCCCTCCACCCTGTCCATCTATCACCTTCGAATCAATGACTACCCCATCACTAGCCCGTTCCACGTTAATCGTTGTCGTATCGACGGATTCACTGAGTACGTAGCTCACGTCCACGTTTTCTTCGAACGGATCCGGACTCGCCGATAGCTGATCGATTTCCGGCGCCGTCACGTCA
>JBDGPJ010000283.1:10867-12035 GCA_042219695.1 bacterium
CTGGGAGGTATCTCCGAGATCCAGATTGGCTCCCCAGTCTCCCTGGGCATCCGTGGACACGGTATCCGAATCCAGGATCTTGGTTCCTGAATCCGCCGTGATACTCACACGCTCCGCCGAACTGGTCGGATCACTCGCCGTCCCCGAAAATCCAATCGGCGACGTGTTGAAGGCATCTCCCGTATCAGGTGTGGTGATTAATGCAGTAGGCTGATCCAGGTCAAAGGTGAACTGGCGCGTAATAATTCCTTCCACGTTTCCGGCCTTATCCACGACACTAACTTCCACACGGTAGTCGCCCGACTCCGACGCCGCACTGATTGAATCGCCCAGTGTCAGCGCCAGCGTCCCCGCGTTCGTACTCGCCGGAAACTCACTCTGCAGATAGGTATCGTTTTGCGTTCCGGTCAGCTCCACTTCTGTGGACTCATCGATGACACGAATAAACAGGGAATCAGAAAAGACTCCATCCGTGTCCGCACCCGCAATGTCATCCACTCCAATGTCACTTATGCGAGCCAGGTTCGTGTCCGTAATATTCGTTCTCACGTGCTTGATCGGCGAATCCGTCGTGACTCCCCCTTTCACCAGCTCCGTCGTCGAATCTCCTCGAAATGCCTGCTGTCCACCGGCATTTACAAGCTCAATGTTGCTGGTATCCGGGTTCACTGTATCGTAGGTCAGAATGACCGTGTCCTCTCTCAGGTTCCCCGCTCGATCCGCTACCTGGGTCACCAACTCGTATTTTCCATCCGATTGACCCGTAACCACACGGTTGAGATCAATTGTATCCGGAGTAGTTGATACATCTCGATCCGATAACGATGTAGTGAAACTGCCATCGTGATCAGAGTCGTACGAGGGACGTATCCTCGAAGTATCATTCGTGTAATCAATTCCTGATAAAGCATCCGAGGATGTCACCACAATGTCGGATAGATCACGTACGATACTTCCCGTTCCCGGACTCACACTTAACGACGGTCTCGTCGCATCATAGGTGAAGATCCTCGTGTCCGTCTTCCGGTTCCCCTGGGCGTCACGCAGCGACACCGTGATTCGTATTCGTCCCGAGGTCGGCGTCGGATCGTCCAGCACAAACGCCAGCGTGTCCCCTCTCCCCGTCGTGTTCGTCGGATGCGATATCCTCCGGATCGATCCCGACACC
>JBDGPJ010000284.1:0-5006 GCA_042219695.1 bacterium
ATTTTATGGGCTGGATTGAGTATAATAATTTGGACCGCAATCGGATACTTTATAAGTAACAACTTATTCGCTCAAATAGGCGGCCAGGTTTCACTCTTTGTTTTAATTGGAGTTTATAGAGCTTCTAAAGGATAATGGTCCTACCAACTAACTTTTAATCGAGCTGGCCGGACTGCTGGAGCCACAGGGTTGTGAGGATCATGGAGGCGGTCTCGGCGCGGTAGTTGGCCTCTCCAAGCGACACTCCGCGGCCGGTCCGGGCCAGTTGTTTCTTTTCTTCCTCAGTGAATCCACCTTCGGGACCCACCACGATCGTAGCACGTTGGGGGCTGTATTCCTCGAAAACGTCATAGGCCGAATCCGCCGGGGGCTGACCCCAGAAAATGGTGTCATCGTCGGAAACTCGATCATCAAGATACGATTCCAGTGACAGAATCGGTTGTATTTCGGGGAGCCAATCGCGGTTGGTAATTCGGGTGGAATCGAGCATGATACGTTTCCAGCGCCGGTGTTGCTTGTCGGGTTTGTTTGGCTTTCGAACGGTTCGCTCGGAAATGAGCGGGAGAATGCTCGTAGCCCCCATTTCGGAGACTCGCCGAACAAGGTCATCAAACTTCTGTTTACGGGTTATGGATTGAGCAATCGTCAACTGATAGCTTGGTTCATCTCTTTGGCGGGAGGATTTCGGTTCCATCGTAAGCGGGTCGGTGTCCCGAACTACGGAAGTTACAACACTATCCGGACCAACGACCTCAATCTCGTCACCGGTCTTAACACGCCGGACATTGTTCAAATAATGGGACCAGAAATCGTCCTCTACAGTAAAGGATTGGTCGGAAGGGATCGGTCGTTCGAGGTAAATTTTCATGGCGTCACCATGTGAAAAAAATCACAATGCAAACCCCTAATCCCCACGTTATTCTATGTTTAATAAATGTCACCGAGGGCCGCGGGGGAAGGGGTTCCCCTATTCACTCTAATCGAGTGTCTCCATCAATTCAATGCCGATGTCCCAAACTCCGCTCTTATACTTGTTGTACCATCGAATGATTCCCCGGGTTCCCTCCGGCACAATATCTTCATCCTCACTTGAAACAATCGATAATTCCGTGGATTCGGGGTAAGGTTTTTTCTGTGATCGGAGGCAAACACCCTGCTTGGATACGTCCACGATTTCAGCATCGATTGCTTCGCCTCCCGGAGCTTCAACCCGAACGGAGGTGCCGTCAATTTCCTTTCTGTAATGTCGGCGGCGTTCGACCCGGTCGCCACCTTTTCTCTTGGAAGTATACAAACATTCATCCGCTTTCTTAATCAGTCGATCGATTTGCTCAACGTCAAACTCGTCGTGATTTTCCCCCTGGAACTCGGCAACTCCCACACTGACGGATACCTCCGTGTCCCCTTCTATGATCCGGTCGCCGCGATTTACTCGATCCCGGACCGATTTTCGAATGCGCTCGCCCACGGCGAGAGCACCGTCCAAACCCGTTTCGGGGAGAATTACGGCAAACTCATCTCCCCCGTAACGACCCGCCCGGTCGTTACGACGCAACTTCCTGTCTATGACATCGGCCACTTCCCTCAGGACGCGGTCTCCCACCTGGTGACCGTACTGATCGTTGACCATTTTAAAACGATCAATATCAATCATGGCAAACGTACATACCTTCTCGTATCGAATCGACCGCCAGAGCTCGGCTTCCACCAGGTCGAGGAAGTGACGACGGTTGTATAGGCCGGTCAAATCATCGGTTCGTGCCATGTATTCCAGGTGCTCCCGGGCTTTCTTGCGTTGCGTA
The DNA here is from genome assembly GCA_042219695.1 of bacterium. Taxonomy (GTDB): domain Bacteria; phylum T1Sed10-126; class T1Sed10-126; order T1Sed10-126; family JBDGPJ01; genus JBDGPJ01. The sequence goes on from JBDGPJ010000284.1 coordinate 1,803, forward strand.
ATATCCCGGAGTATGGCATGTAACATCCACTCCCCCTCGACACGGACTCGATTCAGCGTAACTTCCACGTCAATCGGCTTACCGTCCAGGGTTTCATGTCTCCATTCAAAAGTAGGAGTTTCACCGTCGTACGCTTTTTTAATCATTTCCTCGGCTTTTTCCTGGCTGTTACGTCCGTCGGGCTGGGTCTTTGGAGAAAACCTCCACGGGGATTGACCGATTATTTCACCACGATCCGCCTCAAAGAGTTCCTCCGTACTCTGGTTGCAGTCAACGAATTTTTTCTCATTCATTAGAAATATGGCGTCCGCCGCATGTTCGAACAATCGCTGGTAACGTTTTTGGCTTTCAAGCATGTTCAGTTGTGTCTCCACGCGTGCTTCCAAGACGGGCATGTCGAGCGGTTTTGAAACGTAATCACTCGCACCGTTCTCGAGACTATCTATGACGAGGTCGGAATCCGAACTCTCAGTTACAATAATGACCGGGAGCAAGGTGCGTTCCTCGATTTCCCGAATCCGGCCCAGAAGATCGAGTCCGTCTATATCGGGAATATTGTAACTCATTATTACAAGCCGGGGATCCCGTTCATCAATCGTGTCGAGGGCCGTTTCTGAAAATAATCCTCCAGGGACGTCCTGTCCTCGGTATCGGAATCAACAACCAATAGATCAGGATTTTTGGACAACGCGAGCACTCCTTGAGTAGATAATTCCTGCAAGAATTAATTAAACAAGCTCAGAATTTTTTATACCCGGTCTACGACGGAAACACACCGGTATACTGAAGCACAATTAAAATTTTGCAGGATCGAACAAAAATGGATTGTCACATTACGAAAATGTAACCGTCACCAGGAGAGCCTAATCAAAGTAAGAAATATTCAAATAAATGCATCGTGGGATTCGGTCAGGGACAAGTGAACCGTTCGTATTATTGTCCTACAAAAGCATCAAACAGCCGCTGGAACAGTCCGGTATCGGGATCCTGTACGTCTTCTCCGCGAATTTCCGCCAGTTGCTCGAAAAGTTCCTTTTCCTCGGGACTGAGATCGGTTGGAGTCACTACGCGGACCTGGACATGCAGGTCGCCACGGCCGGGCCGCTGGAGGCGATTTGCACCACGGTTCTCAATAACGAAAACTTCTCCGCTTTGAGTACCGGCCTCGATATCGAGCTGTTCGGTTTCGTTCTCGTCGAGAAGCGGTACTTCAACCGTTCCTCCGAGTGCCGCCTGAATAAAACTAATGGGCACCTGAGTGTAGAGGGCATCGTCTTTGCGCTTGAAACGGTCGTGGGATTTTACGTTTATGTCCACGTACAGGTTACCGGCTCCACGTTCCCCACGTTCTCCTTCACCGTCCACGCGAACCCGGTGACCCTTGTCCACACCGGCCGGTATATCCACGGTCACGGTGTCACGTTCACGGATTTCACCGGTACCTCCGCAGTCTTCACATTGATCCTCCGCGATCGAACCCTGACCGTCACATTCCGGGCAGGCCTGGGTATAGACGAAAAATCCCTTGTTCTCGGAAATTTTGCCCTTGCCATCACATTTTTCACAGCGTGTTCGCTTTCCGGTGGCCGAACCCGTACCGTTACAGGATTCGCATTCCTCGTTTCGTGGTAGTTCGATCTCTTTTTCACAACCAAAGACAGCTTCTTCCAGGTCGAGTTCGACCTCAATCCGGAGATCGGCACCACGACCGGAGCGTCCACGACCGCCACGTCCTCCGCCTCGACCTCGTCCACCAAACAAATCGGAGAAGAAACTGCCAAAACCCATCTCATTGAGAAGGTCTTCGAGATCGTTGAACTGCTGACCGCCTCGCCGACCGGAGGAAGCACCCTGTACACCTTCCTTCCCGTATCGGTCGTAGCGGGCACGCATTTCCTCATCACTAAGAACCTCGTAGGCCTCCGCTATCTCCTTGAACTTTTCCTCGGCATCGGGATGATCCGACTGATCGGGATGATATTTTTGGGCAAGTTTTTTAAACGATTTCTTTATTTCACGTTCCGAAGCGTCCCTGGAAACTCCCAGGATCTCGTAATAGTCGTCACTTTCCGGCATAAATTGAACCTCACTTTACACGTAAAAAAATTATCGTTCATTGTACATCATCGATGGAGTCAAACATTTATTAATATCAATAAGTACCGGGAGAGTCATTATTGGATGAGTAGTTGTTCGAGAAAACAGTACCGGGTTCAAACACAACCTGAATCTCCGCGTCTCATCACCCGGGAAGTATTGAACCATGGCTCCCCATATGAATGAACTTACAACGTTCTACCATCAATACTATCCCCCCGAAATAAAAAAGGGGAAGAAACCGGTTCAAACCGCGGTTACGTATGTCGCGGTTTATTACCGGTTCTTCCCTGGAGGGGCAACAAAATCCCTGAACGTTTGCACAATTACGCAAACGTACAAACGTTTTACCGGGTGGTTATTACGAGTCCCGGAAAATTACTCGTCCTCGTCGACGACCTCGTAGTCGGCGTCCTGGACGTCTTCGGAAGATCCGGAACCATTACCCCCGGTAGCTCCACCGGGTGCGGCTCCTCCGGGTCCACCGGCAGCGGCTCCCGCTCCGGGTCCACCGGCGGCCTGCTGGGCTCCGGCTTCATCGTACATCTTCTGACCGATGACCTGTGAAACCTGAGTGACCTGTTCCATGGCTTCACGGATTTCATCGGGGTCTTCCGACTCTTCCATGACGTCCTTGAGGTCATCAAGAGCGTTCTCAACCTCCTGCTTCTCGGAAGCTTCCACCTCGTCGGCATGCTCCTCGAGCAGGTCCTCGGTCTGGTAGATGAGGTGATCGGCCTGGTTCTTCGCCTCGATGAGCTCCTTGCGGCGCTCGTCTTCTTCGGCATGTTGCTCGGCCTCTTCCTTCATCTCCTCAATTTCGTCATCGGCAAGGTTCGTGGAACCGGTGATTTCAATTTCCTGCTTCTCACCGCTTCCCTGGTCCTCCGCGGATACGTTCAGAATACCGTTCGAATCGATGTCAAAGGTCACTTCAATCTGGGGAGTACCACGGGGTGCGGGTGGAATTCCCGTAAGGTGAAACCGCCCGAGCGACTTGTTGTGCTGGGCCAGCTCACGTTCACCCTGAAGCACGTGAATTTCAACCTGTGACTGGTTGTCTTGAGCCGTGGTGAAAATCTCCGTGGCCTCCGTCGGGATGGTGGT
>JBDGPJ010000285.1:0-732 GCA_042219695.1 bacterium
CCTGTTTGAGCTGGTGTTTGCGATTCATCACAATATCGTGGTAGGAACCGTTGGACTTAATAGTCGAGTTCACACGAACACTAAAGCGGTACTCATCGCCCTTATCAATTGCTGGATCGTAGGGTTTAACCTCCACGGAGAATCCGTTGACAGTATTGCTGGGTCGTTTTTCGGAAACGGTTAGGAAGCTTGGTTTTGAGGACGATGACAGACGCCGGTAGAGAAACGAACGATCCTCCGACGGATCCGAATCGAAAAAATCCCACAGCAAACGGTGCTCACCGTCCGGGTCCGCAAGCTGGTTTGATCGACGGACCGGTAGTTCTGCATAATTCCCGGTGATTCGACTAAAGAACACTTTCATCAACCTCCGTAAACCATTCCATGCGACGTCGAAATCGCCGCCCCCCCGGAACACGATCATCCCGCAGGGAGGTCTCACGAAATTCACAATCGAATTCCTCCGGCACTTCCGTCGACAAACGCAAGCGTCCGCTGATGTTATCCACAACCTTTTTAGCCGGTGGAGAAAGCTCATAATCCCCGAAGCATCCAAGGTCCAGGTTGTCCTGAAGCTGGGGGTTTAACGGAAGTCCAAGCGGAAATGCCCGCCGTCCGACATAGGGCAAAAAGGACGGGGATCGAAGATCCTCCGCAATTGATTCAAGTGAGACATCTTCCCTGGAGTTCGTACTTAACGCGATCCGACAGTAAGTATCGGAGATATAGGAT
>JBDGPJ010000285.1:867-4467 GCA_042219695.1 bacterium
GTGAAAATCCGTCTCCATTCGTCCCTCAGAGTACGTCAAAGCTGAAACCGATAACGCTTTCGACACGTTTTGCTGAGAGGCTTCGTCGGATCGTTCAATACCCATAGATCCCATCACGAGACCCAAGACAGCGGACCGGGTCGGTCGAACACGGGTCGGGCGATCCTTGTCGCCTCCCGTTATCCCGAAAGACATCATCGGACCATGTAGTTGAAAAAGGAGAACTCGCATTAAAGTCCCTCACTGACACTATTGCGGACAAAGGATTCCAGGTTATCAAGAGATCCGTCACCGCTAATAAGATTCAAGGACTTACGTTTAGCCGGGGGGTCATAGGCCTCATCAAACCGACCAAGGGTTTCATCAAGCCGCTCGATACTGTTTTCCAGGTAATTCCCCGTCACGGGTTGTCCGAAGGCTGTCGAAGCAAGGTTTCTGGGCTGATCTGTTGAGTGTTCCACTACGGCATATTCGGAGTAGCCGCTTGATCCAAAAGAATTTTTAAAACCGCTCGGGGTAACTGTCAGCATCGAACGAAGGAAAGCCGCCATCGCCTCAGGATAATTGTACTTGTAGAGTTTCTCACCGAGTTCATCCCGGAGTCGTTCCAGGTTCAATGCGGCAAATCCATAGAAAACTCCCGATGAAAAATCACGATTGTCAATATGTCCCGATCCGGTTTCCTCACCGGTGTTGAGTTCATCGACGGCCGTAAAGTAATCGGATTCTACTGTAATGCCGTGTGTCGTCAGAGCATGCCCGACCTGCATTGTACCCCCGATGCTGAATTGAGCATTGTCAGCCACCATGCGACCAAAGAGGTTCGTATCGATGGCGCGTGAGGACTCCCGCAGAACGGAAATATCATCCTCATCAGGCTCATTCCCGGCGGCGATTGATTCAAGGTGATTATCAATAGCATCGATTTCCTCAGGAGTTACCATTGCAACGGTAGAAAGCTCATGTCCGTCATCCAGATCGCCGAATTGTCCGGCTATAGATATTGCCCAACTCTCGGCGGTATCCTCGTCGACAGGACTGCGTACGGACTCAGGATTGTCCTCACTTAAGAAATCACTGAGTGAATACCCTTCAACAAGCGACTTTTCGATGGCTCGACCGATCTTTTTGGTCCGGATTGACTGATTGTCCCCAACTGTTTCCCAGAACGTGTCAGAGGTTCGCCAGGACCGCTTCAAACACTGCGATGAAATCCGCTGGCGTTCAACCCCGCCCATGATGGCGGTTTTTGGTCGACCAAGATCGTCACGATTGGGATTTGAAGGGGGGAGTGAATTTAAGAAATGAATCTGCAAATTTTCCAAACTAATAACCTCCTAACGAAGATGTGAATAAAATTCGGATGCCAGTTCTTTTTTCACATTATCGCTCCAAAAATACAGTTTCACAGCACAATCAATGACCGAGACTCGCTTATCAATTAACCCGATCAAACGAATCATCATGGTTGCCAGGCGGTTCAGATCATCCGTCTCCAGAAGCCGATCAAAGCGACGTTCATTGACCGTTCCCTGCATTCGCTCGGCAAGGCTCTGATCGACGTTTGATTCAACGTGGCTCAGAACATTACTCACGAGGGCAACCCGTTCACGAGAAAATGATCCATGATCCTGAAGCCGGTTCCGGAGCCGGAGAAATCCTTTTTGGGTTTGAACTTCATCCAGAGAATTTGACCGGCGCAACCGGTTTCGTTCACCGGTGTACTGGTCATTGAGTCCCTTCCACCAGGACATTACTTCGGATAATACGTCAGAATCGTCAAATGATAGACGATAATCCGTTTTGGGTTCAGTCATGATTCAACCTTAACCTCCATTGAAGAAATCGACCGGTTCAGGTCGTCTCGTGCAACGGTTCGTTCGGCGTAATCGGCATCAAGGGATTCGGTAAATTCGTCGTAGAGTCGTTCTGCCGTCCGGCTAAGAACCTGTCTCCATTCCTCGAAGGGTTCAGGCCGTTTATCCTCAGCGTACTCGTCAATCAGGTCAAAAAACGATTCACTGGTTTCTTGCCAGAATCGAGTCTCCAGTGTCGAGTACAACCCCGCGTTATCGGGGTATCGATCACCCGTCCGGTTCACCCATTGCCCATCTTGAATTACCTGTTCGTCACATTTAAAGACCGCTTGTTTAAGGCGACCCTGAACAGTTTCGGCTGAGGTCACCATGGAATCCACCACAAACCGAAATCCTGATCGGACGTCCTCCGCATAGGCGGGGTAGGTTTCTTCGACAAAGTACGAGACGTTGTTACGGCTGTGCATGGATTGTCCAAGGACCGTCATGCGAAACTCCCGATGGTTCTTCAGTCGATACTCAATGACGGACGCCAGTTCACCCTCATCGTCCTTGTTTTCGTACAGGAGGCCTTTCCAGAAGCGGTATCCCGACTCGTAATTGTTCAGGTTAGCGTAATTAAAGGAACCATCATCGTTTTGTGAGTAAAAAGGGGATAATGGATGTCGCCAGGGACCTTCATACTTCAGGCCCCCATTATCCTGAACAAAACTTTTAACGCCTTCATCGACAGTCAAACCGCACCCGTCACACGAATCATTGACCGGCTCAAATTCTCCGGTTATCAACTGGGGTTTGGCCCAGAGAACCTCGTAAGGATGGCCATCCGATGGAGTTTTTGTCCGAAAACGCCCATCGATCTGGGTCGCCTCCATCCATGGGTAGGGACTCATTGATTCATCTCCCAAGTTGTTCTGGTAACTCGGAAATTTGCTTTGTGGCAGGACGTTGCGCCAGATTTTCTCCCACAGAGTCTTCCCATGAACAAGCGTGGAAAGCACACCACTTGTGTTTCCACGGATGGAGCCCGGATACCAGGCGTTACCGGAGGGTTTGCGCATGTTTCGTGAAAATAGAAACATGGTAAAACAGGCTGGGCAGACAGTTTCAAGATGCTTTTCTGACGCAAACCATTCTTTATTGTAGCGTTCACTGTTTTCCGCCATACCATAGATTGGTAGCCGTCGAATGGGTTTTTTGTTTCCGCTACTTACGTCCGATTGCATAAACTTACCCGTGGAGAAGGGATCAGCCTTGCTGGATAACATATCCTCCAGCGTGTCATGGGGGGTGGAGACTTCTCCCAGGCACGTCGTTGTGAAGTATCCGGTGAAATCACGGTTTGAAAGAGGGCAATGAGAAATTCTCGAATCGTCCAGCGAAGCTCGTCATTTTCAACGGCAAGCTCAACCGGTGTATTGCCGTTTTTAGCCTCGGTCAATTCAGATGGTTTGATCCGGTCAACCGTACCACTCTTATAACGTACTGGTATCCAGCGATCCATGAGCAAATTCATAAAAGTTTCAGTCCCGTTTCGTGAGAATAATGAATTTCTATCGGGCCCTCCTCGGTAACGAGGGAACCGTGATAAATCCGGACATCTTTATCGAGAAAGACCTGAATAGTCCCATCCATAGCGGTATCATCGCCTTCAAGAATTTCCCCGCCCGTAAGGTGGTGGGAGATACCTATTGTTGAGCGATGGGGGGTATCATTCAAATAGGAATTAGGACCTGTTAATAATTGGATCTCAGTTACTCCCGCTCCCAGGCGTGTCATGGTA
>JBDGPJ010000029.1:0-5444 GCA_042219695.1 bacterium
CCGGCTCCCGGGGATTTGAGGAGTTGTTTGATCGCCCTGGCCCCGGAGGAAGAACGTCTTTCGGAGTTATTTGCCTACCGATTTAAACGCGGGGGGGAACTGAAGGGGCATTCGATGGGAAATTTACTGCTCGCGGCCCTGACGGATTTACAGGGTGGTTTTGCCGAAGCCATACGTGAATGTTCCGATGTACTCGATATACAGGGTCGTGTTTTGCCGTCGATGCTGGGAACTCCCCAGCTGGAAGCCACGATGGGAAACGGAGGCACGGTCCGAGGAGAAACGTCCATCACCGAGGAAAAAGGCAAACCGGAAACACTGACGGTATCCTCGAATCCATCACGTCCCAATCCCGAGGCTATATCGGCGATTATGGACGCGGATTTGATCTTAGCCGGGCCCGGTAGCTTATATACCTCCATCCTCGCAAATTTTCTGGAACCCGAATTGTGTCAGGCAGTACGAGAAGCCGACGCTCCGGTTGTTTATATTTGTAACCTGATGACCCAGCAAGGGGAAACGGATGGTTATTCAGTAAGTGATCACCTCGAAGCATTCCGGGGAATCCCCCCTAAACCTATCGAATTCGATCACGTTCTTGTTAATACCCGCCAGGCGCCCCGTTCCGTACGAGAAGAATACGAAAAGGAAGGGGCCAACCAGGTTGATTTTGATTTTAACCGGGTCAGTGATTACCCGGCCGTGATTCATACAAGGGATTACTTAAAAATTGGCGACAAACTACGCCACAACCTGGATCACGTGAAGGAAACACTCTCGGAAATTCTTAAGCTTCATCGAACTCGATGATTGACGGTACGGTTACCGTGAAAAATGCCTCGGGTTTACACGCTCGTCTGGCCAGGGTACTGGTGGATGAACTCAGTGAATACGAAGCCGAAGTTACCTTCCAAAATGGAGACATACAGGCTGGGTGCGATAGTATCATGGAACTTATGATGTTATCCGCACCTTCCGGTACGAGGCTGCAATACAGTATTAAGGGAGATGACGAGCAACAAGTCCGAGAACGGATTCATTCGTTGTTTGAATCCGGGTTCCAAACTGATGGATGAACAATACGGCGGACGTGCGTTAACGACCGGCATTGGTATTGGGCCGGCGTCCGTTCTTCCGGGGTTCAGTAACGACGAAGTTTCATCCTCCGTTTCAGTGGACGACCCGGAACAAGAAATCGCCCGATTTGAAGAGGCTCTCCACGAGACACTTGAATCAACCAGGGAACTGCGACGGGAAGCGGAAAACGTGTTTCAGGACCAACTGGCTGAGTTATTTTCCGTCCAGGAGCATATGCTACAGGACCCGATGTTCGTCGCCGGGGTAAAGGAGATCATTAAGGAACAATCCCTGCCCGCGGAGCCGGCTATTTTAAGGGCACTCAATGAAATCGAGGATACGTTCCTCAATACTCAGTCGAACAACCCCTCCGTAAGGGATCGAGCTTCGGAAGTTATTGACATTGGCTGGCGAGTTCTTCGACAGTTGAATGCTGATAACATAATTCCCCACCTTCCGCACGGGGGAGTGGTTATTGCTCGTAAAATCATACCAAGTCAGGCGATTCATCTACGGAACACGAACGTAACCGGTATTGTCGTTCAGGGAACCGACCGTGGCTCTCACACGGCCATTGTCGCCCAGGCTCTCGAAGTACCTGCGGTAGGTGTGGCTCAAACCGAACTGTTCGCTCAGGTACAACCAGGCGATGAACTGATCGTGTCCTGCAAACATAACACCGTGTATCGAAATCCGGATGCAAGTGTCAGAAAATCCTTTGAGAACGCCCGTGAAAAGCACCGGGAGATTTTTACCAATATACGTTCCCGGGCCCGTGAAGTACCGGAATCCAGTACTTCATTTGAGATTCGCGGGAATATTGGATTCTTATCGGAGTGTGAACTCGTCCAGCGATACGGTGGTAACGGAACTGGGCTTGTGCGTACTGAATTGATGGCGATGGCCGGGGATTTGAATAAAGCGAATGATGAACAGCAATTCCGTACCTATAGTACGATAGCCGATAATTTTTCTCCTCATCCCGTTTGTGTCCGTACCTGGGATGAGGGGGGGGACAAGGAGATCGAGGAAGATAAGGTCATTTCAGGAAATCGAGGGGGGAGAGGAATTGTGCGTAGTTTAATGGAGGGGGATGCCTTTGAACGTCAACTGAAAGCGTTATCAAAAGCGTACGAAAACCATGACAACCTCCGGATACTTGTACCGATGGTAGGTTCCCCGAAAGAAGTCGAACAGATACGTACCAGGATCAGTGAATTTGATGTTGTCCCCCCCCTGGGAATCATGGTTGAAGTTCCTTCACTTGTATATCAAATTGATTATGTAGCTGATAGTATTGATTTTCTAAGCATTGGGTCCAATGATTTAACCTATAATTTGGTAGGGTCGGACCGTTTTCAGGAGGATACCATAGACGTCGTTGAAGCCCCTGTACCGGCTCTTTTTCGATTTATAAAGGACGTGGTGGACCGGGCTGAACATCATAATTTGGATGTGCATCTCTGTGGGGAGCTGGCCGGCAATCCACTATATACACCGGCCTTGATGGGACTTGGAATCGATGAAGTGAGTGTACCCCCCATTCGGATTCCGAGGGTAAAGCTGGTGTCCCACAGGGCTAAAAAGCAGGTGTGTAACCGCTTTGCGGAACAAATACTCGGTCAGAAACATCGGGAACAACTGAACGAATGGGTGTCAGGTACGATGGAGCCTTATATCCGTGATTTACTAAAGGAGGACGAAACATGGACGTCCAATCACTGATTGAAGAGCACGACCAGTCTCAGTTCTTAGATTTACTGGCTCAGTTTCCCGATCAGGTACAAAATGCCTGGGAAATCGGTCAGCGATTCGAATTTGATCCCGGGAAAATAAACTCCGTTTTGGTTTGTGGAATGGGAGGTTCCGGAATTTCGGGGGACTTATTGTCCCAGTTTTTGTTCCATCAATCGGAGGTACCCATCCAGAGTCACCGGTTTTACGATTTACCTTCATGGGTTGACGAACGAACCCTTGTAATTACCGTCAGTTATTCAGGGAATACCGAAGAAACGGTTTCTTGCTTCCGGGAGGCAAATGAGAGATCAGCCCAATGTGTTGGCCTGACCAGTAACGGGACGATTGAATACCTGGCCCGTGAACAGGAGCATGATGTCCTTGTCGTCCCCCCGGGATTACCACCACGGTGTGCCGCGGGTTATCTTTTTATTCCGCTTTTATTTGTACTCGAACAGGCGGGAGTGGCCGAGGTTCCAGGGGAGGAGGACTACTCCGAGGCCTGTGAAGAGCTGTTGTCGATTACGAAGGAATTTTCCCCGGATAGCGAGGAAAACCGTGCACTTACCATTGCCCGTCGAATCCAGGACTCGGTCCCGATCGTGTATGGAAGTGAGGAGATCACGTCCGTACTCGCTCACCGGTTGAAGAATCAGTTAAATGAAAACGCCAAAATGTTTGCCGTCTCCAACGTAATACCGGAGCTTCACCATAATGAAATCATGGGTTGGGAATTCCTTGAGGAGAGCGAAGACAACTGGACGACGTTGTTTTTACGGGACGCAGGAGAACACTCCAGAATCCAACGGCGGTTTGAAATAACCCGGCAACTGCTTGAACCCCACGTGGAACGTATTGATGAAGTTCAGGGGAGAGGCGAAAGCCTATTGGCCCGGTTTCTGTCATTGATGTTATACACGGATTACATTAGTTACTACCTTGCTATTTTACGCGGCAAGGATCCCGTGGCCATTGGACCGATCGAACAGCTGAAAGAAAAACTAAAAGAGTAACCACGACTTCGGGTTATGAGGGATGAAGCGTACGTCTTTGACATAGGGGGGACCACCGTAACGTGCGCCCTGGTGGAAAATTGGGAAGTACGTGATAAAACTCAGGTTTCCTCGAAGGAGTATAGCTCACCTGAACAACTGTTCGAGAACCTGATTGAACATTCCTTTGTTACGACGCAGTTTCCCTGGATACTTGGAGTACCCGGTCCCGTGGAGGGGGATAATCGTGTGGGGAGTATGCCCAACCTGGGTGGTTGGACCGGCTCGACTTTGCGGGATTACCTAAAAGAAAAACATGTTCGGTACTGGTTGGTTAATGACGCCACTTTGAATGCACTCGGTGAAGCCCAAGCTCGGAACCTGAAAACCGGCAAAAAACTGCTTTGTTTGACACTGGGTACGGGAATTGGATCGGGCTGGGGAACGGCTCAGTCGGAGGGGAGTTTTCGCCCCGTACTTGATCGATCGCCCGAAGTAGGTCATCTTGTTATTGAACCGGGTGGGCGGTGTTGTCGCTGTGGAAAAGCAGGTTGCTGGGAGCGTTATGGTTCCGCCCGGGGGCTGGAAATAACCTTTTGGAAGTTGAGTGGGAAACAGCGACAAGCCCATGATATAATGCAAGGGAGGTTGTCGCTTTACGAACGGGAGGCAATTCGTCAAACAGGTCTGTGTCTCGGCCGGGGATTGGCTAAAATCGTTGACCTTATTGGTCCCGACATCGTGGTGTTTTCCGGTGGAATGGCCCGGTCATTTTCCCGGCTGGAACCTCATGTTAAGAATGCGTTTCAACGTGATTTGTTTGTAACCTCACGCTCGAAATGCAGCATCGAAAAATCCATGACAAATTTGCCGGCCATGATGGGTGGCTGGATGTACTATCATTGCGGACAAGCTACGTAATCTTCCGGCTTTATAGTTGGATTCTCCCAAAGTCTGTCGTGGCTCGAATAATGCGTGAAAATTTAGTTTTCATGCATTATTCGTCCCTGCGGTACAGCCGCCAGGCTTGAATAAACAAATAAATTAAGTTGCAGTACGTCGTCCGACTTTACGGGGTGTACTGAGGATTTCAATTTTTCACAGCCTGCCGGCTGGCATAAACCAGCTGGTAGTGGCCGTTTTCTCGGCCACCAACGGCTGTCTACCAGACGGATTATGCCCGATGTATTATGTCGTGCGTGATCCGAGTTAGGAATGATTAGAAATGTATGAGCCATTTTACACTCGTAATTTTTGTATTATTGCCCACATTGATCACGGCAAATCCACCTTGGCCGATCGCATGCTGGAATTTACGAACTCCATTACCGAGAGGGAGTTTCACGACCAGGTTTTGGATCAGATGGAACTGGAACAGGAAAAAGGGATTACGATAAAAGCCCAGGCTGTCCGCATGTACTACGAGGATGACGATGAAGACCGGTTCCAACTAAACCTGATTGACACTCCGGGACACGTTGATTTTTCCTACGAAGTTTCACGGTCCCTGGCTGCCTGCGAAGGGGCACTATTACTCGTGGATGCCTCCCAGGGTGTACAGGCCCAGACGATCCTGAACCTGTTTCACGCCCGCCAGGCGGACCTCGACGAGGACCGTCTCGGTTTCTGTCTGTCCGA
>JBDGPJ010000029.1:5454-11188 GCA_042219695.1 bacterium
TGAGATCATACCGGTAATTAACAAGATTGATCTCCCGCAAGCCGAGGTGGACCGTACCAAGATACAGCTAATTGACCGGGGATTTGAAGAAGATGAAATGATACTGGCCAGTGCGAAGGAAGGGACCGGCATTAAAGACATTATGGAGGCCGTTGTGTCGAAAGTCCCTCCACCGGAAGCACCACGTGAAAAACCCCTGAAAGGCTTAATTTTTGATTCGCATTACGATCCCTACGAAGGCGCCGTTGTATATATGCGACTCAAAGGGGGGACTCTCGAGGAGGGGGATGAAATTAAAATGATGCAAACGGGTCGCACGTATGATGTGAGTGAAGTAGGAGTCTTTAATCCCGAGATGGAATCCGTTGACGAGCTCGGAGCCGGGGAAGTCGGTTATTGTTTGGCCGGGATCAAATCAGTCAGTGACGTACGTATCGGTGATACGGTTACCAATGCCGAAGACCCGATACCGGACGATGAAGCTTTACCGGGTTACCAGGATGTCCAACCCATGGTGTACTGTGGGTTTTATCCGCTGGAAGGCGATCAATTTGAGGAGATGCGTGACGCCCTGCACAAGTTGTCACTGAATGATGCTGCGCTCGATTTTGAGCCCGCTTCATCCACTTCCCTTGGGTTTGGATTTAAATGTGGGTTCCTGGGTCTGTTACACATGGAAATTGTTCAGGAACGACTGGAACGCGAATTTGACATTGACCTCGTGGTGACGGCTCCCAACGTCCTTTATAAAGTGGAAAAAAAGGACGGTGAAACCGTGGAAGTCTCCCATGCCGGGGAACTCCCCGAGCGTAACTACATCGAGGAAATTCAGGAACCGTTCGTGGAATTGAACTGTTTTACCCCTTCCGACCACGTGGGAAGCGTGATGGAACTGTGTCAGGATCGCCGTGGAAACTATCACGACATGAAATACATGGACGAATCCATGGTTAAACTGGAGTACACCATTCCGCTTGCCGAGGTAGTAACCAACTTTTTTGACCGGTTAAAATCCGTCACCCATGGATATGGTTCGATGGATTACGAATTCAAGGAATATCGAACCGAGGATCTCGTGAAACTGAAAGTTTTACTGAACGAGGATCCCGTGGATCCGTTGTCCTTTATTGTGCATCGTGACAAAGCGTATTCTCTGGGTCGTAAGTTGGTTGAAAGACTCAAGGAACTCATTCCAAGACAGATGTTTGAAATTCCTATACAGGCAGCTATAGGAAGCGACGTGATTGCACGGGAAACCAAGCCCGCCCGCCGAAAAGACGTGACCGCCAAATGTTACGGAGGAGACGTGACCCGCAAACGGAAACTACTCGAAGAACAAAAAGAGGGGAAGAAACGCATGAAGCAAATGGGGGACGTAAACGTGCCCCAGGAGGCGTTTCTGTCAATACTCAGTATTGACGACGATTCCTGAGTCCCATTCCACTTTACGGGTTTGTGACTAAATCTTCTTTGATTTGATCGATCGTACATATAAACTGAAACGACTGTTTTTCTATTGTTGTCAAACCGGGGAATAAGGGGTAGATTACCGCAATATTTTTTTCTGATGAATTTTTTAATTTTTGAAATCGGGAGTGCCATGATGTGAGCAAATCGATTAGTGTTATGGGAACGGGTTACGTTGGATTGGTGGCCGGTTCCTGCCTGGCTGAGCTGGGGAACGACGTTACGGAAATCGACATTGACGACGATCGAATACAGCGCCTTTCCGGTGGTGAAATCCCTATTTATGAACCCGGACTCGACCGGGTAATTGACAATGGCGTATCGAATGACCGTTTGCGGTTTTCGTCGGATTGGGAACGTGACCTGCAGGACCGGGATATCATTATGATCGCGGTGGGAACCCCGAAACGGGAGGACGGTTCCTGTGATATCCAGTACGTTCTGAACGCGGCCGAGATGATCGGTCAAACCATTACCTCGGAAACCACGATTGTCACCAAGAGTACCGTTCCCGTTGGCACGGGGGAGTTGATCCGGGAAACAATTCAGGAAGAGCTCGAATCGCGCTTTGGTTCACTGAATGAAGCCCCGGGAATCTCCATAGTCTCCAATCCCGAGTTTTTGCGTGAAGGATCCGCCATAGAAGATTTCAAGGATCCCGACCGTGTGGTTGTGGGATCAGAGGAGCCATCATCCCGAGAAGAAGTGGCTTCCCTCTATCAGCCTCTGGACACGGAAATCGTAAAAACCGGGTTACGTACGGCGGAAATGATTAAGTACGCCTCCAACGCAATGCTGGCCACAAAAATATCCTTCATTAATGAGATAGCCAATGTCAGTGAGCTCGTCGGTGCCGACGTCACTGAAGTTGCTGAGGCAATTGGACTGGATCATCGAATAAACCGTGAGTTTCTCAACGCCGGGGTGGGTTACGGCGGAAGCTGTTTTCCCAAGGACACGGAAGCTCTTGTTCAGATTGCCGGCCAGGGAGGATACCATTCACAGATACTAAGTGCAGTGATGTCGGTTAACCAGAATCAGCGAAATCGTTTTGCTTTCATTTAAGCCCAATACCGACGATATGCGCGAGGCTCCCTCCATTGATATTATTCAGGAACTTCAGAGCGAAGGAGTTTCCGTCAAAGCATTTGATCCCGTCGCGATGGAGGAGGCTTCACAACGATTGTCGGGGGTGGAGTTTACGGAGTCCCTCTACGATGCCTTAGAGGACGTGCATGCCATGGTACTGTTAACGGAATGGGGAGAATTTCTTGATCTTGATTACGAACGAATCAAGGAGTTGTTAGCCGAACCGGTGATACTGGACGGAAGAAATGTACTGCCCATGGAAAAATTAATGGGCATGGGGTTTGAATATTACGGAGTAGGTCGTGGATCCGATCGGCTTGAAGACGTAATTTCCAAGCAGGATTTAATTCAGGCCCCAGCCGGGACCTAAAATCAAGTGATAATTCGGAAATTCGGTTTATGCGGAGCGGGGATGTTCTCAATTATAATTACGAATTGGCGAGATACCGTAGATGGTTGATCGAGTCTTTGTAACGGGCGCCGGAGGTTTCGTCGGTCGACATTTAATGTCATTCCTGGAGTCCCGTGAACTCGATCAGGTTGGAGGACTGGTTCATTCCGAAACGTCTATTCCCCGTTTAAAGGAACAGTTTCCCGAATTTCGTTTTTACAACGGCGATTTACAACATCCCCCGGAACTCACCGAAATTTTTTCCGATTTTCACCCCGACACGGTTGTACACCTGGCGGCGATTTCCGAACCGTCCGTTTGTAGAAATCAACCCCGGAAGGCTTACGAAATTAATGTAGTGGGTCAGTGGAACCTGGTGGAGACTATTCTTGAAACAGGCACCGTGGAACGTGTCTTAATTGCAGGCTCCGCCCGTGAGTATGGACTGTCTTCAAAAAAACGTGAACCACTGGAGGAATCGGACTGTCTGCAACCCCGTGATCCTTATGCGATTTCAAAAGCCACTCAGGATCACATGGGTGTACACGTTCAGGAAGAGTACGAAATTGATGTCTATCGAACCCGGGCATTTAACCATTCCGGTCCGGGGCAATCCCTCGGTCACGTTTGTCCGGACTTTGCTCGTCAGATTGCCTTGATCGAGCAGGGTCAACAAACTCCTCCTATTCGTACGGGGAACCTGGACCCGCTTCGGGATTTTACCGACGTCCGGGACGTGGTACGGGCGTACTGGATGGTGTTAACGGAAGGTACGCCGGGTGACGTATACAACGTGTGTCGTGGTGAATCCCTTCGAGTGGGTTCGATTCTCGAACGGTTAATCGAAGATAGCGATCAAGATATTCAATTCCAAAGTAAGGACTCAAAAAAGCAAAATCTGAGTAAATCTCACCTGAAGGGATCTCGTGAAAAAATCACCCGTGAATTGAGTTGGGTTCCGGAAATATCAATCGATCGGATGTTGCACGATGTACTCGAAGACTGGCGTGAACGCTGTCGATAAAAAAAGATCTACTACAATATAGGTAATTGTGGGCTTTCATCAGCCCGGTAATTTGATTCGGTGAAGTTTTTATTTATAGGAATTAACAAGATTCCGGTTGAGTATTGTTCTTACAAGTTTGCGTTACCGGAAAGTACTTTCACGCTGAAAAAAACATGTCACAATAATCCGATTTAAATGGATTCATCCTGTATTCTGGATGTGAACGTTGATGTACGTGTTAGTCACCGGTGGAGCGGGTTTCTTGGGAAGTCACCTCTGTGAATATTACCTTGCAGAGGAGCATAACGTTTTTTGCTACGATAATTTTGTCACGGGTAATGAAGGGAATTTGAATGACTTACCCGGCCAGGATCGTCTTCATAAGGTCGATCAGGACGTAACGGAGTACATCGACGTTGAGGACGCGTATGATTTTAACGGTGAACCGGAGGTCGATCTTGTCCTTCATTTTGCCAGCCCGGCCAGTCCGGACGATTACCTTCGTTATCCAATAAAAACACTCAAAGTCGGGGCACTGGGCTCTCACCGGGCCCTCGGAGTGGCCAAGAGGTTTGACGCGAAGTTTCTGTTAGCTTCTACCAGTGAAGTGTACGGTGATCCCCTCGAACATCCCCAGACCGAGGATTACTGGGGAAATGTAAATCCTATTGGTTCCCGGGGAGTTTATGATGAGGCAAAGCGCTTTGCCGAGGCCATTACCATGGCTTACCACAAGAACCACGACGTGGATACCCGTATTGTTCGTATTTTTAATACTTATGGCCCGCGCATGCGCATTGGGGATGGACGTGTTGTTCCGAATTTCCTTAAGCAGGCTCTCACCGGTCAGGATCTCACCGTCTATGGTGACGGGAAACAGACCCGCTCGTTTTGTTACGTGGATGATCTGATTCGCGGGATTACTTCGCTCGTAGAATCCAATTGCAATCAACCGGTGAACATCGGTAATCCCCGGGAAATGACCATTATGGAGTTCGCCGAAAAGGTCCTTGAAGTGACGGGTTCCGATAGCGGTATAACCCACGAACCGCTTCCCGAGGACGATCCCCAGGTCCGGGAACCCGACATTACCCGGGCTAAAAAAGTGCTTGGCTGGGAGCCGGATGTTTCCCTGGAAGATGGTCTTCGGAAAACGATTCCCTTTTTCAAGCAAGAACTGGGGTTAAATTAACCGACTTTCCCGTTTGTGACCTGGCTTGAGGTAAACAGTCCCTTGTTGATTTTTGTCAAAAATTGGGTGCTGTAACCAATCGAATTCAATCCCTCAAAGGAAAATTTCAAAACTGTTAAGTCGTGGCAAAACCCATGGGGATAGCCAACCGATTCTTACGAATGAATTATACCAACTCCCGTAAAAAAACGGTGAAACGATATTATTATTTGAACGCAGTGGAATAAATCGGCCGGGAACGAACGGCCGTAACGAAGTCGTTACCTCGTGCGTGAGCCAAAGGAAGCTAACATGAGGGTTTCATGTGATATGTTTATCGGGAATGATGCCTTACTGCTTTTGACGGATTTTAACGGTTCCCTTAATTACCTGGTAATGGTGGAAGTTAACCGGTGAATTTCCTGGGTTATAATTTTCAGTGATTTTACTGGTTAATAGTCGCACGGAGAGTTCCTGGTTTGAAATAGACCGGAAAATGTTTAAATCATTATCGTTTCTCATTCGATACATATGAGTTGTAATTTTGCATAACGATGAAATTACCCTTCGCGAGAACATCGAGTTTGTATCGATGTATAGAATTCATTCA
>JBDGPJ010000003.1:0-5484 GCA_042219695.1 bacterium
TTATACGATAGGCGGAATATTTAGGAAGGATTCAGATTACGTTGGAAGGTTCTGATGTAAGGGCAAGAACAAAATTATAAACTTCGGATATTGGTAATTATAGCAGTGTAATTGATAGGGCTTTTGAAATGGAGTACTTTACTTTTTCGTTTTTTACCGTGAGGGACCGTGAATCGATGTCATCATTCTTGAGCTCCATCCATGGAGCTCTCCGAGGGCAGTCGCTACGACGCCCTCACGGCGTCGTGAACGCTCCTGCACATAACCATGTGAAGGGTTGTTTTATCGACGATGATTGTGCTTTGACCAGTTTCTGTTACAACAATCATTCACGTTGAGGTGTTTATCGCCCCGGTCGGTACCGGCTGACATCGAAGCACGGTCCCCTCTTTTTACCCGGTTACGGAGTCAACCCCCTAATCGGTGAAAATAAAACTATTGGTAGACCATTGTAATTTGTGCAAAGAAAATGAAATAAGAAAACCGCAAAAGCTTAGAATGGAGTAACAGTCCCTCCAATTGTTTTTTAGAGTGTTAAATATCCTCAACTTTGAAAATACTGATGTAATACTCGCCCGAATTATTCTTTGCGTTTTTTTCTGGTAAAGAGCAGGACTCTCCAATGGCTTGTGTTTATGGACTTTTGTGCTCCTTACAGTACTTGTTGGCAGAAGTGTTTCAACACAACTGAGTTTATATAAAAGAAAACTTACAGTCGATTTAGTCGTGACGTTCGAATTTCTTTGTTGTCTGTGAATTGAATAGTTCATCGTGAGAATTGGATGCAGTTATTGTTTCACCTGAAAATAAAAAATGTGCAAGGGAGGGAAGGATTAATGTAGTAAAGCATCCTGTGTTTATGGGAGTGGTTTGGTTGGTTTGCGTAAAGTATACTCTTTATAAGCGAGAAGTTTTCTCCCTTGGAGCCGAGTGAACCCAGTATTAGCCTATCTATTCACGACAGAATTGCTGTGGTGAATAGATCGTCCAAGGGACAGCCGTTTCAATACTCTTTAGCTTGAATCGGCTCATAAATCATTCTGTAATACAACCAGATTGGATTTACAGAGTGTGATTGTCGTAAAACCGAATAACAGTTTGTCGGCTGGGCAAACCCAGCTCATTCGACAAATGGTTTGCCTTCCAGGCGCTTAATTCATGAGGCTCATGAATTAAGTGGTTTAGATCGATAGCTTCCAAAGTAGCTAAATTTGGATTATGTAATTGTTGAAACTGAAGAAGGTTCGCTGCTTACGTTAGTGCCTGTCCCGTCTGGAGAAGACTCGACGGAATCGATTCCGGAGATTGAGCGGCCCGTTGATTTTCCCGGGCAATGTCCTGGGCAACGTTATCGGATGATTCCGATTGTGCCGATGCTTCGTTTTCGGGTTCCAGCTCACTGAGTGCTTCCTTAAGGGAAGTCTGGATTTTTTCAAATAGAATAGCGACGGGGTTTGATAGGTTTCCGCCCAATTCATTTTTAGCTTCACTGAAACCGGAATCAACTGCCTCTTTAACTTTTTCCAGGTTTTCTTGTTTTGAGCCGTCCCCTTTTTCAACAAAAGATTTTGCGAAATCAGACAGGCGATTTGCTGTATTTTCGGGATTGAAGAAGTTCGAGTTTCCGGGCTGAGGAGATGGTGTCTGTTCTCCTTTGGCCTGTGCGGAAAACGTTGTTTGAATGCTCATTCGAACTTTTGATTCAACGACGAGACTGGCCGTTTTCCGATTTACCGATTGACCGCCGGGACCCGAAAGGTCCAATTTGACGTTGTTCGAAGAACTTGATGATTTCTCGGAGTCACTCGATCGTTGTTCTCCCGAACCATTGGATCCGGATGATGATTGTCCCTCCGAGGATGGTTGTTGAATGGGCGATTGGCTTCCACCAGTGGATGGGTTGAAGATGGGTAACATGTTGCATCCCTCCGTAGGAAATATATATGAATCAATCCGTTGTCTATTGTTAATGTCGGGAGGGTTGTACTTACAGTTAAATAAAAAATTCATGGTTTATTTTCATTCACAGCATAAAAGGTATTATTAACGAGTGCTTTTTTGAGTGCTTGTTAGTGTGAATGATTCTGAGCTTACTTGGAGCTGATTGATATGGGACGGAAATTCGCTGTGGGCTTTGTCATTGGCTTGTTTGTGTTGGGGGGATGTGCCAGTTATGAGCCGGAATCGGCTCAGAAGTCTTCCACGGATAAAACAGTCGCACAGAAAAAAGCAGAAGCTTCTTCAAAGGAGGAAGAACAGCAAGCCAGGCCGGAACAAACGCCGACCTCTACAGCCCAGACGGAATCCGCTAAAAAGAAACAAACCATGGATAAAAAGTCCGGGAAAACAAAAGGAAAGGGCCCGGATAAAAAGAGTTCGGAAACGGAACAATCCGCGGAAAAACAAGCGGAGGCCAGGGTCGCAAGTCAGCCGGCCAAAGAGAAGTCGGCCAAGCTTGAAAAAGAGGCCGAGGAAATCGATAACGTAGATGCTCGCCGTAGCGATCGGAGCGTTATTTTAAAATTACGCGAAAAGATCTTGTTTGACCTTCGCTCGGCCAAGGTTAAATCGACCGCATGGCCCACGCTGGATGAGGTGGCCAAGCTATTGCTCGCGTATCCGAAATACTGGGTGGTTGTGCAGGGTCACACGGATAATCTACCGGTTCAAACTAAAAAATTTCCATCCAACTGGGATCTGTCCGCCAAGCGTGCCGTAAACGTTGTCAAATACCTTTCAAATCTCGAGGGTTTGGATGAATCACGGTTGATAGCCGCCGGGATGGGTCCTCATCATCCCGTGGCGTCCAATGAAACCCCCGAAAAACGACGGTTGAATCGCCGAGTGGAAATTATTCTTTATCCAAAGGATCTACCTCAGCGAAACGTTCCGGTACCGCGTCCGTAACGGATACGTCAATGGATTCTCGGGTATTTTTTGCCTTGGCTGGTCTGTCTGGATTTCTGGCGATCGCCGGGGAAGCCTGGAGTGCTCACGGACTATCCGAACTTCTTTCGGAGCGGGGAGTTGAGGCCGTGAGAACGGCACTTCGATTTCAACTTGTACATTCGGTGGCTTTAGTCATGGTTGGGAGTCGGGACCGGGTAGCCTGGTGGGGATTAAAAGGAGCCGGTACTTTCTTTGTAGGGGGAATTGTCTTATTTTGTGGGACTATTTATTTACAATTTTTGGCTGGATTTGCGTTTTTATCCTCGGTGACCCCCATTGGAGGACTTTCATTTATGATGGGCTGGTTGTTGATATCCAGCCTGATTTTTCGGTCGGAATAAGGCCGAAAAGCATGTAAAAAACAGTCTTTAAAGTACAATGTTGTTTTTTGGATTGACATTTTTCACCCGATAGAAGGAGGTATTTCAGCTATGTTGTTCGGACAAAAAGAATCTCAGACCAATGAAATGTTGAAAGATCATATTCAAGCCGTACAAAAAACCCTCGATTTGTTTCAGGACATGATGTTCGCCTACCTTACCGAGGAGGAGGACTACAAGGAGTTATCCTATAAAGTACACGATCAGGAACACGAAGCGGATGAGCTTCGGAGAGACGTAGAACGGAATTTGTACGAGGGAGCCTTCATG
This sequence comes from bacterium, assembly GCA_042219695.1. GTDB lineage: Bacteria > T1Sed10-126 > T1Sed10-126 > T1Sed10-126 > JBDGPJ01 > JBDGPJ01. The sequence continues at coordinate 3,600 of JBDGPJ010000003.1, forward strand.
CCGATGTTTCGCGAGGACTATATCGTTTTAGCGGAACTGATTGATAAAGTGGCGGACCGTGCCGAAACCTGTGCCGACATGATCGGTCAACAGAAGCCGGATATACCGAAGGATTTACGGGAAGATTACAAAGACCTTGTTCATGAAGTTGTGAACACCTTTAAGCCGATCCAGGATATCGTAGAACTCATGGATCGGGGTGATCAGGAGGAAATCCGTGAGGTTGTGCGCCAGATTGGGCACGGTGAAGAGGCGGTGGATGAAATGGAATGGAAGTTAATCCAGACGTTATGGAAGGATGACTCACTCGAACTGGCCCATCGAATTCATTTGCGAAACCTGATCAACTTAATTGCCTCCATTTCGGATCGAATTGAAAACATTTCGGATCGGGTAAATATTATGATGGTGAAGCGAAACGTTTAACTGTCCATGCAAATTTTCTCGTTTCTAAAAACACTCGCTGGTGGATACCTTGGATGGGGAATGGGGGCCAACGACTGTGCCAACGTGTTTGGGCCTCACGTGGGCTCCAACCTGATGAAATACCGGACCTGTATTATTATTTTTTGTGTGGCCGTGATACTGGGTTCGGTGCTATATGGGCAATCAATGGTCACGGACGCCGGCAAGGTTTTGCCCAAAACAGGGGAACTAAAACAAAAATCAAGTTGGGCACTGATTAATCTTGCCGTGTTAGTCACACTTTCAGCCGGACTGGCCGTTAACCTGGCAACCTATCTCGGAATACCAACGTCCACCTCCCAGGGCTCGATTGGAGCATTCTTTGGGTTATCCATAGCCCTTGGAATTCAGCACGGTGCGTTGGCTTCGTTACCTCCCTGGTATACGTTTATCAAGATGGTAATTAGCTGGATCATCAGTCCTTTTTTAGCCGGCTTACTTGGGTTTTTTATGCAAAAATGGGGAAGTACGATCGTCAACAAATACGTGCAAAATGAACGCGTGTTCAACCGTATGATATGGATTATGTTGTTCGTCGCCGGCGCGTACGGTTCTTTTATTCTTGGAGCCAGTCACGCCGGGATTGCCGTAGCCCCGTTTTACACGGCGGGGTTGTTTGAGAATTGGTTGGGAATTTCTGCAAAGGCCTGGGCGGCAGGGTTAGGGGGGGTTGCTATTGCTGCAGGTGCCGTCACGTATGCACACAAAGTTATTTATAGCGTGGGTACAAAAATTACGACGTTAGACCCATTTTCCGCATTTACGTCCGTCGTAGCGATGTCGATCTGTGTGAATGTGTTTAAAGATTTTGGGGTTCCCGTTTCTTCCTCCCAGGCTATTGTTGGTGCCGTAGCCGGAGTTGGACTGACTCGGGGGGCACGGGCCGTATCCTTTGATACATTAAGAAATATCGCGCTGGGCTGGATTGCCACCCCCATTTTCCCCGCCATCGTATCCGGTTCGATCTACGGTTTACTCGTGCACTTCTTTTAATGTACGTTCTACATTCCCTGTTTGCACTCCTGCTGTTGGTCATTCCGCCGGTAGTTATTATCCGTTTGCTGTTGACCGAACAATACGATGAGGATCGTGATCGGTTGGTACCCATCGGTGTCGGTTTGGGTTTCGTATGGTTGGGGGCACTGTTTAGCGGCTTCTTTCAGCTTGGGTCCCGAAATGCGATTAATTCCGTGTTTCTCTGGAAAATGGGTTGTACGGCCGGGGGGGGACTCGTAGGAATATTTTCGATATATGCTTACGTGGGGGAAACCTGGAATAAAGCGGTCGTCATATCAGCACTTGCCTTGAGCGAAGGTGGGTTTTTAGCGAGCTTAATTCTGGTTTTTACATTGGTTTGATGCATTTCGTATGAAGACAATGCTCACCGGGAAAGAACCGTGACTGATATTTCCTTTTTTAC
>JBDGPJ010000003.1:5494-7382 GCA_042219695.1 bacterium
GATTTTGTCCTCTCGAAACGGTCAACCGACAATACGTTCGCTGGATGGACAATGGTATTACCGAGCGTATGATACTTGGTTTCCACTTGCCCGCTACGAAGGGGAACCGGACATTGGTTCCCATCCTCCGTACCTCTTGTTTGGTCTTGGGTCACCCGACCGTGCCGAACAGTTACTCTCCCTGGGAGACAATCATCGAATCTACGATCCGGACCCTCATCGCCTGGGACTTTTCCTGGATAATCATGGGAAGACTGCTCGTGACAAGAATTGGGTTTTCGGGACCGGGTTGTGTTTTGAGGACGGATTTTTTGATCGAGGGTGTGAACTTGTTGGTCATCCACTGTTATGCGATCAACTGAATCCGCTTCCCGACGTGCTGAGTGAATTAACCGGTTCGGATCAACCGGTGCCGGAAAACTGGGTGGTCGTACAGACGGGTGCTCTCTTTTTTCGTGATGTACTGGATGTTTTACGGGATAACCTGGATCAGGACCAGGCAGTGTTTCCCGTTGACACGTTATTATGGGAACCCGAGGAACTTGGTGAGATGCTCGAAGTCCTTTCTCCGGAGTGTTTGTTTAGCATTAATCTGATCGACGGGATGGTGGACGTGTCTTCCAAGCGGGGGTTCCCGTACGTATGTTGGGAAATCGATCCCGCAACGAGCCCTTATCAGCCGGTGAAGCAGTCCAGTGAATGTACGCGAATATATACGTATCGAAGAAACAATATTTCGCTACTGAACCAGGCCGGTTACGATGAAGTGGAATACTGTCCGCTGGCTTCCAACCCGGACAAGCGACAATCAGTGCGTTTGGATCAAATTTCAGAAACCGAACGGGCGCCGATAAGTTTTGTCGGGAGTTCCCTCCAGCAGAACGCCGATCGCCTTTTTAACTCACTTCGACGCTGGTGTCAGGAGCAGAGGAAGAGCAATGAAGACGGGGACTGGGCGGCGTTTCAAAGACAACTGAATCGCTGGGTAAACGAAGTACCGGAGTGGCAAGAAGACACGATTGATGAGATTGAATCGACTCTTATTGACCTGGATATTCCCCTTGTTTCCGTAGTCCAGGGGGAACCGATGCGAATAGCCATGGCCGTGGCGGAATACCGGGCCCACTGGAAGCGTGTGGACGTAGTTCAGACGATCGGTGATGCCTTTAATATTCACGTGTGGGGAGACGGTGGTTGGGAGGGCAACACGGGTGAACAGGGGATCTATTGCGGAGAAGCCGACCATGACGAACAACTGACCCGAATCTACAACGGAAGCAAAATCAACTTAGATATTAATCGTATTTATCAATCGGACATTATTACAATGCGAGTGTACGATGTTATGGCCACGGGTAGCGTGGTCCTTACTGAAGATTCGTCCACCTTGCGGGATCTCTTTTCTCCGTCTCTGCATTGTGAGGTTTACGAAAACGACAATGATTTATTGGATCGAATCGAGGAGTTATTGACCGATCAGAAGAAACGTGAATTTATTGAGGAATCGGCCTACCGGGAGTTACGGGACAATCACACCATTCAACAACGGCTCAGCCAGATGGATCTTGTACCGATTCACTCATAAGGGCCAGAAAAACGCAATACTCAAGGACGTAACGACTGCCAGTAGAAGTTGCAATACCGTGCCGGCCCGTAAGTAATCCCTGAAGTTATAACCCCCCGGCCCGTAAACAAACAGGTTTGTCTGATAACCCATTGGAGTCATGAAAGCGGTACTGGCGGCAAACATAACCACGAGTAAAAATGGGAAAGGATCAGTTCCCATCCGCAGGGCGGTGTCGATCGCTACCGGAATCATGATCAGGACACTGGCGTTATTGCTGATAATATTGGTTAAGAAAGCCGTAACCAGGTACAACAAAATCAG
>JBDGPJ010000003.1:7392-9583 GCA_042219695.1 bacterium
GGCTAGCCCAAGTGGTATTACTCCGGCCAATAGAAAAATAATGTCCCATCGGACCGAATCGTAAACTTCGCCTGGTTTCAGACAACCGGTAAATACCATGGCTAATACCCCGGAAAGTGCAGCTTCGAGGATGGTGAGGAGTCCGGTTGAAGCCGTGATGATCACGCCAAGTGTGATGGTTATTGCCAGAGGAATTTTGTGGGTCCGAAAATCAGGTCTTTCAATTTCCTGAGTAACAATAAAATCATTGTTATTTTTAAGCCGTTTGATCGTGTCCGGGGAGGCCTGGACGAGCAATGTGTTACCAACCTCCAGTTCCCGTTCATCCATTCTCTCGTGGATAATTTGTTCACCGTGGCGCAGTGCCAGGACCGAAGCATTGTAACGTTGGCGGAACGTAGATGATTTCATGGACTCACCCACGAGAGGAGAACCCGGAACAATAACAACTTCAACAAGTCCGTCTTTGTGTTCGGGTTTTGAAGGATTCGTTTCGTCGACGAGAGGTGGTGAAGCCTGCTGTAGTCCGTCCAATTCAATTAACTTCAGTAGAGTCTTCCGGTCAGTACGTACGGAAAGAATATCTCCCTGCTGCATCTCGGTTCCTTCGAGTGACACGGCGATGCGGTTGTCTCCGCGAACGATTCGTAAGATATCAGCGTCCACGTCTTCATCGGAAAAGGCGTTTTCAGCAGTTTTTCCGATCAGGGTGGATCCTTCTACAACAATGACTTCCGTGAGGTAATTTTCCATGTCAAATTGCCGGGTTAAGTCCTCTTCGGGTTTAATCCGTTCCGGTAATATATAGGGGCAGATCCATATCAAGTAGGCTGATCCCACGAGGGACACAATGATTCCCACGTGGGTGAATTCAAACATTCCAATGGGACGGTTCAATAAGCGGGTGGATAAGTCACTGGCCAGGAGATTGGTTGAAGTTCCAATTAATGTGAGCATTCCTCCAAACATGGAGGCGTAGGAGAGGGGAATGAGAAGCTTTGAAGGAGAGGTTTTGGTTTTACGGGCCATGTCCGAAACTATGGGAAGCAAAATTGCTACCACGGCGGTGTTATTGATCATCCCCGAAGTGGGTACGACGATACCGACTATCGAGGATAATTGACGGGAGATGTTATCCCCGGTCCACTCGATAATTCTGGCACCGATCTTTTGAATAATTCCGGATTTGCGTATTCCTTCGCTTAAAATGAACATGGCAAGAACGGTAATGGTTGCGGGACTGGCAAATCCCGAGAGACCTTTTGCCGGGGAAATTTGTGTCCAGGGCTCAAGCAGAATAAGCAAGACCATCACAGTAATGGCGGTAATATCCATGGGGACTGGTTGATAAATAAACATGAATAGTGCCAGAATAACGATTCCGAAAACCACGTACATGCCGGTATTCGGAGATGGTAAGGGATCGTCCGGGGAATGGTTTACCGCGTAGGGCGTACTGGACGGATTGGATTGTGAATTGGAGAATACCGGTCCGGGAAGTCCCAGAATGGAAAGTGTGGCAAATAAAAGCACAATACACGTGACAAAATGCCAGTTACGGTTCACGATCATACTTTTTTCACCCAGAGGAGGAACTTTGTTAAGCTAAATCATAGCGCTGAAGAATGACTCAGTCACGTAGATTGCACGATGAAAGTAGGTCAGTTATGGACATTCCGAATTCGGTAGAACGTCGTACTCAGGAACTTGGTGAGGCACTATACGAGATTGCTGAATCCTCTTCCGGCCAAAGTGGTTTGATTCAGTCGGTTGAGGACCGGCTCATGAACTGGACGATGGAGCGCCCCCGCCTAAAAGCTCCCCTGTTTCGATTGGTTGACGTATTACCGGCGATTGATTCATCCAGCGAGGTTGTTGAACATTTCTCCGAATACTTCAGGGAGTACGACGAGGGGAATCTCCCTGCTACGGTTCGTTGGATGTTGTCGGCCTCCCGCAGCCCGTTTATGCCATCCAGCCTCATCACACCCGTGATACGCCGGTCCGTTCGTCGTCTCGCCCGCAGGTTTATTGCCGGTGAAACCCCCGGGGAAGTGCAGTCGAACGTGGAATCACTATGTAAAAAAGGAGTTGGAGTAAGCGTCGACCGTCTTGGTGAGGAGGTAGTCAGTGAAAAGGAGGCGGATCGTTACCGGGACGGTTACCTGGAGTTATTATCCGATTTGGAAAA
>JBDGPJ010000030.1:0-2186 GCA_042219695.1 bacterium
CCCAGAGTGGCCGTGATTTCCGTCTCCGGATCCAGCGATACTCCAGAACGCCGGCGGTACCAGTTGGCGACGGCTTCACGAAAAAACTGTTGACCGTCGTAGCTCGGGTATCCCTGTGAGGGGTTTTCGAGCGCTTCTACCGCAGCCCCCTCGCGCGCTACCGGAGGAGTCGGATCGGTCGGATCACCAACGCCCAGATCTATAATGTAGTCTTCGCCATGCTGTTCAACGGCTTGTTCCTTCGCTTTGTCCACTTCGGCAAAAGCATAACCGCCGATACTATTCAGGTAACTGCTTGGTTCAGGTTCCAAAGTAATCACTTCCCAAAAAAAGTTGATATCGTTTGGTCTTAAAAGAGTGTATCCCGTGGTGAATACTCACGGAGTACACAGGCAAAACGTGGTCTTCAAACGGACTGTAATACAAAGGAAAATATTATAGCGAGTGGGGATATGAAGTGAAGGTGGCTTCGTTGAATTCATAAAAGAACCGTTGATGGTTCAATGTACACTGTTCGGGTCAAATAGGAATATGGACAAATAGAGGAATTCAAAACAGGTCCGTTTAGCCCGCTTAATGCATGACATTTTCAAATTTCATGCATTAAGCGTCTCGGCGAGACAGCTGTCGAAATTAAATCGTCGTATAAATCAAGTCGTAACACACTGAAATGTATTTACAGAGTGTGATTGTCGGAAAACCTCCCCACGGCTTGCCAGCTGGGCTAACCTGGCTGGTAATAGTCGTTTTCACAGTTATTGACGGCTGATCGTCCGAACGGAAAAAACGGTCCAAATCGTTACGACAGGCAATGAAAAGTGTGTTGGAAAGGACCGTCTGTATCAAAAATGTTTAAGTCATTCGATCACGCTGTTAAAAAGGTTGTAAATTTGATTACTCGAAATGAACATTCATACAGTGCATGGAATTGCTCGTGAGGAAGTAGGGTTCCAGCAGAGGCCGAAATTTTTTTTGCGGAGAATCTCGCTGCACTGGATTCCGTTGTATATGCTCGGGTCGTTGTGGCGGTATTATCCCTATATACTTGGAGTTCGATCCCTGAATAAGTGGCAACAATAATTTTCTGGGAATGTTTGACGTGTATTGGTTGATTATAAGTCTGTTTTTATTTTGTGTGGCTGTCATTTACCGCCCGGTTGCCGTGACCGATCTATGGGGATACCTGTTGTACGGTGATTGGATGTTGAAAAATGGGCAAATTGTATACCGTGATTTTTATTCATACACGGCCACGGGGGCAAGATGGATAAATCACGAGTGGTTATTTCAGGTTGTTACCGCTTATCTGTTCAATATCGGAGGTTTTTATCTTCTAAGTCTGATTTTATTGGGGTTTGTGTCGGTTCTGGTAGCGTGTCTGCTATACAGACAACTTGTAGAAGGGAATTTTGGCTTATACGGGATTATTGGAGGAATGCTTACCGTATTATCCGTTCAACCGGGACTTGTGCTTCGTCCCCAGCTTGTGACGTATTTGTTCCTGATATTGATACTATTTATTTTTACTCGTTCAAAGGCGGGGAGATCGTATTGGTGGGTACTCCCCTTACTATTTTTGCTGTGGGTTAATATCCATGGCGCTTTTGTTATTGGGCTTGGATACCTGCTGGCGTTTTCCCCTCTCGTTTTGATTAGTCAGAATGGAACCCAAGCACGGATCTCATACGGTTTCTGTGTGTTGGGATGTGTTCTTGCCAGCTTTTTTAACCCTTACACATATGAATTATGGGAAATGGTCATCAGAACCATGACGAATCCGTTGACGAGTCGGATTATCGACGAGTGGCAGCCTGTCTGGGAGGATCCCAACAGATTATTGTTATGGAGTGGATTAACCGGGCTGTTCATGGCCTGGTATATGTTCAAAGAAGAACAAGAACACCGCGTACTATGGGCAGTCCCCGTTCTATTCGCCACTGTTGTTAGTCTGACCTCAAAACGTCACGTTCCAGTTTACGGTATTATGGTGGGGATGATTTGTACCATGGATCGTCCCCGGTTGTTGTCTAAGAAAATTTTCAAACCCGGGACTGTCTTAAAGGCAAGTTTGATTGTTGTGTGCGTTATTTCGACCACACTAATTGCAGGGACGTTTTTACGTGGGTTTCAGTCCCCGCCTCATTATCCTTATCCGGAGAAAGCCCTATGGCCTTTGAGGGAATCCC
>JBDGPJ010000030.1:2205-3048 GCA_042219695.1 bacterium
TACTATGATTGGGCTCAGTGGTTAATGTACCAGGACTCCGGAACCAGGGTGTATTTGGATGGACGATGGGACACGGTTTATTCCCGGGAAATTATCGAATCTTATTTTAAAGCTTTAATCGGTCGGAAGGAATACCTGGAACGGTACGATACTCGATGGGTACTCATTCCGCCGGAGTTTTATTTAAATGATCGTCTTCGTACCGATCCAAATTGGGAACTTCTGGTAAGTACAAATAGAGCTCGTCTATGGAAGCACCGTAATGTCCCACTGACACGAATAACGGATGGTTCAAAATGAGTTCGGTTGAGCTTACTGGTTCTCCTCGAGAGGATATCGGGAGGTTGTTGATGATTCCGACCTACAATGAATTGGAAAACATCGAGTCACTTATAACTGAGATACGCGGTCGTGATTTTCCCGCTGATATCCTTGTTATTGATGATAATTCGCCGGATGGAACGGCACAAAAGGTCATTGATATGCAAGCGGAATTTGAGGGCTTAATTGTAATGTCCCGCCCGGCCAAAACCGGTTTGGGAAGTGCTTACCGTTCCGGAGTTCATTGGGCTCTTGATAAACAGTACCAGCGTTTGTTTCACATGGATGCCGATTTTTCCCATCCCCCGAAAGTCCTCCCTGAAATAGATGCGAAACTGGACGAGTCCGATCTGGTTATAGGTTCTCGGTACGTTCGCGGTGGAGCCGTTAAAAACTGGGGAGTTTTTCGCCGGTTACTCAGTAGAACGGCCAACACGACCTCCCGGTGGATGCTCGGATTACCGGTCAGGGATTGTACGTCGGGCTACAGGGGATACCGTCGTTCAACCCTTGAGCGGTTGG
>JBDGPJ010000031.1:0-4672 GCA_042219695.1 bacterium
CTATAACACAACCTTGACCTAGGTGGGTATCGGGCATCACTCTGATTTCACCTTGAGATCGAAAAGCTTCTTGATCTACCATTTCCTCAATTTGCTGACGGCGTGCGGTACGTATCTGGTCAGCCTGGATGCGAAGGACTTCCCCTACACTTGCTCCAAGTTCCTCCGCCTGAATGATTGCCGATACGAAGCTTGATAGTTCCTCCACCTGCATCCTTTCTTCCAGGTTTTTAAGGGCCTTTTGCCGTGGTGTACCGAGTTTTACTTCCTCGGCAACTCGTTTAAATTCCTCGGCAAGGGCTCCGTCCATCTTTTCGGTGACACGGTTCAGTGCCATGTCAAATCCGAGCCCGGCTTCGGAAGAAACCACGAGTAGATCAATAGCGTACGGGAGTGAAGTTTTGACCTCGTGCTGACGGTTGGATACAAGTGTGGACAGGTAGAATTTAGGAACAATATAACTACCGACACCACTTATCGCCGCAAAAGCAAGAGTCAATCCAATTCCACGCCGGCTTGTGGGTCCGACAATCAGGGCCAGTACCACAACCACCGATACACTCAACAGACCCAGGACGAGCTGGAGGGCAATAAACTCATTCGGACCCAACCCCCCCGGACGACCGGCACGCACTAATTCCAGTTCGAGCTGATCGCTGTCACTCTCGTCATCCCCCCCAATTACTTCGGCAACCCGATCCAGGATTGGATAGATTGCACGTTCGTAAAAAGTGCCTTCCAGCATCTCCTCGTCGAGGTCCACTTCCTCTTCTTCTTCCTGCTGATAGCCCGTGACTCGTTTAAATCGCCGAAACACGATCGATTCCTGTTCGGTCGATGATCCAAAAAGAAAAAATCCTCCCGAGCATACAAACAGGACAAGAGCCAGTAAAATAACTACATATATTGACGTAATCATCGTTTACACTGACCGTTACACATCAATATTCACAATATTCCAGATGATGAAAATTCCAATGGCCTGCCAAAATACTCCGGCAGCAATCGCCATAATCCCCCATGGATGGGTTACGAAGTTTGTCATCATTTCGGTCCGTAAAAAATAGAAGACGACCCCCAATACAACCGGTAGCCCGGAAATAATGGCTCCACCGAGCTTGCCCTGTGCCGTAAGAGCTTGAATCTGACCCTGTAGCTTTATCCGTTCACGGATAGTGTCGGAAATATTGTCCAGAATTTCACTTAAATTACCTCCGGTCTCACGTTGAATTAAAACCGCCGTAACCATTAAATCCAGGTCCTCGCTGTCCATCCGTTCGACCAGTCGAGTTAACGCCTTGTCAATGGGAACTCCGAGGTTGTTTTCACGAACAACTCGATTGAACTCGTCCGAGGCAGGAGGCTGGGCCTCGTCCGCAACAAGGTTGAGGGATTGCATAAAGCCGTATCCTGATTTCAAGCTATTGGACATTAAAGTGATCAAGTCCAATAACTGATCGTTAAATTTTGACATTCGTTGACTGCGTTTGATAATGACGTAAATCAAGGGATAGGCCCAACCGATTGCAAAACCAATCAAGCTCATGGGACCAATATAACCGCCGATAAAATACCATCCCAGTGATGCAAATACGGCAGCGTTAATACACATAATAGAAAGAGTGATAATCAGGAATTCGGCCGGACGTACTCTCATCCCGGCCCGGAGAAGCCAGTCTTTTATGCCCTGTTTTATTTCCTCACTAAGAGCCGCATCCGAAATCTTATCGGAAATTCCTTCAATAAATGAAATGCTTTCTTCTTCTTCCTCGGTCGATCTCTGGCGGGCTAATTCCTCTCGATATGCCTGGTCTACGTAGGGTCGAATCCGTTCCTTTACGGTTAGATTTTCCTTGGCTTCCTTCTTCTTCAGACGGTAGAGAACAAAAACAATTCCACCGGCACACAGGGCAAGTATACTGAGTAGGATAATTGAACCCGTGGACATGATTTACGCCTCGCTTGGTGTCAGGAGCTTTGTTACAACGTTACGTTAAACGATATCAATTCCTAAATCATCCGGATTCCGTTCTTATCAGGTTTCCACAAACAGGTCAGGTGGTAACTCAATACCCTCCTCTTCAAACCGTTCGTAGAAGGACGGACGTACTCCCGTGGGTTTAAGATCACCAACTATATTGCCGTCTTCCATTCCTTCCTGTTCAAAAGTAAAAATTTCCGAACGTGTCACCTGATCCTCTTCCATTCCCTGGATCTCTGTAACGCTTGTGATCACCCGGCTTCCATCACGCAACCGGCTCTGCTGAACAATAAGATCCACGGCAGACGCTATTTGTTCACGAATTGCTTTCTGGGGAAGTTCCATCCCCCCCATCATTACGAGAGTTTCCAGGCGCGAAACCGCCTCCCGGGGATTATTAGCATGAGTCGTTGTTAATGAACCGTCGTGACCGGTATTCATCGCCTGTAACATGTCCAGGGCTTCAGCACCTCGACATTCACCGACAATAATTCGATCCGGGCGCATACGTAACGAGTTTTTAACGAGTTCCTGCATGGTTACTTCACCCTCCCCCTCAATGTTAGGCGGACGGGTTTCGAGCCGAACGACGTGTTCCCTCTGGAGCTGTAGTTCGGCACTGTCTTCAATCGTAACGATCCTCTCCCCCGAAGGAATAAAACTGGACAGGACATTGAGTGTCGTCGTTTTACCGGAACCGGTTCCACCGGACACCACGGTATTCAAACCGGCCTCGACACAACCTTCCAGGAAATCAGCCATCTGACGGGATAATGTCCCAAATTCGATTAAATCATCGACGGTAAGGGGATCTTCTTCAAAAACACGAATCGTTACGGTGGGCCCGTCGAGTGCCAGCGGAGGTATGATGATATTGACACGTGAACCATCGGGAAGGCGAGCATCACAGTAGGGCTGGCTCTCGTCAACCCGTCGGCCAAGCGGGGCAACAATTTTCTGTATAATATTCATCAAGTGGTCGTTGTCTTTAAACGTAATGTCGGTAAGTTCCAGTCCCCCGTCACGTTCTACGTATATTTGCTCAGGTCCGTTAACCATAACTTCGCTAACGTCTTCGTCATTAAGGAGGGGTTCTATCGGTCCAAATCCAAGAATTTCGTGGATAAGATCCTGAACGACGCTTTCGTGTTCATTTCTCGATAAGTTTATGCCCTCTTCGGAGCCAACCGTAATAACAAGCTCTTCGATTGTGGATCGAAGGCGCTCCTTCTGCTGTTGATCGTTCCCTTCCCCAAGTACTTCCGAACCGAACTGATTAACAACCCGTTCGTGTACTTCTTCCTTGAGTTTTTCCTGAGGTGTTTCGGGTCCGGAAGACGATTCACCACCTGACGGTGCCTCTTCTTCCCACTTGGCGTCTTCAAGACGATCCAATAATGACATAAAACGGTTCACTCACAGCTTTCTTAGGGTTGGATGAATGACCAAGCACACTCTAATTATAGGATACTTTCTGTCATGAAGACATGTCAAATACACAAGAAATGTAGTTTGGTCCAGGGAAAGAAGGTCTGAACGTTAAGCAGCCTCTTTAGCTTCTTCCTCAGAAGCTTCTTGCTCATCATCCTCTTCGGATTCGGAATCTTCTATAGTCTGCTCCTGGGCCACCATAAACGTACCCGCAACCACGTCGTGAAGTCCTTGGTCTTCATCGTTAAGCATGATCCAGAGTTGAGGAATACCCATCCCCATTACCTCTATTGAACTGCGTAAAAATGCGTTAACGGTTTCCACGGGACCTCCCCGAAGGTCTGACGCCCTCCAGCATGCATAAACGTAAGGTATCCGAGGGGGACCCCGAGCCCCAGAAGCATCGTTATAATACCCAGTCCCCAGCCGACGGCCGATCCAATAGCAATCCCCAGCACAATTCCCGTAAAGAAAAAGAAGAAAAATCCCACAAAGCCAATTCCGTAATCAATCAAACCAGCCGTTAAACGGGATCCCATTTCCGCCATGGGTTGATCGACCGGACTAACGGTATCGGCAGAGACCGTTTCATCACCTTCAACGAGTTCATCCTCTAATTCAAATTCATCCACGATAAGCTGCCGAGCAATCGAACTAACTTTATGTGTGAATTCACTATCGGGATGTGAAAGAGCAACCGGCATTCCTTCATCAATAGAAGGCATGACAATCCCTCCTTCACTTGGAACTCCCTCAATAATTTCACGTTCCAGGGCCTCCTCAACTTCCTGAAGCTGTATCCCAAGGCTATCCATTAACTCCAGCATCAGTTTCCCGTTTTTGATCGTGGGTAATTCAAGGGTAAGAAGTAAGAGGATTATATCGGAGTTTTCCAACGATGCTATGACGGATTCCGTCACCTGTGAGGACGTATCCACAATCACGTAATCGTAATGGCGTTTCAGCCCGGCCAGGATCTTGCGCGCCTCTCGATCCGTTACGTAGTCCGCCTCCTCCGGCCTGGGCGGGGCAGCTAACACATCCACGGCGGAGGGTTCATGGGTATGCATGTACAGTTCGAGAAGATCCCAATCAACCGAGTCTTCTTCCTTACAATCACGAGCCAGAGAAGCAATGGTATTGGTGGGAGTCATATCCATGAGAATGGCATCGTCACCAAACTGTAAATCAAAATCGACCAGAGCAATCCGCTTTTGTGTTAATCGACGAAAGACACAGGACAGGTTGGTCGATATAAGG
>JBDGPJ010000032.1:0-1514 GCA_042219695.1 bacterium
CGCTGTACATCCCACTCATTATTACGACGATCCCGGTTTACGTGAGTATCACCACAATAGCCGTGTTAGGGGTTTCCGGAATATTACTCACGGCCGGTTATATGCTCTGGATGTACCAGCGCGTATTTTTCGAGGAACCCAACCCCGAGAACGCCGATTTCCCGGATATCAATGCCCGGGAACTGACGGCTGCGGTGCCCCTTTGTGTTTTATTGTTGTTCTTTGGAATTTTTCCCCACTTTTATTTCAACTTAATTCAGAAATCAATTGTCCAACTCCAGGGAATGGTAATGTAATCCGATGAATACCGCTTCAAAAGCATTACAAGCCAACATCAATAGCCTGGCTTACTTCGGTCCGGAACTGGTGGCAATACTTTTACTGAGCCTGATTTGCCCGGATCGGAAGAAACGGTTGTACGCTTCCACGTTTGGGTTTGCCGGGCTTGTTCTGTCCTTAACCTGCCTGATCTTCCAAATCCAGGACCTGACGAACAAAACTATTTTTCACGGGTTGTTAGCAGCGGATCCCATGGCCCACCTGTTCAAACTCATATTTTTGATGGGAACGATTATTACCTCATTAATGGTTCTCGATAGCAATGATTTGCCGTCAAAACGTACACCGGAATTCCTTGTATTGCTTTTGACGGTTTTTGTCGGAATGTCCCTGCTGGGCAGTGGTCTGCACTTATTAATTCTCTACCTTGCCCTGGAACTCGTCAGTCTTCCCTCGTACGTAATGGCGGGGTATAACATGACGAGTCGTAATTCGGCCGAGGCGGGAATTAAATACCTGGTTTACGGTGCCGTTGCCGGAGCAACATTCCTGTACGGCGCCAGTCTGATCTATGGAGTCACGGGACAGTTTACTCTGTCCGCTATTGGTAATGAACTGGTTTCAACTCAAGGCACGGGAATGGCTCTCGGACTTGGCTTAATCATGATGCTGGTTGGTATTGGTTACAAATGCTCCTTTTTTCCGATGCACATGTGGGTTCCCGACGTTTACCAGGGAGCCCCAACAGCCGTCGGCGGCTTTTTATCGACGGCACCCAAGGCCGCCGGATTTGCCGTTCTAATTCGATTGACCTACGAATGGGTGCCCCCCTTACTAAGTAATACCAATATTTCCATGAACTTAACGGTCTTTTTCGTAATTATATCCGCGGTGACAATGACCGTCGGAAACTTATCGGCCCTGGCACAGAACAATATTAAACGGATGCTTGGTTACTCCACGGTAGCTCACGTCGGATACATACTGATGGGATATACGTTACTCTCTTCAAACTTAATGGTTACCGGATTTTCCGCCATCGGATTCTACCTGATAATTTACACGCTAATGAACCTCGGGGCGTTTCTTGTCGTAGTAGCACTCGAACGGGAATGGCTGGAGGACGTCGACGGCATGTTTCTCAGAGCACCGGTACCTGCCGTATGTATGGCAATATTTTTGTTTTCACTAACGGGATTGCCTCCTCTGGCTGGTTTTGCGGGTAAGTTCGTATT
>JBDGPJ010000032.1:1524-2486 GCA_042219695.1 bacterium
TATTTTCGGCGCTGATCGATACCGGTGATAGACTGCTTCTGCTCCTGGCCTTCATCGGGGTCCTAAACAGCGTTATTTCACTATTTTACTATGCCCGGGTCATCAAACACATGTTTCTCAATGAACCAAAAACCGAACAAAAAATTTCTATTCGACCGGTCACTCGAGCTCTACTTGTTTCCCTTGGTGCTTCCGTACTGATCCTGGGGGTCGCATGGTCTTCAGTATATTCCTTTACCGACTCCATGATGGTTTTTGTTTGATATATTTTTCTGATCAATTATTTAACACATCTCAACATTTTCAGAAACCAAACTAATTATCAAGCCACCCCACGAGCTTACACCCTGATATCTGCTTTCAATCCATCCTACATTGTTACGTTGAAGTTTCTCACAAAGCCTCAAGCTAACGTGAATTTATTCAATGTATCCAAGTGCTTTCAATTGATTGAGTTGTTTGCGGTGAAACGTTTTAAACGTCAGAGGCTGTCTGTTTAGTGAGCCAGAACGCCCCAGGCGTTGAAAAAGCACCTGTTTGAACTGCTTCTTGAGTCGATTCTTTTGGTTTTTAGCCGGCTTTTTTCCCGTGCCGTCGTATTGGCCCGCGGGTTCTAAGCGACCTTCTTTACTTTCATAATTGAATGTATAAATCCAGTTCCCATTGGTAATCCTTACTTCCCTTACTTTACGACGACCGGCTTTCTCCGTAATCGCCATTGACTTAATGGTCCTTAAATTTGATTTGTTCAATTCATCCAGGAAGGACTCACCATCCATGTTTTGTCGTGATACACCGGTGTAGTCTGCTAACGTGGCCGTTACATCGATTGTTTCCAAAGGGGTTTTCAACGGATCTTCTCGGGTGGGTTTATTATCTGGGAATTTGATTAGCAGTGGTACTTTAATGACCGATTCCAATAAATGACGGTGGGATACTTTTCTCCTATCGTATAGGGCTTC
>JBDGPJ010000033.1:0-3274 GCA_042219695.1 bacterium
GATCTTGGACTCCACTACCGGACAGCGGGCAATATATTCCGTAAGGCGGGCCAGCCCCTCCTCGTCTCCGGCGTCGATTCGCACGTCCTTATGGGTACTGAAACCCGTGTGATCCCAACCGCGCATCTTCTCAGCCAACTCGGGCTTAATCAGGTCGTGGTCGATGAGCATGTCAAACACGTGGTGTTCCCAGACTTGCTTGAATACTTTGGTGGGCACGTCCCCGAGCGGTCGAAAGGATCGGTTGGATTCAAACGCCCCGTCGATGACGATGGCGTGGATAATTAGCAGTCAGCAGTCAGCCTTCAGCTTTCAGCTCAGTACATTTTTTAAACGTCTTTAGCTGAGTGCTGATAGCTGATGGCTAAATGCTAAGAAGTAGACGTCCTGTATGGTGCGCCACGCACAGCGGGCCAGCTCACCTAACAGGGTTCGATCATAACGAAAATACAGTCGGAACCGTTTCGGAATGGTGAACACAATCTGTCGGTGACCGTGCCTCCTTCAGGCAAAAATAAGATGCCTCTATTGTCTCGTTGGGCACGGAAAGACTAAACTATGTTTGATCCGTTCTGTTCGACGAACTGTGAAACAGTGTAACACTGCCACTCCCGACTCTCGATAATGCTACTGTGAAATGCTCGAACTCTATCAGGACATATTGTGATATTTATAACTTACTTACAATCTGTGAGCTCATTCTCACCATATTTCTCCCTGGTTTAATCTGCCAAACTGTAAAGTGGTGATGGCTTTTAACACCTTTGATCGGTCCCCTTCATTCGCATCGGCAAACGTCTCCTGGTCCGAAGTAAGCTCTTCTAACCAGGAGTAATACTGGAACAAATCCTCCTCCAGTTGGTCAATTGGTGGAGGTTCCTGGGTCAGCAAACCAATTTTTTGTTTATCCCAGTCCTCTTGAGCTGAAAGCCAGCGGTCCGGGTGAAACGGCCTCGGCGAAATCGACGGATCCCATGACGGACCCATTCCGTTATTGTCCACCCAGATTTTTAGTGCGGTTATCTCCCGAACGAGATCACGATCAAAGTTTGAATAGGGACTGGTCGTCGCAATCCAGACCAAGTCCCAGGCGTCACGAGCCGTGGCCGATCGATTTAACCTCGCAATTTTTTCGGATATTAACTCCTCCAGGCGCATACATGGGATGTCCGGGAGTGACCAGCCGTAACGCTCATGGATCGGTATTGTTTCATACGATTGTTCTTCAGGTTCCAACCAGCACGGAGGTCCCACGTCTAACTTAATCGACACACCGGGATCTCCAAATTCGCTGGAGACGCTAATGGACCAGCGCCCTCTTTGTTTTTTTGGAGTCAAATCAAATGGTCCGAGGGAGGTATCAAGATCATCGGCGATCACGTTACCGATTTCATCGGGATCCTCGGTGCGATCAAACAACGCGAAATCGAGATCCGTGGAAAAACGACCCTCCATCCCTGCAAATAATTTCCGTAAGGCCGTCCCTCCTTTGAACACGACCAGTCCATTAAAGTAGCCGGCATCGTGTAAGTGAGAGAGAATGAAATCCTGGGCAATATCCAGGAGCGCAATATCAATGTCGACCTGGGAATCCTGGGGAACATGCCGGTGGACGTAGCCCTGAGTCAACGAATGGTCGAGATTTGTCATGAAGCGAGTCTCCTTTTATCGAACGGGATCGATATCGACCGGTTCGACCGGCAGGATCGTGTCGGCGACGTTCCACGTTGCGTTGTGTCTCCGGAGTGTCTCCCGGGGACCAAACCACACTTTCCCGGCCGGTTCGATATCGAGGCTTTCCACCATATCCGGGGCCAGCCCGGAGAGTAAATATGAAAACCGTATTTTGGTAGCGTGGGATCGGTCGTGCAACTCGGTTAGGACGTCTTCTCGCTCAACATCCTCAACCAGGTCGGGGAGCCAATCAAACACACTCGTCCAGCTCTGCACGTTGTTCGGTTTGTCCACCAGGTGAACGAGGATCGTTTCAAGTCGTTGGACAGAAACGTCATTGGAAGTAACGGGATCCAGGTGAGCATTGAATCGAAGCACGCGATAATTTCTCTCAATGGCAGCGGGAACGTGATCCTCCGGTGGAAGAACGACCTCGATCTCGGAGGGCAGTCGATCCAGAAAATCATGACACCACATGGCCGAGTCGAGGGCCACACGGATGTCCCGGTCGGGATCCTTCTTTCGTATCGCCTTCAGGGGTAAAAACGGACTCTCTTTTGAATAGGACCCGGCTCGTTCGGCCGGTGAAAACTCCCAGACACCCCGGACGTCCGTCTTCAGCAACCACCCCTTCTCAGCCAGGAGTTGGATGACTCGAGTATCAGGAATCTTTACGTCAAATTGATCGATAAGTTCCCGTATTTCATCCGTGGTTACCAGTTCTGGCTGTTCAAGTTCCAGTTCTTCGATGATTTCAGCCAAATGTGAAGGAATAGATCGTGACATTTTAGACACCTAAATAAACAAATGATGTATTTACAGCCTTTGAATGACACTTATAACGTAACATACCTCTATTTTCGTGTCAAAAATGTGCTGAAAATAAACAAATAGTGTATTTACGGAAGGTAATTGACACTATAGTTAGGAAAATCAAACTACCAGGGAGACTAAGAATATACTAATGGCAAATTGCGGTTCATTTTGCCACAAGTAGATTTTTTTGCTCATAGATAAAATATTAATGTGGCACTTATTTGCGATTTTTGCCACATTGATATTGCCGATTTTTTACCAGGCATCCGGAGGATGGAGCGAAATCGGTGGACCGACGCACCGTATACTCCCACCCGCAGAAAGGCTCATGTTTGAGGACACGACGTCCCGCAGTTTTGAGACTTTCGAGGAGCGGGGGCGGGTCGGAGGGTGGAACCCCGGACCCGGAGACCCGCAGGCTCAGCAAAGCTGAGCCTGACGGCCGTTTGTTACAACCAGATAGGAATTTTGATTTGAGACGTTTTCATTATGATTGGATTTTAGGTCGATTTTCGTCCTGATTCAACATTTTCTTACTTCCAATACCCCATAATCCCTTGTTTCTTTTCGTGACATCTCCCTTCCCTCCCTCCCATGCCCTTCTCTACACCCTTATCGGAGTTATTTGAACCGCAGGAATCCCGGAAACGGATTGGAAAGTGAAAAAATCAGTCAGCCCTGGTCGATCTCGCCCCAGGGAAGATCGTCGTGGAAGGATTCATACTGATACGATGAGTCGTCCGGTGGGCCTCTCGGGGGATCGTTTCCCGATGAATAACCGTCC
>JBDGPJ010000034.1:0-999 GCA_042219695.1 bacterium
GTTTCAATCCAGTGACTCAACTTCCACCTCGGATTACCAGGGTTTACTGATGCCTCACATTGATTACCGCCGCGGGGCAACCACGTATGATCGATTACTCCCCCACCTCAACAATGTCCTTGAGTACGACCGGGTCATTATCCTCGGAATTTCTCACTACCCCTGTGAGGTACCATTTTCCCCTACCGATAAAACATTTCAAACTCCGTTCGGCAATGTTCAAGCCGATCAAAACGCTTACGACCAATTTAAAGATATTCTCCCTTATAATCCCAACCGTGGCGAATGGTCCCACCGCACGGAACATTCTATTGAAATCCCACTGCACCTTCTTAAATACCTGGATCCCGACTCGAATTTCCAGATTTTCCCGATGTTGTGTTCCTTCACCGCAGTCTCGATCGACCCTTCTCTTCTCAATAACGTAATAAACGCGTTAGGTAATATGACCGGGGACAACACATTCCTTATCTCCGCCGTTGATTTTGCCCATCTTGGCCCAAAACACGGGGATCGGGAAACTCTCACGGAGCAGGATCACGGCGCCATGGAACAGCAGGACCGCCGGATGTTCGAACACATAAAACAAGCGTCACCATCCAAATTCGACGAACACATTACTCTTGACGACAACGCACGACGAGTCTGTGGCTACCCCGCCATTCGCACAACTCTCCCGCTTTTCGATCAAGCTGAAATACTCGACTATGATTATTGGGATGATCCCCGTGATACCGTCTCTTACGGAGCCGCTCTCTTATACTCATGACTCAATCCGATAACCAACAAAACCAGGATGAGGAACCATCCCAACCGGAATTTAATTTTGAAGTCAGACAATCACCTGGTTTTTTCAAGCGGTTATCTCAGAGCTGTTACCGAATAGACTTTTATCGGATTCCCTGTATGGAATCAGGGTGGTCCGCCCTATTTTATCTACTGAAACTGGTACTGATTGTGTCGATCTTTATGACGGGGAGTTCCTACTTACGGATGTGG
>JBDGPJ010000034.1:1009-1976 GCA_042219695.1 bacterium
ATCACTACGATCACCAATAATGTAAAAGAACAACTTCCTCTCCTCAAACTCAAAGGCGATCGATGGATTGTTGAGGCCAATACCCCTTACCGCATACAGTTGGACGATGAACACGTTTTTATTATTGATCCCTCCGGAACCCTTAACCGGAAGAAACTTTCGCTTGACGTGGTCGGCGTCGCCGTAAACGGTGGAGTTTATTACCGAATGTACAATGAAAACTACTGGTATAATTCCATTTCCGGCCCTCCGAAACAAAAGGCCGTGGAAATAACGCCTGAGCTGATCGATCGCTGGCTACCAGCCTTGCGAATTTTGCTGCTCATTACGCTATTTGTTCTGGGGAGCATTATGCTGTTTTTCTCTAATATTGTCCGAGTGGGATTGATCAGTATTGGCGGATTTTTTTCCCGCAACCAGGCCAATTTTCCCATCCCATTATCCACGATTCTGAAAATAAGCTGTTATGCCGTAACCCCCCTTGCTTTAATTGAAACCATACTGGGCGTTTTACGGGTGAGATTACCGATGCAGGAGCTTATTTTATTAATAGCCGGTACCATTTGGGTTTACTTCATCGTTCGTGAAATAATTGCTAACTCCATTCGCTTAGAAGACGACTTGAGCGGCGATTCTGAATGGGTCTGAATACAACACAATTGCTCTATTGAAATCATGAAATTACACTGGTGAATACTCATATTAAGCTAATTTTTTAACACTTGATATACCGTACACCGGAACCTAACCCGGATATGCATGAAAATTTTGTTTTCATGCATTATTCGTCGCTGCGGGACAACCGTCAGCTCAGCCCTTTATGTAAAAAGAACCGGGCGACTGGGCTACCCCGCTGGTTATGGCCGTTTCCAAGCGCATTAACGGCTGTCTTACGAACCGACGAATCCCGAGAGTTGTACTGTCGTGATTTTCCCGGGCAAAAAAACAACGGGCGTTTAAACCCAAA
>JBDGPJ010000035.1:0-4634 GCA_042219695.1 bacterium
TGTCCATTGTTCTTTGTGTAAAACGAACAAAACATTAAAACCGCAAAAGCTTAGTATTGTTAAAGTCAGTTGTCGATATCGGGCATGACGATGCAAATCGCCCTGGTTTTTTGCATTGGCGATAAAAAAGATAAGTGTGCGCATAAACGGTATATATAAAAAATAGAAAAAACCTGTTTATTGAGTGCTGAATTCGATTACCAGTTGCAACCCTGTCACTATGAAAAAAGAGGGAAAACAACCGTACCCACCTAATATGGGAAGCGTTGAAGTGATGCGTTGGGCGAGGCGCTCCGGTAATTACGTCTAAGGACCGTACTACAGGGTTATTCACGCTTAACTAACTCTGGAATCAAAGTTGGAGGGCCTACATATAAGCCCTCCAATTCGGTCAGGGGAGTGACGTGAACATATACAATTTAGATTGTCGATCTGAATATCTTCCACATTGAAGCAGAGGCACGGTATGCAAATCAAATATATTCGCATTCAATTCCATTGGTTTATTGGGAGGGGGGATTTTGATTGAGTAAGAACGTTTTAAAATCCGGGTGAATTTGATCGTTCTTTTTTTGTAAACGTTGTAGTGTTTCCCCGGGTCGATTATGTATCCGATCGACCAGTTTATTAGCTACAGAAACGAGCCGGTTTGTTTTGCCGATGGCCAGGTCTTTAATGAGTGGAAACAGCGCTTTCCCAATCCAGTGGAGTATTTGGTTGTGAAGCTGAACAAAGAGAACCCCTTCGATCTTCACGGACTGTTTTTTACGTTGTTTCCACTGTATGGAAGCCATGGCATTTCCTGAAATCATTATGGGTACATATTGACCGGTATACGCTCCCGTACCGATCAATGTCACCGAGGTATCGGTTAAAGAACGCCGGTCAAGCTGACCGCTCAAACCGGCTTTATCGTCGACCTGGTACAATCCGTCTCCGAGAGGCTGTGCGCGGTAGCGTTCAAGATTCCAGGCACGAATGACATCGGATGTTTCCTCGAGATGAGTCAGAAGGACAACGATCGTTTTTGAATTTGTGTTTAAGGTGAGGGTCCGGTCGATCCGAAACGTCTGGTTTTTACGCAATTTTTTTACGGACAATTGTTCGGCGCTGTTAGCTCGGGTGGGGTCAGGCGAAACAAATATTATGCCAAGAGCAAGAAGTACACAAATAACGGTACCATGTTTGAGGAAGGGACGTTCACTACCAGAGTGGGCCGTCGACAGTACCGTCAAGTTTATCCAGAGGACGACTCCACAGGCGTTGACTGATGTATTTCCAACCACCGTCGGGAAGAACCGTGACAATCGTCCCCCGATCGATCTTTTTCGCGTATTTCACACATTTTGCCACAGCAGCACCACAAGATATACCGCTAAAAATCCCCTCTTCCAGTGCGAGTTTTTTAACAAATTCAAAGGCTACTTCGTTACGGATGAGTTCGTTACCGTCCAGAAAACTCATATCAATGATTTCCGGAATAAATCCATCCTCCAGGTTACGTAGACCGGATAATCCTTCCTCGGGTTCGGGTTGTAACGCAACAAGTTTAACGTTGTTATTTTCCTCCCGGATGGCACGTCCGGCTCCCATGAGAGTACCACCGGTACCAAGGCCGGCAATGAAGTAATCGATCTTGGGAACGGCGTCCACAATCTCCCGGCCCGTTCCCTTGTAATGAGCTCCGGGGTTTGCAGGATTGGAATACTGATCGAGCATTAAGTAATGATCGTTTTCCTTATTTAATCGTCGAGCCTTAAAGACGGATCCGTTTGTACCCTCTTCAGGGGGACTCTCGATAATATTAACGTCGAAACCACGAAGTACTTCCATACGCTCTTCACTTACGTTTGAGGGCATTACAATGGTTAATTCGTAGTCCTTGATACGACTAATCATGGCCAGAGCAATGGCCGTATTTCCGGAGGAAGGTTCAAGCAAAACTCGATCGTCGGTCAGTTTGCCTTCCCGCTCTGCAGACTCAACCATATTAAGCGCTATACGATCCTTGATACTCCCGGAGGGATTTTGTCCCTCTAACTTAGCGTAAATCGATACGGCGGGATTGGGGTTGATATTTTCCAATTCCACAAGGGGGGTGTCACCTACAAGTTCAAGTAGGTTTTTATGGACGGCGGGAGGAGTGAATTGAGAGGAAGGGGACGGTGAACTCACAGTCATGGCGGCTCCTCGTTACACTGGGGTGTCAGAATTCAATATCTCTTACGATTCCCGTGTACGGTGTTAAATACGTTATGTGATTTTGTGTTATGTTCTACGGTACTATAACGACAAAGTTGTGATATGGCAAAATTACACTGTACGTATTATAACACGTACATTCTTCAACGCGTGAAAATCGATCATCGAGTTGATAATTTTTACTTTTAAAAGAAAGTTATTATATCGTTGTTCCCCGATAACAGTCAATTTATGCCGGTAAATTTACAACAGATTGTCTGGAAAAGGCAAGTACGCTTGGGAGTGCTCCCGACTCGTTTCAACAGTTTATCTCCGATAACTCGATAGATTCACTATGTAATAGAAGAAAGGAAAGTAAAAACGTGACTGGTCTCGATTGTCATCAGGAAAATCCATAAGTATCCATGTGTTTCATGCAGTTTTTGTTAGTTATATCACTTCATTCTTATAAGGAAAATCGAAAAGAAAAACAATCAATGAGAGTCAGGATATCGTTTAGCATTCAGCCTTCAGCCGTCAGTGATCAGCAAAATACAACAGCAAAAATACCAGGAAAAACTCGAGTAGAGCCGTTTCTCGCTTCAAGCTGACCGCTGAAAGCCGAGCGCTGACAGCTGTATATGGGTCCTCCAGGTAATAGCTCACGCATATAAGCTGCAAATCATTAATCAATTTTTGCTGACAACTGTTCCCGTAAAACATTGAGCGAATTCAAGGAAACTTATAAAAAGACTCGTTCATTAGTTAAAAGTACGACATAGTCACGGGAGGTAAAGTTTAATTACATTTTTGTAATTTACCTGACAAAGTTCTGCTTGTGTTCCTTCCTCTATCATGTTTAAGTGATTGCTCGTGCTTGGAGGAGGCTTACGAAACCACCATGTCGATTGCTTTGATTGTCTTATTGTGGATGAGCTTATTGTTGATTCTCGGCAATTATGTAGTGGGAATATCCGAGGGAGTTCGAGCGGTTATAACGGGCCTAACGGGAATCAGTTTTCTGCCGTTTCACTTCATTCTGGGCGTGATTTCATCGCTTTTGGCCCTGTTTAGCGTAGTCATAACCATGTTTTACTTCATTGGAACCGGGAAAGCCGTTAAGGAAGGGGTCAAAGAACACGATTTGGACGAGAGGTATTACCGGATGACGTTGAAGTACAAGAAGAAGTTTTTTCCGGTAATGACTCTGTCACTTCTTTTTTACATAGCATTACCCTGTGTGGGAGCTGCAGTGTCCGCGAACTACCTTGGATCGTTGACTCATCACCTTGTATCGGTCGCTACGATTATTGTGCACTTCTACATTTCGGTTCGGGGCGTATATTATCTTTACGAAAACGACCGATTGGTGAGTACGGTGCATCGCCTGATTCAGGAGGCGGAGATGGAGGAGGAAACCGGTGTATAATGTTGGTCATTTTGGAGGCGATTGTATGATGTCATCACCTCGAGTGAAGAATCATTGTTCAACGTTGTTCACCTTGTTTGTGGTCCACGTGTTAATTTTGACGTTGTCCGTCGACGTTGTTCATTCCGCTTCACCTGACAATAACTGGAAGAAAAAGCTCCGGTTTGAAGGAACCCTAACGGACATTAGTACATCACATACGAACGATTACCAAAACGTACCGGGGGTTTCTGGAACAGATCAAAATCTAAGCTGGTTAGCCGGGATAAATGCTCGATTTGAGAGAAAATACCAGGATTTCAGTCAACTTCATCGATTTGAATCCAAGTACGGTCGCACCAACGGAGATGAATCCAACGACCAGATCAATGCGGAAAGTTTGTTACGCTGGCGATTCGACCCTGACGTGTTTGCCTTCACGCGGGGTCAGGTTCGTTCGGAATTTGATACGTTCGGTCATCCTACTGAGGGGATTGCGTCCGCCGGTATAGGTGCCTATTTGCTGGAGTCCGACACCTACGGGGAGCTCGAAATACGAACGGGTCCCCGTGTTCAGAGGGAATGGAACCCCTCCGTCGAGTCGGAAGGGTTTTATGAATTCGAGGCGAGTTACATCAAAGAGCTTGAATCGGGGGAGTTTCAATCCGACCTCGAATCATTTACTCCTACCGACGAACCCGATGATTACACAGCTCGCTGGGAAAATCTTCTAACGGCCTCGGTAAACTCATGGGTGAACATCAAGTACGAGTTTACAATGTATTACGAACGACCGGTAGGGGAGGTGGCCACGAAAAGTCTTGCGACTGTCAATGTCACCTATGATGTGTTTGGCGGGAAGAAAAAGTAAGACGTCTACTTAGGTACCGAATATATATTTTAAAACGCGCACATTCCACAAATATTGCAGTAAGGACCATCGCAGGGGAAGTTGAGGTAATTGTTGGATTCGTTGATCATTTCATCAACGACTTCCGTTGCAATGATAGCCTTTTCACGTCGGGGAATATCGTTTTCCGAGGAT
>JBDGPJ010000035.1:4688-5729 GCA_042219695.1 bacterium
CGACCGCAATTGGAGTAGCGACTTTGATGAGCTCTTCTTCGGCATGGGAAATGCTCAACAGTTAACCTCCAACGCGTGACATTGTCCTGCTGATCCGATCGGGTTCGTACTCTCCTTTTTGCAACTTAACACATCCACCTTCCCACTTATCGAGGTAGTTATCACGGATCGCGTCCTTTATTTTCCGTGTTCCGGCTCCATTACGCAAGAGTGTTCTGAGATCATCTTCTTCGTAAGCAAATAAACAGTTTTTGATTTGACCTTCTGCCGTAAGGCGTACCCGATCACAGCTACCACAAAACGGGTCTGACACACTGGTGATAAACCCCACGGTGGCCTGGGAGTCCTCAATGATAAAGGTTTTTGCCGTCGAATGATCGCTGTCATTACGCGGTTGTAATTCAAATTTTTCGGAAATAATCGACTTCATTTCAGGAGCAAGTATAACTTTTTCCTCGGACCAGTCGTATCCCCCTTCGAGGGGCATGTATTCGATAAAACGCACGTGTTGTTGATGGTCTAAGGCCCACTGTACAAAATCGTTCAGTTCATCGTCATTGATTCCTTTCATGGGAACCACGTTGAGCTTAATAGGATGCAGTGAGGGTGTGGCCAACAATGTGTCGAGTCCATCCATGACCTGCTCATAAGCATTACGTCGAGTGATTTTGTTGAATCGTTCCTTTTGAAGTGAATCGAGACTAAAATTGATACGATCCAGTCCGGAATTCGTTAGTTTGTCAATTCTTCCGGGAAGGTAAAAACCGTTTGTAGTGAGTGTGATTTCTTCCAAGCCATTGAGATCGCTTAACATCTCAACCAGTTTATAAAGTTCATTGCGAAGTAAAGGCTCCCCCCCGGTAATACGCACGTTGTCCACTCCCATATCAATGAAAATGGAGGTTAACGTTTGAAGTTCTTCGTAGGATAAAATCTCCTCACGGGGAGATAGTTCATCCGGGCCTTTTTCCGGCATACAATAGGAACAGGCGAGGTTACAGCGGTCGGTGACGGATAACCGCAGTGATTTCATTGGACGGT
>JBDGPJ010000035.1:5739-15587 GCA_042219695.1 bacterium
GAATCCCTTAAAGGAGTTGATTCCTCGTCGGATGGGCTGGATTTTGATGATTGAGTGGTATTGGACGTTTGATTTTGAAACATAACGATTGAAGCCTCTAGTATGGTATAAACAGAAATTTACCGTCTAACTTAGTCTATTCATGCAGTAAAAACTGACATAAAATAGACCGTTTAGATAACAGCCGGCAAGCTGTGAGAAAGTATTTCGACAATCTCACTATTCAATTTACTATATGATCCAATGTAAGCTTGACGACTGTCCCGTAGAGATGAATTATTCATGCTGATAAAAACATCATGAATTAATACAGGATAAGATTATAATCCTCCTGGTTACGAATATCAATCTTTGGTGGTTAACTTGAGTACTTCTTCTAGGTTGGAGCGGGCCCGCCACTGGTCAAAGAAGGCGGGGATGATAGCTCGTGGCCAGTACGGTGAAGTAGCCCGTGAACGCAAAGCGGACAATTCCCTCGTAACCGAAACGGACCGTGAAATCGAACGGTTTTTGCGGAACCGTATTATCGAACAATACCCAACGGACGGGATTGTGGGGGAGGAACAGGATTCCCGGAAAACCGATAGTTCGTTTACGTGGTACCTGGATCCGATAGACGGAACTGCCGCTTTTTCAACTCGACTGCACGTCTGGTCGGTATCCATGGGGATTGTCCGTAATGGTAAACCGTCGGCCGGAGTGCTATATACCCCTCTTTTACGGGAACAGTTTTATGGACCAAAAGACAACGGTATACACAGGAATGGTGAACGGATCCAACCTGCAACCGATTACGATTGGGATAATGAGAGTTTATTATTGGTACCCTCGGATGCTCACCGCCGATACGAAATTACGTTTCCCGGGAAGTGTCGATGTCTTGGAAGCACGGCATATCATATGGCAATGGTCGCCGAGGGGAGAGCAGTAGGAGCTTTACTGGGGAATGTTCGGTTATGGGACATGGCCGGTATACTGGGGGCTACTTCCACCGAATCATTGTGTCTGATAGGAATTGATGGTTCCCGTATCGATATAGGAGATTTTCTTGAAGGGGATCGTTGTAAGCAACCGGCCGTATTTGCACCTGAATCCACGATTGATCAGCTTACCGAAAGAATAAACAGCCAATAATTGTAGAGGTTCAGGGATTTTGAAGCGATCCCTGCAAATTCAACCACTACCTGAAACGAGGTACCACTGCTATTATCAATCGTTTCGAGTTAATCAGTTATAGGAAACGCGCGTTTCTCACTGCTAAACGAGTGTTTTTGAATAAGCAACTTATAACTGAACCGACATACCACCGACCGTTTACTAAAAAATTGGAAGTGAGTTACTGATACAGCGTTATCCCAGTAAATTGAGCTGGGTTCCCCCCTGACCCCCAAAGAAATTTTGAGCGTTCTGACTTTGTTGCTGGAAGAACTCCTCCGTTTGCTCGGCCTGTTCCTGGAAAAATTGCTCGGCTTCATCGGCCTGTTCCCGGGCCACTTCCTCAACGTTTTCACCATTTTCCGCAGCCTGCTGTAATGTTTCACGTTGTTGTTCGGCAAAGGCCTGAAATTCTTCGCGCCGTTGTTCCACGAATTCCTGCGCTTCGTTGGATTGTTCTTGGGCAAATTCCTGAAACTGACCAGCACGATTCTGTGCCTGGCTAGCCTGTTCATTAGTAGTGTTAGAGGCCTGGCCGGCTTGCTGAGCGGCTTCGTTGTTTCCGGTGGTCCGAGCCTGGTTTTGATCGTTCGAAGACTGTTCAGTACGTTGGAAATTCCGTGATGATTGATTTACTCGATTAACTCCGTCTGGCATTGTTAAACACCTCCAGTAATTGAATGCGGTAGATTCGGTTAGCGTTTTTTGCCGTTATCCAAGTATGTTTACATTCCCCCCAATTCCGGTGGTGGCTTGTTGTTGAAACAATGATTGGACGGATTGGTTTCCATTAATGGCCAATCCCTGATTGTTATTCCGGGAATTGTTTAATTGAAAAGGGGAATCTTCTTCCTCCTCATCATCGATTTTTACAAATTCCTCGTCCTCGGATTCTCCTCCGGATATTTGAGAAGTTTGTTCCTGGTTGTTTTCCGCGTTTTTAAAAGAAGCGGGTTGTCGATTTTGCTCGTCCGCGTTTTCAGTGTTTTCAGGAGAATTGGGCTGTTCCGTCTTTTTATCTGTACCTTCTCCGGTGAGAACACTTGATTCAGCTTCTTGGGAAGATCGGGCAACCTGGTTTTCAGCACTGTCATTGGGTTCCTCATTTTCATTATTTGCCCCTTCAGTTGATTGTTCACGTTCGTTTTCCTGTGTTTCCTGGGTGTTTTCATTCTTAGCTTGTCCGCTAAGAGCTTCTTCCTGATCCTCCAACTGATCTTGACGCTGTTTTTCCCGTTGTTCTTCGGCGGGACGTTGGATAAGTTCCCGGTTCAGTGTTTCTAATTGTTCGTTCTCGGGATTACTCAGAATTCGTAGCTGTAGAGGCTTGTTGGCCTGGGGTCTTGGTTCGGCTTCAGAGACACTGGCTGCGGGAGCGGAACTCTGATTTACAATACCGGACGCGGTATCACCTGACTGTTGGAGGGAAAGTGACTGTGAACCTTCCAGCTCGAGGGAACCGGAGGTTTGCTGATTGGTAACGGTAGCGGAAACATCGCTGTCATTGGTACCGGTTTGAATATTTTCGGCCGATGAAAACGTGGCAGTTTCTCCGCTAACCTTGTTTTTTACGGTGATGCTTCCATCGTCGTTACGTGTAATTGTACCGGTATCGCCGACAAGGTTGCCGCCGTCCTCCCGAACCTGAAATGAGATGGATTCACCGGCGTTATTCGTTAACGTGAACGTGTCTCCGGCTTCGTCCCCGGAAACACGAACAGAGTTATCGTTACTTAGTTGAACACCACGTGCTTCGGATGGTTTATTCAGTGAAAGGTTCTGCCCTGAACCTTGAACACTAATGGTTTCACCGGATTGGAATTCAAGTACTTGTGTCGTAGTACGTGTAGTGTCGGCGTTTTCCGATTGTTGAGTTACGGTTCGATTTCCCGTAAGGATGGCGGAGCCTTGCCCGGAGACATTGAGTTGCTCGCCGGATTCCACGGTAATTTTTTCATTGGTTGATTTGTTAACGATGCTGAGAGTTCCCTCATCGTTGCGAGCGACTCGAACGTTATCATCGGAATTGATTTTAATGGATTTGGAATCCTCACCACTTGTTTTGAGAGTGACTTCACCCCCTTTAACGTCCAGAGTACTACCGCCACGGAAATTGGACGGTTCTTCTTTTTCGGGGATCTGATCGAGGGGCCGTCCCTGAAACTGGGCGACAGCTTCAATGGGTTTCTTTTGATTACCTTGATTTTTCGTGTCTAAGGAAGAACTGCTGAACGTCCGTTGGTTTGTATCCTCGGCCTGCTGGTTGCGCTGATTTTCAATTCGACGCTCTTCAGCCTCACGTAGACTGGTGGTAGGTTCCTGGAAGGCTTTTTTAAAAAGGTCGCTAGACGGGGAAGTAAACACCCCGCTAT
The DNA here is from genome assembly GCA_042219695.1 of bacterium. Classification (GTDB taxonomy): domain Bacteria; phylum T1Sed10-126; class T1Sed10-126; order T1Sed10-126; family JBDGPJ01; genus JBDGPJ01. The sequence continues at coordinate 9,267 of JBDGPJ010000035.1, forward strand.
CACTAAAGCCAATCCCTGATGGCATTTTGTCTCTCCTCGTCCCTGAGGAAATAAGTGAACTCCCTTAAGTCACTATCAAATATAACAATAGATATCAAAGTAAGTCAATGAAAAAATCGATTTTTCGGGTAGTTTTTTACCGTTTGAGGGTAAAAAACGAGTAAATTCTTATGTTCTCACCTGATTGGTTGTCTGATCTTCTTATATACACGATTATGGACTACACTCAATGATGTTATTGGTTTCAATCATAAGCTAATAAGGGTCCGAATGGAATGTGAAATTCCTCACATTGTGACTTGAACCCTGACACCGGGTAAAAATAACCCGATCCATGTCTTTTGCGAAAGACATCTACGGTGGAAACACAATGTAGTTGTCTACAGTAAAAACGAAGTAGCACCACTAAAAATGAGAGTAGCTTGAAATAATCTACCTGCTTGACGGTTATTTGTCCGTATGTTTGTTAACCGGATTAAAAATTGGGAATTCATGGTATAATTCTTTGTTTGGGAGATTGGTATCTAATTTGTTTTTTTATGATAGTGGGGAACGTAAAGACATGTTGCTAAAGAAAACGTGGCAACCTTACATACTCTGTTACGTACACGTGCGAGGGACTTGGTTGGAAACAAAATTCATGCATAATTGAATATAAGGAGTGTTTGTTAGGGAGGATTACCATGGCTTTAATGTCGGATGGCGACATATCTCGTGAACTCTCTAATCGATCAGGCTGGGACCGTCAGGGGGACAGGATCCAAAGAGTTTATTCCTTCGGTGATTTTGTAGAAGCGGTAGATTTCACTTCGGCTATCGTGGAGCCCGCCGAAGAATACAACCATCATCCCGATTTAGAAGTTAGCTGGGGGGAAGTCGTCGTGAATATAATGACTCACGATGAGGGGGGTATAACGGAAAAGGATTTTCAACTGGCCGATAATATCGAACAGATTTATGAAGAGGAGTTTTCTTAATGTCGGAAGAAGAGATACCTGAAGCCGCGCCAAAAAGTGACCTCGATTCGGAAGTGGAGTTGACCGTTGACGGTGGAACCCTTGTTTGGAAAGATCCGGTTGCGTCGGGGACCCCCGTCACAGGCTCTAATTTCATTCCCGCGTTCATCATGGGATTAATTACCGTCGGAGTCGGATGGACAGTCGGACAAATCACTCCGGCTCTGGTGTTTGCACTGATATGGCTATTTTTCGCTGAAATAACTATTCGAAAGTAATTTCCACTCGAGAATGGACCCGAGTGGGGAATGTTAAGGACCGGGTAGGTTTATCTAAGGGTTGTCTCTCCAGGGTTCACATATTTTTTTTGATTCACGAAGATACCTTATAACTGCGGTGTTTCTGAGTTTAATAATTTAGAAAAGGTTGTGTCTTTACGGTGTTTTATCTGCGATTGATCATCATTCTCTTTGTGGGGGGGACATTTAACGTATTTGCCCTGGTTTTGGTACATACTTTGCCGGCTCTACAGGGTATGCATGCCAAGGCACTCGCCGTGACCGCGGCCTTTCTCATGATTGCGGACGTGATACTTTTGTACCTGATGTTTTTTCGTTTTCCGTCAATGCTGGCCGGTGAGGATTCGGAGGAGTTCGAGGATTATTTGGAACGCGTAAAATCCGGAGAGGAAGCTACTCAAGAGGAATTTGACGAAGCATACAAGCGCTGGCAGAAAGATCTATAAATGAATTCAAAAGTTACCATTAATGACATCGAATCTTCCGACCAACCATTAACCTGTCTTACCTGCTACGATTACCTCACGGCCCGGGTAATGGATCGTGTTTCTGAACTCGACATGATCCTTGTAGGGGATAGCCTCGGAAATGTCATGCTCGGGTACGATGACACCATTCCCGTAATCACCGATGACATGGTCCACCATACAAAAGCAGTGTCGAAGGGTGTGGAAGATGCATTTTTGGTGGCGGACATTCCTTTTATGGAATTGGCCCGGGATCGTGATCACGTCGTACGAATCGTACAGCGCCTGTGCCAACAGGGTGGAGCCGAAGCCGTCAAAATCGAGGGGGGGCGAAAAAATATGAGATCAATTCAACATATTGTCAATCATGATGTTCCCGTCATTGGGCACCTCGGGCTCACTCCCCAGTCCGTTCAGGCTTTAGGTGGCTATCGAGTACAGGCGAACTCGAAACCTGATATTAAACAGCTTGGTCGAGATGCGCGAGCGCTTGAGGAGACCGGGGTTTCCGCGATTGTCCTTGAATGTATTCCGGAGGGAGTCGCCGGGGAGTTAACCGAACTTTTGGACGTTCCCACGATTGGAATTGGTGCCGGATCCGGTTGCGATGGTCAGGTACTTGTGTGGCAGGATATGATGGGTCTTACCGGGGATGAGTCACCGAAATTTGTGCGTCAGTGGGGGGATTTCGATCAAGATTTGGCCAGGGGAGTAAAGTCTTTCTGTGAGGCCGTAAAAAATAAGGAATATCCTTCCGAGGAGGAATCTTTTCAGGTTGACGATGATATTTCCGAATTGAACATTAAAGAGCTTTTAACGAGTGGAATCAATTCCGGGTTAGAAAATGAATAAATATGGATGTAGTTGAATCATCAAGGACTATATATAAGCGAGTGCAGGAGGAACGCAGTGTGGGCCGATCGGTGGGATTTGTGCCTACAATGGGAGGACTTCATCGAGGACACGAAGAGCTCGTTCAACAGTCTGTGGACGACAACAATGTCACGGTTGTGAGTATTTTTCTCAATCCCGCGCAGTTTGATTCCGATGCCGACTATGAAGCGTATCCGGCTTCACGGGACGAGGACGTGCAGACGGTCGAACAGGCAGGAGCCGATTACGTGTTTTACCCGGAGTATGAAGAGATGTATACGGAGGGTGATTCAACGACTGTGCGGGTTAAATCCAGTTTAACGGAGCGATTCGAGGGGGAATACAAGGAACAATTTTTTGACGGTGTGACTCGGATTCTGACTAAGTTGTTCAATATCATTCCATCCTCAAAGGCGTATTTTGGTGAAAAGGATTTGCAACAACTGGTTGTTGTAAAACGTATGGTTGAGGATCTAAAGTTCCCACATGAGATCGTTCCCGTTCCGACCGTCAGGGATCAATACGGGGTGGCGTATAGTTCCCGCAATCGACGACTGAAAGATCGTGATTGGGAAACGGTTCGATCGGTGTACGATATATTTCAGGGGATAAAGGACACGGAACACACGACTATAACGTCCGAACTCGACCAGGTACGAAACCAAATTGAACAGGTTGGTATGGATCTCGAATACCTGGCGCTCATATCTTATCCTGACTTTACTCCAACAACGTTTCAGGATGAAGATGCTGTTTGTATTATGGCGGGTAGAGTAGGAGAAGTACGAATCAAAGATAATCTTCCGATTCACGTGGAAAGTGTACGTCAGTTAGAGAAAAACAGGAATCCCGTAAGCGAACATGCGTAAATATCTATTTTTGATGATAAAGATGGCTGTCATTTCCTATTTAGACCGGTACAATATTGCATCATTTTCTCTGGGAGAAAGGAGTTCATAATGTCTCTCTGGCAATCCACCGCTCGATCCGAAACTGAGGAAATCAGCGATGAACCGCAGAACCTGGACGAGGAACGCCAGCAGGAACTGCTGGATGAAATAGGTCAAGAACGTATTACCGAAATGTATAAAAAGATGGTCCTTATCCGGCTGTTTGAGGAACGCACCTACCAGGTGTATTTGAAAAGGAAAATCGGTGGCTTCTGCCACATTTACTCCGGTGAAGAGGCGGTGGCCGTTGGTACATTCGACCACCTCGATATGAATAATGACTACGCGATCTCTGCTTACCGTGAACACGGACATGCTCTCGCTGCCGGTATGACACCGAAGAGTGTTATGGCCGAATTATACGGCAAAGCAACTGGATGTAGCCGAGGTAAAGGGGGATCGATGCACCTGTTTAACACCGATATCAACTTTATGGGTGGTCATGCGATTGTCGGTGGCCATCTTCCCCTGTCGGCCGGGCTTGGCTGGAAGATTTATTACCGTGAGGAAGATAACGTGGCCGTTTGTTTTTTTGGAGACGGGGCCATGAATCAGGGGGCAACTCACGAAGCCATGAACTTGATCGGACTTTATAACCTACCCGTAATCTTAATTTGTGAGAACAATGGATACGGTATGGGTACGTCGGTTGACCGTGCTTCCGCCGAATCGAAATTGTATAAGCGCTCTCAGGCTCACGGGATTGATGGTACTCGAGTGAATGGATTGGATGTACTGGAAGTGCACGAGGCCATTGGGGAAGCCGTGGAGCGCGCCCGTGACTCCAACCAGCCGGCTTTTGTTGAAGCAATGACCTATCGTTACCGTGGTCATAGTATGTCCGATCCGGCCGAATACCGTTCCGACGAGGAAGTCGAGGAGTACAAGGAAAAAGATCCGATCAAACTGCTTGCAGAGAAAATGAAAGACCGGGGTTGGTTGTCGGACGATCGCGTCGATGAAATCGAAGAAGAACAGGATGAAGTTGTTCAGGAGGCCATGGATTTTGCCGACGAAAGTCCTCAACCCGACCGCGACGAGGTCTACGAGGACGTGTACGTGGAATACCCGTTTCACTTGAGTAACAAGCAGTAAACAGGAAAGGGTAGGGGGGATCTGATTGTTCAACTGGGCTGTGTTTCGTGGTAACGAGATAGATCGTGTTGTCGGATAAAAATGACGAATCCGACGTCCCAGTGTCTTCCAAAGGTTTAAAGCGTGCTAATAATTTTGAAAGTTGTAACTTGGAATGTAATGATAAGCAGAGGTAAAAAGAAATGAACACATAGAAAAAAATTGGACCGAGCTATAATCCAGTTTATCCAGTAAATCCAGTCCCAAACAATTTTAACAGGGAGTTTTTGAATATGGCAGAAATGGAATTTCGCCGGGCACTTGGCCTGGCCATGGAAGAAGAAATGAACCGTGACCCGGATATCTTTTTAATGGGAGAAGAAGTCGACGAGTACGACGGAGCTTATAAAGTCAGTAAAGGGTTGAGCCAGAAGTTTGAAGACAAACGAGTAGTTGATACGCCGATTAGTGAGGCCGGGTTTTCCGGCCTGGGAATCGGTGCCGCCATGGCTGGGCTCCGACCCATCATAGAGTTTATGACGTGGTCGTTTTCCCCGGTGGCTTTCGACCAACTGGTCAATAACGCTGCTAAAGCCCGTTACATGTCCGGGGGACAGGTCGAAGTTCCGATTACGTTCCGGGGTCCTTCCGGTGTGGTGCATCAACTCGCGGCCACACATTCCCATGCTCCCGAGTCTTGGTTTGCTCACGTTCCCGGTCTCAAAGTCGTGGCATGTAGTACACCTGAACTCGGGAAAGGACTCCTAAAATCGGCGATCCGTGACCCGGATCCGGTATTTTTCCTTGAAAGTGAACTGATGTACGGGATGGAAGACGAAGTAACCGAGGACGAGGATTTTACGGTTCCTCTTCACGAGGCACAGGTATTTAAGGAAGGGGAGGACGTCACCATCCTTGCATATTCCAAGCGCGTGCACCAGGCCACGGAGGCCGCCGAACAGCTGGCCGAAGACGGCATAGACGCCGAGGTTATTGACCTGGTCTCGCTTCGCCCCCTGGACGAAGAGACGATCCTGGAATCGGTTCGTAAAACCAACCGGTTGGTTACCGTTGAGGAAAGCTGGGCCACGGCCGGTATTGGTGCTTCGATCGTTGATCTGGTTCAACGTAAGGCCTTTGATTTTCTGGATTCCGAAATGTTGCGTATAACCCTTGAAGACGTTCCAATGCCCTATAACGAACGACTGGAAAATTATGCTCAACCGTCCACCGATAAAATCGTGGACGCCGTACGGCAAAGTTTATACTTGGACGAGGAATAACCAACAGAATTTCGTAGCTTGGTAACCATCAAGCGGAGGACTCGATAAATATGGCTCATGAACAAATCATGCCCCAGCTATCCGATACCATGGAAGCGGGTACCATCGTTAAGTGGTTTGTGGACGAGGGGGACGAAGTCGAAATGGGAGACGTAATTGCCGAAGTGGAAACCGACAAGGCCACCATGGAAGTGGAGGCTTTTGAATCAGGAGTTCTACTGAAGAAGGTGGCCCGGGAAGGTGATGAAATTCCTACACAAAGCATAATGGCTGTAATTGGAGAGAAGGGAGAGGACATTTCAGACCTCGACCTGGAGTCCGAGGAAAAATCATCCGGTGAGGATGAAGTCGAAGAATCCGAAGAGGAGGAACCGGCGCCGGATTCCGAACCGGAAACGGAACCAAAGGCCGAAACCGAT
>JBDGPJ010000035.1:15597-16998 GCA_042219695.1 bacterium
AAGACAAAGAAGAGGATCAAACAACCGAGGACGTTCAACCGGATACTGAACCGTCCGCCGAACCGGAAACCGAATCCACTGAGACGCCGGAGATGGAAACGTCGACAACCACTGAGGAACCATCCGAACAGCCCGACACGAAAACGATCGACGCCGAAGACGATACACTCCGGGCTTCTCCGGTCGCCCGGCGTATGGCTGCCGAGAACCGCATTGATTTGTATCAGCTCGAGGGTTCCGGTCCCGAAGGACGGGTTGTTAAACGGGACGTTCAACAAGCCATTGAATCCGGTCAAGCCCGTCTTGGTACCGGTGGAGACGGAAGTGGTCCCGGGCAATCGGTATCATCACCACTCAAACAAGAACAACGAGAACTCTCCGGTATGCGCAAAACTATTGCCGAACGTATGGCCGAGGCAAAGCGAGAAGCTCCACATTTTTACCTGGAATCCGAGGTGGATATGGAGCGAATACGGGAACTACGTGAGGACCTCAACGACGATGAAACGTCCTATTCGTACAATGATTTTGTCATGCTTGCGGCGGCCCGGGCACTTTGTGAGATTCCCGAGGTGAATGGTTCGTACCAGGGAGATTACCTCCAGTTACACGACAGTGTCGACCTTGGATTTGCCGTCGCCGTGGACGAGGGATTGTTCACACCCGTGATTGATAACGCCGAGCAAAAGACGCTCGACCAAATACACCAGGAGAGCCAGGAACTTATTGACAAAACGCGTGCTGGTGATTTGACGCCCGATGATTACCAGGGAGGAACCTTTACCATCAGTAACCTGGGTATGTTCGATATCACCAATTTCTCCGCCGTGATTAATCCCCCACAGGCCGCTATACTGGCCGTGGGTTCAGTAGATGAGAAACCGGTGGTGAACAACCGGGGCAATCTGGCGGTGGGAACGCGTATGGAAGTTACTCTTTCCTGTGACCATCGTGCTATCGATGGTGTACATGGCTCGCGGTTTCTTGGCGAATTCAAAAATCTCCTCGAGCATCCCGTCCACCTGCTTTCTTAGCGACGGATTTAATTATTCTCGAATTTACCCCGGCCAAAGTTTTACAACGAGTCATGGTATTTATTATTCATTCAGAGCTGAACACTGAATACTGAAAACTGAATACTGAACACCGAACACTGAATACCGAAATCGAGGTGTGAGACGTGAGTAAAGATTTGATTGTAATTGGTGGCGGACCCGGTGGGTACGTGGCCGCTATTCGAGCTTCCCAGCTCGGTAAGGACGTACTGGTCGTAGACGACCAGGATCACCTGGGTGGAATTTGCTTAAACTGGGGATGCATACCTACGAAAGTGCTTTTGCACCAGGCCGAACAGTACGAGTTCATGTCGGACAAGGCCGGGGAGTTTGGGTTTCGAATTGA
>JBDGPJ010000036.1:0-3606 GCA_042219695.1 bacterium
CAACTCCCGGGGACCTGGGTTATGGAATTATGTGTTTCGGCATCGTGGCTATACACGGAAAAGGCAAAATGGGGCTCGTAGGGCTCCAAACGAGAATAAAAATCCTCCGTGAGACGTAGACCATTCGTATAAATTTCAGGTGTGATTCCCTTTTCCCGTGCCAGTGATACTGCTTCAACGAGACCGTCCCACAACAGGGGGTCTCCTCCCGTGAACTGGACAAAGTCCACCCCCATGGATTGGGCATCTTCAAGAACCGACTCAACCTGTTCGAATTCAAGCTCCGGTAAGTCAGCGGGGGCTGATTCCGCGTAACAATGAATGCACTCTTCGTTACATCCACCCTGGACTTCGATCCATAACTGCCGGGGCTTTTCCAGGTTGAGAAATCCTATATCGGGTTCCACCCTGGAAACGGACTCATCGTGAATCGTTTTAAACATACTTTCCACACCCGGTATATCCAGGTTCTGGAGTGCTTTAAGTCCACCAGTAATCGAACCCTTCTTAAGTGATTGATTGAGATGGGAAGCCATGGATCCGCTGAAAATGTGGTCCTCTCCCCGAGCGGGATTATACGCCAGTACTTCATCACCCCGCTGGAACCAGCACCAACCCGTGTCGGGGCTCGACCAGGCACGTTCGGATTCATCAATGAGGCGGTTCGTATTCTGATCCATTATATACTTCCCTTCATTATTCTAATTCTATTGTATCATTAACTGTTATGAATCAGTAATGAAACAAAACAACACAGAGGAAACAACTCATGACTTTCTGGGAACGATTGAAGCGGGCACTGAATATTCTCTTTCAGGATCCGGGTGACATCGATTATGAACTCCGTATGATCGACCTGGACGACGTCGTTGGCAATCCTTATCAACCCCGTTCATCCATCGACGAAGACAAGCTTGAGGAACTGGCCAAGTCGATTGAGGAGTACGGTGTCATTACACCCATACAGGTTATGCCGGTTGAGAACGACCAGTACCAACTCGTTGCCGGAGAACGGCGGGTCCGCGCTTCGCGATCGATCGACAAAGACAAAATTCCAGCCCTGATACGATATTACTCACAGGACGAGATGTTTGAAGTTAGTTTCCTCGACAACCTGCATCGAGAACCGATGAGCAACGTGGATAAGGCTATCATGTACCAGCGACTTCGCACGGAGTTCAAAAATATGAGCGTGGAGGAACTCGGTGACCTGATCGGGAAATCCCCCCATGAAATCACCAAGCGTGAATGGATTCTGGACCTCCCCCCGGTAACAAAACGGGCTCTCAACCGGAAGATCGTCGGGGAGGACATCGCCCGGGAAATCAAGGACTTCCCGGTTGAGGAACAACGAAAAATCATCTCGTTTGTTGCCAACAAAGAACCCACTGACGATGAAATTCATGAAAAAATCAACGAGTTTCGAACGGACGAATCCGATTCGAAACAAATTAGTAATGACGATGGTTCTGCTTCGGACTCGGAATCACAACCCGAATTACGTTCAACGTCCGACGAAGACGAAGAGACGGAGGACGATCTCGGGATTCCCTCCGAATTACAGGATCGCACCTGACGGTGAATATCTCGGTTCCATCCTCCCGTCCCGATTACGATCATCGTGAATTGGAAGCCGTGCAATCCGTTCTCGAGTCCAATTACACGGCCGAAGGACCGCGAACTCAAAACCTTGAAGAACGGCTGAGCGATCTACTTTCCCGCGAACACGTTGTGGCAACAAACAGTGGCTCCAGTGCCCTTAGAATTGTCTTGGAAGCCAGTGGAATTGGGCCGGGGGATGAAGTTATACTCCCCTCTTATACCTGCCAGGCCGTACTGAATCCCGTGTTACACACGGGAGCCAAACCAATCCTTGCAGACGTTGACCCAGATACGTACTGTGCGTCCCACGAAACGGTTCAATCCCTCATTTCCCCCGACACGGCGCTGATTATACTGGTCCATAATTTTGGTTATCCCGCCGGAGATCGTGACCTGTACAACCTGGACGTACCCGTGTTAGACGACATTGCACAGGCGGTTGGGCGTCGACAGAATTCGCCGAAAGGGTTTGCTTCAATCGGTTCACTCTACGCCACCAAACAAATTCCCGCCGGTTACGGGGGATTTATTGCCAGTGACGACGAACGTTTTGTCGACGAAATACGGGACCTCAAACAGTACGATGGAAGGGATACATTTCGTGAGACGTTCAATGTTTCCTTATCCGATGTTTTGTCCGCTATCGCCCTGGAACAGATCGATAAATTCATTCAACACCAGGATCACAAACGGGAAGCAGCCGAGCGTTACGATCGCCACTTTTCCGAAGTTAATGACATTCATTCCCAGGATCGCCCACCGAATCATGCACTCTATCGATACATCATTGAGGGGCCTCACGATAAAATGGAGGCCTACGAAAAACACATGAAAGAACGGGGTATAGAGGTGAAACGTCCCGTGTATAAGGCTCTTTCCCTTCATAAAGACAAGTGGAATTGCCCGGAGAGTGAAAAATTACACGAACGTTTACGTTTGATACCTCTGCTCCCCGATATAACCGAAAACGAAATTAAACACGTGCTGTCCTCGTCACGAGACTTTTTTGGAATAAACGACTGAGTCCCCAGCCAAACACACCAAGTCTTTTCCGCTGGTAAATAGACTCCAACGGACCGTTTATTGGCCGACTTCTTTTCGTTCGTACCCAGGCCAAAAACTACTAACAGTTTCCTTACGTCACGCCGACACTGAAACCAATAGTACCCTACTGGATCAGGGAACCATTACCATTTGAGTCTTACAACGAGTTTACCAATGATTGGAATGGAGTTATTCAGATGTACCCGGTAAATATCAATGCCAAACGCTACCTGATAGTTCCCGCCGTACTGGTAATCACCTCAATATGGGTGTTCGGGGTTCAACCGGTCATGTCGTCCCCGGGGACCTCCTTCCCCTCGCCGGAAGAATCCCCTCCCGGGCAAAAAACACAAAAACAGACGGCCGACACCGATCGATCTAAGTTGTTGACTCCTGCCTCCGACGCTCCCGAGCAACCCGACACACAATTTATCACGATACGACCCGGCGACGTCATCGAGGTGGTTCTCGCCGAACAGGAATGGGGAGGTGAATTCACAGTTCCTCCCTCCGGAAACATCGATTTTCGGTTTGCGGGTACGGTCAACGTAACCGGTAAAACAACAAATGAACTTGCCGAACTCCTCAAGGACAAACTTAAACCCGGCTATTTCACGAATCCCGACCTCCGCATTAATTTCAAATCCTTCGGAAAAAACAAAATCCTCGTCGTGGGTGCCGTCGGAAGTCCAAAACACGTAAAATTAGAACGGGGTGAGGGTGTGATGGATGCTCTCGTGAGGGCGGGCTCTCTCACCAAAAATAGCCAGCGAATAAAAATATACGTGTTCCGAAAAACCGGGAACGACTCCGACGTGTATTACGTTAATTACGAAAAATACGTGAAGGGCGACCTCTCGCAAAACATAACCTTGCGCGACGGGGACCTGGTTTACGTGCGAACCAACTTCTGGCCCCATTTCGACACACTGGACCAACTACTTAAAACCGTTGGGTTTT
>JBDGPJ010000036.1:3630-5015 GCA_042219695.1 bacterium
ACGTGTCTGAATAACTCGTGGAATTACGTGACTATTTTGAAGTCATACGGAAGCGTAAATGGACGATATTATTCGTTTCTCTATGTGTGATTTTGGGCTATTCCATTTTCTTCTTCACCCAGAGTCCTTCCTACACGGCCAAGGCAAGAATTTTACTGAGACTCCCTCCCGAGTGGCAGGATATGCCCGTCATCAGCATGCCGAGCTGGGATACCCGCGTTTCCCTGATCGAGAGTAAACCCGTTGTCGAAGACGCGGTCACCCGTCTGAAACAGCGTGGCATCGATATCCATTCAGGCGCTATTTTTTCGGGGTTGAGTATTAAGGCCGAACAAAACACGGACTTCGTGGACGTGTACTACACCGACAACGAACCAGACAGGGCTATTGAAGTAACACAGGCCATCACGAAAGCCTTTTTGAAGTACGATCGTAATAACAACCAAGAAAGTCTCAGCAGTGCCGAAAAAACCATCGAACAGGAGGTGAACCGAACCACCCAACGTTTGGACAAGCTGGAAAACCGATTATCGAATGCACGTGAAATCAGTCAGTTATCCAGGCGTTACCGAAACCACGTCAATAAACTGGATTCACTGCGGGCCAGTTATGGTAAAAAACATCCCAAAATTAAAACGGCCCAAAACGCGGTCAACTCCATCAAGCGAAAACTACGTTCAACCTACCGGGAAAAATTTCCGGAGCGTTATCGTACCGGAGCTCCCATTGAGGAATTACTCATGGACGAATCGAATCTTCGGGAACTCGAGCGTCGGGTTGAAAATGTTAGCACCCGGCTGAACGAAATGCATTACAGTCTGGACCAGGTACGCTTTAACAAATCCCTGCTCAATCGAAGTGCCACCGTGATTTCCTCACCCAGTTCAACGTCGGTAAGCTATCCCACGAATTATCAAACATACGGTTTCGTGATTCTTGCCGGGCTTCTACTGGGGATCACAACCGGCTCCTTTTTGGAATACATCAACGACCGAATAGTCAGTAAGTTCGACGTCCACCGTTACCTCGGTTTACCGGTACTGGGGAGTATCCCCAAAGTGGAGGAGGAAGAACTAAACCTGCTTGAAAATCCCATGAAGACTCCTCTCAGCGAGCGATATCATTCTATTAGCGTGGTACTCGAGCAATCGCTTCTGAAAAAACAAAACAAGAAGGTCATCCTTATTACCAGTGCGGTTCAGGGTGAAGGAAAATCATACACCTCACTTAACCTCGGTGTTTCCCTGGCCCGCGAGGGGGAACAGGTCCTGTTGATGGACATGGACCTCCGAGCCCCAAAAATTCACAAAATACTGGGAATGATGAACAGTAAGGGGACCAGCACCGTTCTCAATGGAGAACTGGAACTCGAACATACACTGAAC
>JBDGPJ010000036.1:5125-10075 GCA_042219695.1 bacterium
GATTTACTGCAACATGCCCGAAATCAATACGGAATCATAATAATGGACTGTCCCCCGCTAAATTCCGTTATTGACTCGGTGGCTCTTTCGACACTGTCGGACGGAGTTCTCATGGTATTGAATTCCGGCACGGTCCGACGTGGAGAGGCCCAGCACGCCAAACATCTTCTCGAAGACGTCGACGTTCAAATTCTCGGTACCATTTTGAATCAAGTCACACAGGAATTACCGGGCTATTATTCCTACTACTCGGAGTCATCCCCCGTACGAAGCGCTCGTTCCTGAACGACCATGATTCAGTTCCTTAGCATCCTGTTCCTTTTCCTCGTACTTGGGCTTGTATTCAACTTAATAAAAGTTCAGGGACTATTTGTTCTCCTCGCGGGGGAACTCGTCCTCGCCCGTAATATTTATCTTCTGGTTCCTCCGGCAAATCAACCTCAGGAGGCGGTTGAAGCCATCACGTATCATACTTCCTATTATTTCCTTCCTGTTTTTTATGGCTATCGCCACGTTACACGCCTTTATCGTGGATCCCGACTTAAACCGCGTTCGTGCATTCTTTCATTTCTTGAAACACGTTGAGTACATCCTGATTTTTCTGCTGGTCTTTAATATTGTCCAATCTCGGAAAGGAATACGTTTCCTCTGTTTTTGTGGACTGGCTGCCGCGGTGTTTTTGGCCCTGCAATCCATCCTGGTTCCGGTCGGATTGCAAGGGGGAGACATTTTTTCGGCCTTCACGGGACAGGCTGGCGGTGACGGTCTTAATCGCCTGAGGGGCGTGATTACTGAAACGGCAAATATTTTCGGGGGGTACCTAATGTTTCACGTACTCGTTATGTGTGGTTTTTTCCTGGAGGAAACTTCTCCAAAATGGAAATTAATTTTGGGAGCCTGCATTCTCATTATGGTCTATCCTTTACTCCTGACGTTATCTCGTTCCAGCTACGTCGGCTTGTTGATGGGTCTTGTATTTCTGGGCTTTGTGCGGGAACCGAAAATTCTCATCGTAATCGCACTTATGCCGGTTATAGCCCTGAGTTTACTCCCCGGGAACGTGCTCGATCGGCTGATGAGCATTTATTACGCGTTTTCAAAAGTGGAACTAACTCCCGCCTGGCAGGCTCGTCTAAACGCCTGGCAACTGTACATTCCAACCATCATAAAAAATCCCTTCCTTGGGAAAGGACTTTATTACATTCCACCGGGCGAGGTTGACAACGAGTTTGTTCTTCGCGGTGTGGAAACCGGGGTGTTTGGATTACTATCCTTTCTCTGGGTTTTCTGGCACTACGTAAGCAGAGCCTGGTTCAATTTCAGGCAATCACTCAAAAAAATCGACGCCCAGTTGAACCTTGGTTTCCTGGCAGGACTGGCGGGAATGGTGTTTCATGCGCTGGCGGCCACGAGTTTTACGGCCATTCGAACTGCCGAACCCATCTATTTTTTCTCGGGGCTCATTCTGGCTAATTACCTGATTATTTTGGAACTCGAACCCGGGGACACCTTACATGATATTCATCGTCGTGAATCGGAACGGGAGTTCAAAAAACGTCAGGAAACGGGAAGAGTTTCTCTTGATGAACACCTGGATGATCAAGACGATTCAACCCCATCACGCATTTCTCTTCGTGAACATTTGAGTGATCAAAACGATTCCAGCACATCGTAAATTTGATCTCGAATGGTTTCGTAGGAAAAACGTTCTTTAATCGATTGATCGGGTTCGACCCGTTCGTCTTTGTCAACGTATTCATTAATAGACTCTATTAATGGGTCCTGATCCCCCCACGGTACAAACCGTATACTGTCTTCTCCACGGGAAAATTCCTCCATAGGAGAATCACCGGAACTGTAGATGAGAATTGGAAGCCCCGCTCCCAGGTATTCACAAAATTTATAGGAAAGACTTGGACGGTTTTTAAAGATCATCCCCACGTCCGCCTGTTTCATTTCCCGTATGGACTGCATGTGATCCACAAACGGCTTTATCGTTACCAGTTCTTCTAAATTATGTTCCGACAAAAAATCACGAACGGTATTTTCGAGTTCGTCCCCTATAATGGCCCCGATAAATCGAAACTCACAGTCCGTATCACGAATATCTCCTCGATCCCGAAGTACTCGAACGGCTTCCAATACCGGTAGGGGATTTTGGTACGGGGCATGTAAACTCCCCGTGTGTAAAAACGTAACACGGGAATGCTCCCGTGTTGAATTTGCTGACTGAAAATCGTCCAAATCGTAACCGTTCGGAATCCATCGCGTCTCCTGATATTGTGCTATTTCCGGTTTCAGTATATCGTCAACGGGCCATGCCGTAGTAACGGCGTTTGCTCTCTTTAACACACTTCTCTTCAGGAACTGCCCCTTCCCTTCAATCGGGTCACGAAGATCCGCAATCCACGGCATTCCGGAAAAAACCGAAGCCACGTAACCAAATACATGGTTCCGATCTTCCGGAGACGTCGTAATTAAACATCGGTAGGAATTCTCCGACGCTAGCTTACGTACTTCCCGGACTACTCTGTACGTAACCGCGGGAAACATTCCCGAGTAATCCATACGGTAAATATTACAAGAATCAGGAACGTCCTCCACCAGCGAATCATCCCGGTATTCGGGTGATTCGGTTGTTCCGGTCACTACGTCACATTGCCACCCCATCTGATCCAGGTATTTAATCCACTTTACCATCCTCAAACAGCCCGTCCCTCCGGCGGGAACAAACGTGGAAAGCAAGAACAGTAGCCGGCGACTCAACTCGAGGACTTCCTGTATAAAACAGTTTGGGCACGGCCACGTGTGGCCGGTTTTAAACCATCGAAAACCCGTTCGACCGACCAGGTTTCCATGATTGAACGGGCCTGTTGATAGCGTGACCTTTGTGCGTCATCCAACACAATACAACCACCGGATGCTACGTGTGATTTTGCTTCTTTAAGACATCCCATCCGACAACGGCCATCCACCAGTACGAGGTCAAAAAGAGATTCGTCCGACCTGTCGATGGATTTAACGTAAGATCGAAACGATGCGTCCCGGTACGGTTTCTTTTCGGAGCCGTATTCAACGGTACTCTCCTTACTGTCCTCGGGTGGTTCCAACATTAGTTCCACGTTATTCATCCCACGATTGTTCAATTCATTGTTTACCCGGTTGTACCAATCAGAATCGTGTTCGATCGACCAGACTTGCTCTACGCGTTTTGCAAAAAAAACCGTGGATCCCCCCGTCCCCCATTCAAACACCTTCATCTCCATATCAAGGTAATGGTCCAACCATTCAATACACTCAAATGGTAACCAGGGTTGCTCCTGGAACATTCCTTTAGCAGAAAACGAATCGTACCACTCCCCGTAATATTTCAACTGAGAAAGAAATCGATCGGGCCATTTACAGACGAGACGTATGGGTAGCTCTACCTGCAGAGGACATTTCATCAACCATTGGCGTATCGAAGTCATCTTATCCAGTGTCGCCTTGACCGGTTAATGATTGTCGTGACGCTTCCCAGGCCTCGACGGAGCTTCCCAACCAATCATACAGCTTTTCGTTATGGGATTCGAAATGCTTGTACAACCAGCGAGCCGTGTCCGGGTGAAGTTCCTCGTAATCCCGGTTCTCGGATACCATTGATTTGATCCGCCGTTTCAAAACGTCCGGTACCAAACGGCTCAAAACCGTAGCCCCAAGGTTGTGAATAAATCGCTGAACCAACTGTATTCTGGGGACGTAACCCTTGTTTTTTTGGGCCGTTTCCAGCGTAACGTCCGGTTTTACGTCCAGGTACTGAAACACGCTTCGCGTTGACTCCACCGGGGATCGTACAAATCGTTCAAAAATTAACACTTTGATCTGATCCCGATCAAAAAAATGCTCGTACCGCTTGAGCTGTTGCGCATAATACCCCGAATCCAGGTACGTTCGGTACAGGCCCCGGTTCTCTCGAATCGACTCCTGGTACCGTTTTTTTTCCTCCGTTGAATCCATGGTTTTTCCGGACTGTATTCGTTGCTCGTCACGTTTCATAGCTTCCAGAGGCTCCAATTCCTCACGTCCGTGCCTTCGGTTATGCCAGTAATGTGAGAATGCTCTTTGTACCGGATCTCTTACAATAACCAGAAGTTTTGTCTCCGGAAAAGCCTGATGTATACGATTCGGAACCCAGGGAAGGTATAGGTTCCGCTGACGGGCGTCACCATACCAATCAATCGATTCGGAATCACAATGGGGAAAATAATTTTTAAAATAAAATTCTTTTCCCCGGTCCCATTCCTCGTCCCGTTCAAAAAACTGGGGTTCCTTGGGACGGGACATACAGATCGACGGATGTTGTTTCAACAGGTGATGTAGCGTCGTAGTGCCAGCTTTGGCCGCTCCCAGCAGAAAAAACACGTCCTGTTCGCTCATGTTCACACGTTAATCTCCCGGTATGAGATAATCGGACGCTGATTGGCTACTTGTTACAAACGTTAAAGCCAGTTCATAAACTTCTTTTAAGTTCTCACGACTGAACAATCCCGTCATAACAAAAAAACCCGTCGTTCCCAATACGATTCCTCCAATCAAGGACTTCACATCACCTTCCAGATAGGGAATATACATGGAAACTGATACTCCTGATACTACCCCAATGGTCCCGAGGAGAGCGGGTTGAACGGAGTTCAAGTAATCCCCGGGAGTTACCCCAACAAAATCCTGTACAAAACGAAAAGCCACCGGAAGCATTACCAGTGAAGCTAAGACGTACGCGAGGGCCACAGTGACAATATTGACGTGTACGGCCATTAGAAAAAACAAGACAAGCATCATGGACTTCGTAATTGTTAAATAAAAATCTTTATCCGTTGCACCCATTGCAACCAGTAAAGGAGTGTGGAACAGCAAAATGCTGTCAACCATACCGGCACCCACGAGAACCTGAAGTATGGGTACGGACGGCTC
>JBDGPJ010000037.1:0-9332 GCA_042219695.1 bacterium
CGGGTTCAATTTCGTACGTGGTAAGGACAGGACCCGGACTGACCGCGGATACCGATGCATCAATCCCGAACTCCTCGAACGTTTTTTCGAGCCGTTCGGACATTTCTTTTAGCGTTTCATCGTCCGGGGCCATCGAGTCGGCTTTGCCGGAAGCAAGTAAATCTTTCGAGGGAAGTTGATAACCGGATAAATCAGCTTCATCCACACTGGGCCGATCCTGCCTGACTTCAATCGCACCGGATTGATCGGGGGCATCGGGTTGCTCCTGTGTTTCATCTTCCGAGTCGTTATCATCCCGGTTGATTTCAACGTTCGCTATTGATTTCCCATCCGTATCTTCTTCCTCTTCTTCAGCCTCATCACTGTCCTGATCGCCTGAGTTTCGAGACAATTCTTGATCGTCGCTTTTTTGTTGACCACCAGAACCTTCCCCCGGTGAACCGCTTTTCTGGCTTGATGTCGAAGGTGGCGTCGAAGTCTCGGGAGTTTCCGTACTGGTGCTTGAGGCCTGCGCAGTTGCGGTTGCCGTCGAACGGTTGATCGTCGGGCTGTGATCCTGCCAGGTCTGAACGATAATTTCCCACAAACGATCCCACCGGGATTTTACCCAATTTCCAAGATCCCGCCCTCGCTGACCTAACCCTTCCAGCATGTTGCCAAAATCTTTTATTTTTTCGGAAAGTGAACGATTGACGTAAACGGCAAAGCCCACGGCAATCAGAAATAGGAAAGCAAGCAGGACTCCCGCCGAGCCCAGGAATGGACTCAGGCGATCCACGAGGTACGTGCCAATGATATTACGATGTCCGGACGCCCCCGATAGAAAGCTCACGAGGCCGGAAGCACCAATTAACATCAAAACCCAACCAAGGGTGGACTGAGCTAAGCTGTGCTCGTACTGGTGAGGCCAGAACAACCGCAACGATATCCAACCAAGGATGGCAACGGGTATCCAGGCGACGTAACCAAGGAATAGATACAGGTAGTGGGATAGGTGAGCTCCGAATCGGCCGGCCCAGTTTGATACGCCCGATGAACTGCTTGCGGGTGGGTCCACCGGGGTATACGAAACAAGGCTCAACACGACAAACAAGAACAGGAAGACACCGAATAATCCGGCGATGTCGCGCCAGTTAACCTGCAGATCCATAACGATTCCCATATCCATTCCAGAATTCGAACGCTTCCGGTACTGCTTATTACGAGCGCGCGATCAGCTCATACGAACTTATAAACGAACCTCAGTTTCAGGAACGTGCGGAAGAGGTCTCACGCGGTTGACCGTCTTCCTGGTTTTCTCGCTGTCCTTCTTCTTTATCGGCAGCTCGCTTGCTAAGTTCAATACCCTTCTTGCTGATGTCGGTACATTTCACGGTAATCGTGTCGCCTTCTTCGACAATGTCCTCCGTGTTATTCACGTGATCATCGGCCAGTTCGGAGATATGAACCAATCCGTCCTGCCCGGGAAGCACCTCGACAAAGGCACCGAAGTCCTTGGTGGCTACGACTTTTCCTTCGTAGATCTCTCCAACTTCGACTTCCTTGGTGTGCTCCTCGATCATTTCACGGGCTTGTTCGCCGGATTCCTTGTCTTCGGCACCGACAAATACAGTACCATCATCCTCGACGTCGACCGTGGCACCGGTCGTGTCGATGATGTTCCGGATGTTCTTACCACCGGGTCCAATCAGTTCGCGTATCTTGTCCTCGGGAATCTCCATCGTGAAAATCTGAGGCGCGTACTCGGAAATTTCTTCCCTGGGTTCGGAAATCGTCTCATTCATAATATCCAGGATGTGAAAACGGGCCTCACGAGCTCGATCGAGGGCTTCCTCGAGAATCTCACGGGTGACTCCCTCAATCTTAATATCCATCTGAAGGGAGTTCACTCCGTTACGGGTTCCGGCAACTTTAAAGTCCATGTCACCGGCATGGTCTTCGTCACCGAGAATATCGGTGAGTATTTCGTAATCATCACCATCGGTTACAAGACCCATGGCAATACCCGACACGTGTTCATCAATCGGAACCCCGGCATCCATCAACGCCAGTGATCCGGAACAAATGGAGGCCATCGAACTTGACCCGTTCGATTCCAGAATTTCCGAAACGACTCTCATCGTGTAGGGGAATTCCTCTTCGTCGGGAAGCATCGGACGAAGGGCGCTTTCGGCCATTAAACCGTGACCGATTTCCCGACGACCGGGACCACGCATGGGCCATGCTTCACCGACACTATACGGCGGAAAGTTGTAATGAAGCATGAAACGTTTTTCGTCGTCGACGTGAATCGAGTCCAGTCGCTGAGTTTCACTCGGGGCACCCAGGGTAAGAGTAGCAAGACTCTGGGTTTCACCACGGGTGAACAGGCTGGAACCGTGAGGACGCGGTAGTTGGCCGGCTTCGATGTTGATCGGCCGTACCTCGTCTGCTCCACGGTTATCCACACGTTCACCATCTTCGAGGATGGCTTCACGCATTATTTCTTTTTCAAGTTTTTCAAACGAACGCTCTTTTACGTCAACGTCATCGTCCTCGTCGAGGTCGCCGAGGAACTCTTCCTCGTACTTTTCCTCAACCTCGGACTTCGCGTTCGAACGTTCCTTCTTGTCGGGGGTGAAAAGTGCTTCCGTTAGGTCGTCTCGGGCGGCGTCCTTAACTTCCTGCTCAAAGTCCTCGTCCCGTTCGGGAGGTACGTAACCCGTTTGTGTCTGCTGACACTGGGTAACGATGGCCTCCTGCGCCTGAATAATGTCCTGGATCTCTTCGTGGGCGAGGTCCATTGCGTCCAGCATTCGTGATTCGGAAACTTCGCTGGCACTGGCCTCCACCATTGAGATAGCTTCTTCCGTTCCGGCTACAACCAGGTCGAGTCGACCTTCCTCAACCTGCTCGTGGGACGGATTCACCAGAAGTTCATCGTCCTCCATACCAATACGTACTGCACCAAGGGGTGTGTCATACGGACAATCGGCAATCATAAGTGCCGTGGATGCCCCGTTAATCGACAGTACGTCGGGCAGATTTTCGTTGTGCGAACTTAGCACGGTCGAACAAACCAGCACTTCCCGGCGATAATCATCGGGAAACATCGGACGGATCGGACGATCCGTCAGGCGCGCCGATACCGTTTCCTGACTGCTGGGTTTCCCTTCTCGCTTGAAGAACCCACCCGGAATCTTACCGGCCGAATAAGCCATCTCCTGGTATTCAACCGTAAGCGGGAAGAAGTCCGTATCTTTACTCTCCCCAATACTAGCTGCCGTTAACACAATCGTATCTCCGTAAATTACTTCCACGGCTCCCTGGGCTTGCTTAGCCAGGTTTCCGCTTCGAAATGTCAATTCCCGTCCACCAACGTCAACTTTACCTGTGTACTCCATTAACTTACAAAAACCTCCTAAAAAATTCGTATCTCTTCATTACTCAGCTCTTAAATCGAGTTCATCAACCAATTCATTGTACCGTTCCACGTCTTCTTCTTTCAGGTATTCCAGAAGTGATTGACGTTTACCAACCATTTCCTTCAGCCCAAGTCGACTTGAATGATCCTTGGGGTGATCCTTGAGATGTTCGGTCAAATCATTAATTCGATCCGTTAGTAACGCAATCTGCACTTCGGGCGATCCCGAATCCGACTCGTGACGTTGAACACGTTCAACAATCTCTGCTCGTTCCTCCGCTGTTTGTACCAATTTTGTTACCTCCTTTGAATCTTAATTAGCATAATTTCATTGCATCGGAATCCCGGATATGATCCGGAGAGTCCAGTTCATCAAACGTTTTCTCGGCTTGTTGTACATCCTGTTCGATCTGCCGTTTTAATTCGTCAACCGATTCGAAGGACCGCTCATTTCTAATGAACGGACCAAGAAAAATCCGTTCCCGAGTTCCCGGGGGAATTTCCGGTACTTCATCCAGCATATGAACTTCAAGTACCACTTGTTCCGAATCGTCTACCGTAGGTCGAGTACCAATATTGGCAACTCCCGGGAGCGATTGGCTCGATCCAACCCAAACACAATAAACTCCGTGTTTAGGGCGTATCGTCCGTTCCAGGGTGAAATTCAACGTCGGAAATCCAATTTCCCGACCCCGACCTTCCCCTCTGATACGTCGTTCGTGAACGAAATATTGGCGTCCCAGAAGTTCATTGGCTCGGCTTATTTCACCGGATCGAATACATTCACGAATCCGAGTACTACTGACCGGTTCTCCATTGTACTCAATGGCTTCAACCGGATGTACTTCAACACCCTCGGGCTCCAGCCGTTGTTTCAGGGTGGAGACGTTTCCGCTACGTTGATGCCCGAACCGGAAGTTCGAACCCACGTATATAGCCCGGGCATTAAGCCGATCGGAAAGTATGCGATCGGTGAACTCTTCGGGGGAAGTTGAAGCAAATTCACGGTCAAACGTAATTTCATAAACAATATCAACTTGTAGATCCTTAATTGTACGCATTTTCTCCTCACGTGTCAATAATCGGCGGTCCACGGCTTCCTGATCGGTAAGTACAAGTTCGGGTGGAGGTTCAAAGGTCACCACACTGGAATTGACACCCCGTTCCTCTGCCCATTTAACCGTACGATCGATGATTTCACGATGTCCACGGTGAAGTCCGTCGAATGTACCGATCGCCGCCGAACGATGCGAGGAACAATCGGGAATGTCATTAATAATTTCCATGATTTAACTCACGTTTTCCCTGTTAAAAACACGATGGGGGTGCCACATGGCTTTGTCGTCTTCTCGGGCAGGTCGCAAAATGGCCACAATCCGTGAATTCGAATCGAGTGCAAGAATTTCGGAATCATCACCGTATTCCGCCGTGTCGCGTTTGATCCAGGTCCCATTACAAACCCATTCCAGACGACGTCCGGAAAGGGTAATTCGCGGCATGTGATCGACCACTGTTGCAGGGGGGGCAAAGCCCGGTCCCCCTCGACTTATCTGTCCCGGTTTAACACCTCGATCTATATCCAGCGAACCGTATTTGAGTCGAGTGAGTTCAGTGACAATTCCACCGCCAATTCCTAACTCCCGGGCCAAATCCCGAATTAACGATCGTACGTAAAATCCTTTTCCGCAGGTAATCTCTAATTCAATTTCGGGAAAATCGTATTGAAGACAACGAATTTCCTGACAATCAACGTCCCTGGAATCAAGATCGACGTCTTCACCGCGACGGGCTTTCTCGTAGACCGGTTCCCCTCCCTGTTTCACGGCCGAATACTTGGGAGGGACCTGATTAATTGTTCCAACAAACTGTTCCAAGACAGAATTAACGTCTTCCCGTGCAGGGGACGAGGAAGGCGAAATTTTAGCGACTTCACCTGTTGAATCCAGCGTTTCCGAACTGCAATCCAGTCGACCGGTTACTTGATAAACCTTAGTACGCTGATGAAGGTATGGAATGAGTTTGGTAGCCTGTCCGAGAAAAACAGGTAAAACTCCAGTGGCAAGCGGATCAAGAGTGCCCCCGTGACCCACCCCATTGATATCAAGCTTCTGCTCCACCCGATCGACGACGTCTCGGCTGGTCAACCCACGGGGTTTGTCTATGTTGAGGTAACCAAACGAAAGATTCACGCTGTTAATCCGTAAGGGAAGATTTAACGTGGCTGACGACCTGGTTGGCAACCTCATCCAGTGAACCTTCTACGGTTGCTCCCGCCGCCTGACGATGGCCACCGCCCCCGAGTTCCTGAACAATTTCCAATAAATCAATTTCTCCTTTGGCCCGAAAATTGATTTTAATCTGATTGCCGTCGCGTTCCCGGAATAACAGAGCAATTTTACATCCTTCGATTCGACGTATATAACTAATGACGTCGTTAAGGTCCTCTTCAGTGGTTTCCGTTTCCTGAAACAACCGGGTAGGAACAGTTCCCCATACGACTCCGTCCTCGTGTTCCAGACGGGCCAGGATATGTCCCAATAATCGAGTAGATGCAAAACTCTCCTGTTCGTAAATGCGATTATAAATTTCGTGAGGTTCAAACGATCCGCGCTCGATTAGATCAGCGGCAATTCGGTGACACCGTGCGGTGGTATTTGAATGCCGGAAACTCCCCGTATCCGTTAACAAACTAACGTAGAGTGCAAGTGCCGCTTCCGATGAGAGGTCTTCACCGATGTAATCGTAAAATTCATAAATTATCTCTCCCACACTGGAAACGGAGGTGTTCACGAGATTAAGATCACCAACATCCCCGTTTTGAGGATGATGGTCGATGTTAATCAAGTAATCCAGGTCCTCCAGGTAATACTGGACGTCACCGGTCCGTTTAAGGTCTCCGCTATCAGTCACAATACCCACGTCAACCGAATCATCGGGAATCGCCGTATTAAACCATTCGAAATGGGGTAAAAACTGAAAAATGGGATCGGGGGGGTCCGGATTTACAATCGTGGTATTTTTTCCGCGCCGGTCGAGGAATTCTTTCAGGGCTGAAGATCTTTCATGATATCCGTCAAATGGGCAGCGTCCTTAATGGACGTATCCTCACGGAAACGCAAGTTAGGGGCTTCCTTTATATCCAGGTTTTGGGTGATGTTCCAGCGTATTTCCTTTTCGTTACGTTTGAGTAACTTAATTGTGTTGTCCCGCACCTCGGGATCGTCCTTAATGTGGCTTACGTGTACCGTTGCCATCTTAAAATCGGGCGTAACCTCCACGTGGGTCACTGAAACAAGCTTACTATCTTTGATGTCCAGTTCGTGACGGATAATCCGACTGATTTCTCGCTTGAGTAGTTCCGACATTTGACGCTGACGCTTAGATGACATCGAGGACACACTCGTTTTAAAAATAGTTATAAAAGTGCACGTCTTAAATCTCGAACTTGTATCTCATGTCTACCGTGAATCAGTTCTTCAATTTCATCCAGACGGCATTGAACATTCTCACGGGAGGTACCGACCGTCACAAAAGCAAGGGTGGAAAGCCGGTGATGTTCCTGGTGATCAATCTCCGAAACGGAAACATTAAATTTATTGGTTACGCGTTCAATGATACTCGATAACACACTACGTTTGTCCTTCAGTGAGAAGTTTTCGGGACAGTATATATCAATTTCCATCGATCCGATAAAAGCCGACACGGTTCAGTACCTCTTTAACGGGGCTTCTCGCAAGAGAAAATTACGTCATGTCCCCGTTTACTCACTCAGGAATTAAGCGGGTTCGAGTGACGCTCGTACTTCCTCTTTCCGATAAACTTCAATGGTGTCGCCTTCCTTCACGTCGTTAAAATCCTCAATTCCGACACCACATTCGTACCCTTCTTCCACTTCGGTAACGTCTTCCTTGAAACGTTTCAGGGATCCCACGTCCCCGTCGTGAACAATGACTCCATCACGAATAACGCGTGCTCGAGCATTACGAGAAATCGTACCTTCCTCAACGTAGCAACCAGCTATGGAACCCACGCCGGAAATGTCGAAAACTTCCCGGACTTCCGCATGCCCCAGCACCTGTTCTTCCACTTCCGGCTCAAGCATTCCCTCAAGCGCTTCCCGGATATCCTGAATAGCCTCGTAAATAACGGAATACGTCTTAATTTCAATACCTTTCTCGTTGGCTGCTTTGCGAGCGCGGCTACCCGGTCGAACGTTAAAACCAACAATCATTCCATCCGATGCATCGGCTAACATAACGTCGGATTCCGTGATACCTCCCACTCCAGTGTGCACGACCGTGGCCTCCACTTCCTCGTTTTGAAATGATTCGAAAGAATCCTTAAGCACTTCAGTGGACCCCTGGGTATCGGCCTTAATGACAATATTGAGACTTTTAATTTTGCCTTCCTCGAGAAACTCCTGTAGTTGATCGAGTGTGACTTTCCCCGCACCATGTTCCTGCTGTTGATCCTTGAGTTCATCGAGGCGTTCCTTGGCAATATCGCGAGCTTCGGATTCCGACTCAACTTCCTCAAAAAAGTCACCGGGTTCGGGGACTTCGTCAAATCCTAAAACCTGTACCGGTGAACCGGGCTCTATTTCGTCGACACGCTCACCAGCGCTGTTAATTAATGCCCGAACTTTTCCGTACGTAACTCCCGTGACAAAAGCCTGGCGTTTTTCGAGACGTCCCTGCTGTATAAGTACGGTAGCAACCGGTCCCATCCCCTGTTCGACTTCCGCTTCAATGACCGTACCTTTCACGGGCAAGTCGTCACCTGTTGTGAGTTCCATCATGTCCGCCTGGAGATCGATCATCTCAAGTAATTCATCAACCCCGTCACCTTCGAGGGCAGATAGCTCCACCATAATGGTGTCACCGCCCCATCCCTCGGGAATAAGTTCATGTTCGGATAATTGCTGACGGACCCGATCGGCGTCGGCTTCCGGTAAATCCATCTTGTTGATGGCAACTACAATCGGTACATCCGCCGCACGGGCATGGTTGATCGATTCAACGGTACGGGGCATAACACCATCATCGGCCGCCACTACGAGTACCACAAGGTCGGTAACCTGGGCTCCCCGGGCTCGCATGGAAGTGAATGCCTCGTGACCGGGTGTATCTATAAAAACTATGTCCTCATCCGCCTCCGTGGTAACTTCCCAGGCACCAATATGCTGGGTGATACCGCCGGATTCACCGGCTACCACGTTGGCTTCACGAATGGTATCAAGAAGTTGCGTTTTACCGTGGTCGACGTGTCCCATAATTGTCACAACGGGAGGTCGTTGGATTCGTTCATCCTCGGGAACCTCATCGATGTCGAGTTCAAAATCCCGGCGGTAACTGAGTGTCTCCCCTTCCTGCTCAAATTCAAGCTCATATCCGAATTCCTCGGCAAGTAATTCGGCAGCCTCTTCACCAATCGTGTCATTGGCCGAAGCCATCACGTCCATACCCATCAGAGTTTGAACGGCTTCCCCGGTTTCAATACCCATCCGTTCGGCCAGATCCTCCGGAGTTACACTCCCCCGAATAATAAGCGGTTCGAGCTCCGGCGCGACTTCTTCTTCTTCTTCTTCTTCTTCTTCTTCTAACTCCTGCTCAATCTCCTCCAACTCTTCATCTTCGCCCTCTGTATCGGCCCCCGTATCATTTGCAGTTTGTTCCTCTTCAACGGCCCTGGAATCACCGTTCCCGTAGTGATCACGTACAAGATCCACCACGTCATCATCAATACCGGACATGTGATTGCCTACTTCAACGTCAAGCTCACTGCTCAGAAAATCAATCAATTCATTACTTTCAAGATCCAGCTCTTCGGCCAGTTCATGTACTCGCATAAATACTATCGCTCCGTTACTAAAAATTACCGTTTACAAAGATTGAATTGTTCGTAGTTCCAATTAAATCTCTTGAAACGG
>JBDGPJ010000038.1:0-7333 GCA_042219695.1 bacterium
CCCAGGAACCGCTCCAACCCGGCGGCCAGGTTCAGCACACCGTAGGTGGTCAGAAAAAACATCGTCAGTACGGGGGCAATCATGTTCAGGTCGGCAAACCAAACCGCTGTAAGCACAATACCGAGCGTGAGAATCGTTCCGTAACGGGGCGTGTCATCGTCCTCGGCCCCTTTCCCGAGGAAGGACAACCAGCGGGGTAAGATTCCGTCTCGCGCCAGGGCCTGAAGGACACGTGGTCCCCCCAGGATACTGCCCAGCGCACTGGAGAGGGTTGCTCCCCAGACCCCGAGCAAAATAGCATCACCCCAGAAGGCAATCCGGCGCATAATCAAGGTATCCTCGATCAGTGTGACGGCATCGGCCCGGCTGGCCAGGATCACCGGTAAACCCATGTAGATAATGTATCCGACACCGATGGCCATAAACGTACCGTAGGGAATGGATTTGGGAGGATCCTTCAGATCCCCCGACATATTGACACCGGCCATGATCCCGGTGACCGCCGGAAAAAACACGGCAAACACTTTCCAGAACGAGGCAGCGTCCTCCGACGGAGCCCCCCACATTTCAATGGTGGATTGCTCGAGTGGACTGCCAAATAGGAGCGATACCAGGGATATACCGATGGCGGCCATGATGAAATACTGGACCTTAATCGCGGCGCTGGCCGAAATCATCGCTACGATGGCCACGAAAATCGTGGTTATGACTCCGACCCACCGCTCGCTTAACATGGGGAAGACCCCAATAACACTTTCGGCAAACCCCACCGTATAGAGGGCGACGGAAAAGGCCAGGGCGAAATAAAGGGGAATCCCAATGGCGCCCCCGGCTTCAATACCCAGCGACCGGCTAATCATGTAATAAGCTCCACCAATGCGGACCTCCTGGTCGGTGGCAATGGAAAGACTGGTAAGAAAGGTGATAAACACGGAGAGCGTCACGATAATCATGGTGCCGAGCAATCCGGCATTCCCCACCACCCATCCGAGGCGCAAATACATAATTACGCCCAGAATGGTTAGTATCGACGGAGTAAATACACCGCCGAAGGTACCGAGGGTCCCCTGCTTTGAATAAGCGACCTCTTGTTTTTCGACCACTTTTACAATCACCCAATTTACAACTTCTATTTTTTGGAATTTTGAAATTCTATGACTCCGTCAAATCTCCACGATTTTATGTCCTTTGGACTGTTACAAAAAGGTTCCCCACATAGCCCACTCTATAAAAAACGGATGACATCTTTTTGGTCACACCGGTTCATTTCATTGGACCCTGGAAACAGTTCCCGATGATCTTATCACGTCACTCCGAGAAAACTTATAAATGTGGGGGCTCAACGGGGTGAAACTGTCGACCCACAGCCCACAGAACCCAATCAAAATTTACAAGTGAGGACCGGGTTAGATCCTACATTTTAACTCCTAATAAACCCTTGTAATACAAACTTTGTATGATTAAATTTGAATGATTATATATTCACCTACTCTACCGAGGGGGCGAATTTGATGAGTACGCGACTTGGTTTTGTAGAAATTTCCGAGGATGATCAACGCTCGGAAGCGGAACAACAAATGCACGATCCCGAGGTCGACATGGACCCAACGTTACAGAACGAGGATGATATTCCCGAGGATGCACAACGACGGGACCGCCGTGAAGCCACGGGATTTGACGGACATCTAACCCGTCGGGAACTGGAGACAATTATTCCCGACGCCGGCAAACAAATCAAACAAGCCCTGAACTCCGACTACGGGGATCAATTAAGTGATATACGGATTGATAACGATATTACGGAGGAAGAGGTTACAACTAAGGTTCGAGCCACCATGCCCTCCGGATACGAATCCCTGTTTATCCTGGAGGCCGTGGCCGAGGACCAACCGGAGAAAACCGAGGACGCGGTCACGGAAACGGAGGAACTCACCGATGAAGTCCCCAACGACATGGAAAGCAAGGCCGAGGATTTAGACGGGCGGTCCGTTGTACGAAACGGTGAATTTGAACTTACGTTTGACGCCCAGATTCCCTCGGCCATGGGTTGGATCGGAATTGCCGTAGGTGTCCCACTTGCCGCCGTGGGCTGGTACTTTCACCACTGGGCAACTGGGCTGGTCCTTTTTATCGTGGCAATGACGGCCCTGAGTATATATTCCCAGTCCCAAATCCCCGACGAAGCTCAGGAATTACTCGACACCATGCAGGAACCGGTCGAAAACACAGTCCGTTCCCATCTTCGTGACAAGGGTATTCCGGTCGAATAAATTAAAAATTTCTGGAAGGCTCACATCAATCTGGAGTTCCTCGGAAATCACGGGTGAATTATATTGTGATCCAGGGCGTTCAAAATTTTGAATAACCGGGTAGTACTTTATTCACTATGAACCACTTTCCCCTGTATAATTCAATTATTAGGAATTCCAAACTAATCCAAATACTGTAAGAAAACAGGATTAATTCGCTCCACTAATTTTGATTCTTATTTAACTCTCAGGGAACATATATTTCTTCCTGACAACGGGATGTGAAATACATGGGATTACTCGAACACATGAAACGAGAAAAGATTCCTGAACAGGAAAAAGGAAGCAACGCCAGTACGGACTCACCGTATTCCAAAGTCAAGGAAAAAACCCACGAGCAACTCCTGAACGTCATTAACACGAAAGAGATTGAAGATCTTCCTCCCGAGAAACAGGACGAAGCGGTTCGATCCGACGTGGCCAAAACCCTGGATGACATCGCCGCCAAAGAAGGTTTCATGATGTCACAAAACGAACGGGAATCACTTATTAAAGAATTGATCGATCGAATAACCGGGCTTGGACCCCTCCAGAAACTCGTGGAACGGGACGACGTAAACGAAATCATGGTAAACGGACCGGACGAAGTCTACATTGAACCGCGCGACGGTGAGATGCATCAAACGGACGTCACATTCGAAGACGACTCCCACGTTAGGCAGGTTATCAATAAAATCGTTCGTCCCATTGGACGGCGGGTCGATGAACAACAACCCTACGTCGATGCACGTCTCCAGGACGGTTCACGAGTGAATATTATTATTCCTCCTCTGATTGACGTTGGGCCCACGATAACGATCCGGGATTTCAAGGATGATCCCTTTTCCGACGAGGACTTAATCGATTTTGGCACCATGGATCGGAGAATGGCGGATTTTTTCGAAGCCTGCGTGAAAGCAAAGATGAATATGGTGATTTCGGGGGGCACCGGATCCGGTAAAACCACCACGTTAAACGTTATCTCCAATTACATCCCGAAAACGGAGCGGATTATCACGATTGAAGACACACGAGAACTCCAGTTACAGAAACCACACGTTCTCCAGTGTGAATCTCGCCCCCCTAATATCGAAGGGGAAGGAGAGGTAACGATCCGGGAACTCGTTGAAAATTCTTTAAGAATGCGTCCGGATCGAATCCTGATTGGGGAATGCAGGGGGCCGGAAGCCCTCGATATGCTGCAGGCTATGAACACGGGACACGAGGGGTCCCTCACAACGGTACATTCCAACAGCCCCCGTGACGCCGTTTCCCGACTGGGAACTCTGGTGATGATGGCGGAAATGAACCTGCCGGAGGATGTCATTAAGAAGCAAATTGCCAACGCCGTAGACGTCATTATTCAGCAGGATCGAATGCAGGATGGTTCCCGAAAGATCACTAAAGTCAGTGAAGTTATCGGTATGGAGGGCGAAAATGTTCAAATGAGTACAATTTTTGAATTTAAGCAGGAGGATTTTGAGGACGGTAAAGTCATCGGTAACCACACGACTTCGGGCGTCAAACCCACGTTCCACCAAAAATTCGAACGACTCGGATTAGAAATTGACTCGTCCATTTACGTTGGAACGTAGCACCTCGTTAAACGGTCACCGAAAACCAATTTAAACCCGCTCTCATTTGAAAGCTAATGTAACAGAACCATTACTCACCGTTTCAATCCATCACTGAACCACAACTCACCAGCCCCAGGTACGAAAAAGTAAGGTCAGGCTTCGTCAGGTGTATTTTTTTCCTTGTCGTACAAGCCATATTCTTCAATTTTCTCACGCCACAATTCCCTGGTTTCAAATTCTTCGTGATCTTCAAGTGTGCTTTTCCCTTCCTGCACAATTTCCAGTTTGAACCGGATTTCATCAAGTAACTCTTCCGCGATTTCTGCATCCGTTGTTCCCTTCATTTTAGCCGACTTAACTGCACTCTGTTCCCGCTTGAGCATTCGACGCTCCCCGGTAAGCATTTCTCGTTTCTTGATGTCGGGGTGTTGTTGAAGTAAATCGGAAATCGTCTCCGTAATGTCCTTTTTCTCCCTTCTGTACTTTTCAAGCACCCTGTCAAAAACGTGGGAAGGGACTTCTCCACGATCGCGCAGATTTTCGGCCGAATCTATGGCAGCGTCAATGGCACGGGCCTTGGTAACCAGCAACTGGTATAATTCGCCTTCTTCGGACTCCGTTACAATATCCAGGAACTCGACCAGTGGTTTCATGGTTAACCCCTGTACAATTAAGCCAAACGCGGCAACCCCAAAAACCATCACTCGCATCTGATGACCGTACGGTGTTCCCTCGGGTAGACCCAACACCAGGGCAATTGGTATAGAAGCATGTAATCCTCCCCAGACCATGACGTGCTGATAATTTAGAGGGATAGGATTTCGGATAAATCGATTGGCTAATTCCGTTAATGGATACACGGTTATTACCCGAACCAGGGTCACGGCCAAAATAGCGGGGATAATAAGGTGAGCGTTCGCACCGAGGTCGGTAATGGGAGTCTTTAAACCAATCATGATAAATATAAATGTATTCACGAGAAATGATACCGTGTCCAGGCTGTTGAAAATACTGAGCTTGGTCTTGGGACTCATGGCGTACTCGGCCCCGCGATTCCCCATGAATAACCCGGCAAACACCGTAGCAATTACACCACTGACATGGAGGTAATGCTCCGCGAGCATAAAACTTCCATAGATTAAGATAAATGTCAGAATAATCTCCGTCATGGCGTCATCCAGGTTGACCATAATTCGGTACACGATATAACCCAGGGCTAACCCAACAAGAGCACCACCAACACTGGATACAATTATTCCCCCTCCCAACTCCAAAATCCCCTGCAGAGTGGTAAGCGATTCGCCCGTTTTACCACTGGCGAGAAGGGTTAATAGGGAAGAGTAAATAACCACGGCAACACCATCGTTCATTAAACTCTCGCCTTCCACAAGGACGGAAAGGCGCTCCGGGGCCCCGATATCGTCAAAAACAGCAAGCACACTGATGGGATCAGTGGGTAATACAATCGTGGCAAACAACAGAGAGATCAAAAGAGGAAAACCGAATAGGTACGGCCCCACCAATCCCAGAAGTACTATCGACACAATTAAACCGATAATGGCCATCAAAAGGATAGGAGTAATGTTGTTTTCAATATGTTCCAGGTCGATTGTGGCCGATCCTTCGAAGAGTAGTACAGGCAACAGCAAAAACAGAATAATGTCATGTGTCAGGGTAAAACCAATTTGAAGTCCCATCAGTGAGGCAAAGAAACCAGCTATTAGTAAGGCAATCGTATAAGGCCACTGAAGTATTTTCTTGGTAAACAGGGACACACCGCCGGCAATCATAAAGAGAACCAGAAGATCCAACAGCTCTTGTTCGACCACTGAGGTTCCCCCGGTGCCCACGATCATCACTAATTCCATACCCATTTCCGCTTACAATTCCTCCCGATCAAAACCATCATTTTTAAAACATTTGTGATTCACTGCTAATATCCGCCAACTAAAAACAACGTAATCCAGTACCTAAAATTTACAACGACACTTTAACAACAAGGTATGAACAATTGAACAATTCAACAATTGAACAATTAATAATATTTTGATATTTTGATATAAAGGCGTTTGCTAATGAATCTCCTGATACTGCTTCCGGTTTTCAGTAAATTACGCGCCAATTTTCCTTGAACGAACCTCCCAGAAGATTAAACTCTATAATTTTCATGCTAAACAGATCGACATTTTTTATAAATCCACAATCCCGCTACGCATAGGATTTACAAATCTTAAGCACTAACCGGCTCTACGAGACAGCAGTCAAACTTGAATCGTCGTATAAACCAGGCCATTATACATTCAGATGTATTTACGGAGTGTAATTGTCGTAATACCTTCTCACAGCTTGCCGACTGGGCTAACCCGGCTGGACGAACAGTCCGTCAATAACAAGCAGAGCCAATCACGTTTTTGTTTTACAATTGTCCTTGACTGCTTGGACGACTGATCGTCGTTCAGAAAATTTTCGCCAGTTTCACTGGCGTGAATTTTCCATGTTAGCTCCCGAAGAAGATATTCTTCGGAATTGGCTCGCATCATACACCGGTATTACACCTGGAAAAATGAAAAAATTGTGGGGATCATTATATTTCCTTACGATAAGGGTATACACTAATCCGATTGCTTTGATGACCTCGGTAAATCAATCACATGGATTTAATCACTTTTTTACCCCCTTATAGATACCGAAATTAGTTATTTGCCGCAATGTCTCAAAGGCGCAGAGAAAATACAGCCATTGGTGGATAGTCAGGGGTGGATTGTAAGCAGGAAGCAGTAACTTCATACATTGGAAACCCCGATAAACAAACAGAAACGTTAACGCTGTGGGCGCTAAGGAATAAAGATGTTTGATAGTAACTGCGCTCATCAGCGTATATTAGCGAACCATTTAACGTTGGATTGCCTGGTCAAGCTCGGGCTCCACGGTCCTGCGTACGCCCGGGCCATGACAACCTTATTTAAGTGGACTCATAGCGTAATAAATCTAAAAACCTATTTCGGACTCAATATGATTAAAAAAATCCTGGATTCACTTTCAAATACAATTTTGATGGTAGAGCAAAGGATTTATGACCATGGATAAAACCCCCAGACTGAACGAATCCATTCTAAAAGTATTCTTTTCCACTTTGATACTGGTCGGTTTTATTTTCCTGGGCTATGAAATTATCGAACGTGAATTATTGCGTAGAGAATTCGGATATTTGCTTTATTATTTACACATTTTTCGTGGTGTTGGTACCTCCCTGATCGTGGCCGTATTTATCTCCTGGTACTTTTTCCAGGTTTATCCCCGGGACGCCACCGCTGATATATTCTTTACGGAATCTCTACAATCCGCCGTTCAGCAACACAATAAAATCAGATCCCGGCTCATTGGATGGTTAATACGGCTTCGCTGGCTTGTTTCCGCCCTATTTATACTCATCTTAATTTTATTGGGGACTTTTCGAAGTGAAACGCT
>JBDGPJ010000038.1:7343-13621 GCA_042219695.1 bacterium
ACTCGGAATCTCTCTTCCCGCTTGTAACGGTGTATATCAGCTCCTTTATCACAAGGGGTTTTACCAAAAATACCAGCTTCCCGTACAAATCATCATAGATTTTGCTTTCATTACCTTATTCCTCCATTTTACGGGGGGGATTACTAATCCCGTATTCATACTTTACCTCCCGCACGTAATCATATCCGCCATCTTATTCTCACCGATCGGGGCTTATCTTGCTGCCAGTGGATCCATTATTCTTTTGGGTGGCCTTGGTCTTCTTGAATACGGGGGAATACTTCACCACTACGATTTTTATCTCGCGTCCAATCAATTTCTAAGTCTGCATCAGGAATTAGATTACGTCGGGAGTGTCATCATTGTTTTTGGAGGAGTGGCTCTTGCATCCGTTTATTTCACGACCCTCGTCGTGGAATCCATACGGAAATACCGTAAACAGTTGATATCGGAAAAAAAATTAACCGAAAACCTCGTTCGAAAGCTGTTATCGACCCGGGACAAGGAACGTCGACGCATCGCCCGGGAACTACACGATCAAATCGGCCAAACGCTTTCCGCACTTCGATTAAAACTCAACAACCTTGATTCCAATGGACAGGGGCTTCCCGAGGACGCGAGTCGCGAATTAAAAGACTCCGTTGAAAATGCCATCGAGGAGGTTCGTGATTTGTCCAATGAGATGCGTCCACCCTCATTATCCAACTGTGGTCTCCCCTGTGCCGTAAAAGACTACGTCCGGGATCTACAGGACCAGACGGGAATACAAATGAATTACGAGTGGGTTGGACTCAAGCATGACCAGAATTTTTCCAAGGAACTGGACACGGCCGTATACCGCATCGTGCAGGAAGCAGTACTCAACGCCGTGGAACATGCCAACCCCGATCACATTAGCATCATTCTTCAATACTCGGTCGGTATACTTCAAGTTTTAGTAGAAGACGACGGACGCGGTTTTAATCCCGAACAACTCAAAAAAGAAACTCCGCGTGATGCCCTTGGTATCCAGGGGATGAAGGAGCGGGTGAATCTACTTGATGGAAAATTTGTGTTAGAATCATCCCCGGGAGAAGGAACGCGAATACGTGCAGAAATCCCCATTGAAGAATCAATGGAGACCGAAGAGGGTGAGTAACATGGATATCATGCTGGCCGACGATCATGAAGTATTTCGCGATGGACTCAAGGAACTGCTCGAACAGGAATCCGACTTTGAAGTGGTCAAAGAAGCCTCGGACGCCTACGAGGTTATGGAACAGTTTTCCCCGGAGGAGATCGATTTACTCGTACTTGACGTAAGTATGCCCGGTCCTTCCACGAGTGAAGTCGCCGAGGACATTCTGAAAGAACACCCTCACTTTCCCATTGTTGTTCTTACCATGCACGAC
The DNA here is from genome assembly GCA_042219695.1 of bacterium. GTDB lineage: Bacteria > T1Sed10-126 > T1Sed10-126 > T1Sed10-126 > JBDGPJ01 > JBDGPJ01. The sequence goes on from JBDGPJ010000038.1 coordinate 8,735, forward strand.
GATGATTATTACTTGAGGGAATTTTTCAAAATTGGCGTAAACGCCTTCTTAACCAAAAAATCGGCAGGGGATCATGTCATTCGTGCCGTGCGAAAAGCATACAACGGAAAACAGTACGTGGACCCGGAACTGGCCGGTGCAATGGTTAATGCTCCCCAGGGACAACCCCGGGACCAATCCGACGGTCGACTCGATCAGTTAACCGACCGGCAAGTAGAAGTCTGCAAACAACTCGCGCTGGGACACACAAACCAGGAAGTGGCCGAAAAGCTCAATATTAGCCCCCGTACGGTGGAAAGCCACCGCTCCGAAATTATGAATACCCTCGGATTTGAGAACCGTGCCGATATCGTTCGTTTTGCCCTGGACCATAACCTTATCGGTGATGAATAGTTTTTTCTTGTAGTAACAGTACTATCCTCTGGTTACGATCGTATTGTTCATTCTTAGATGAGATTTTTGGAAACAATTCATACTGAAAGAGTAGCGCTTTTTACCGCCTAATCACTCCTGTTAACTCAAGCTGAAGCCCAACCCGGACCAAAAGACATAGCGTCCCCGAACACAAAAAATGTGTTTTTACTTCCTTTGTTTGTATCAAAACGAACATCGCACGGTGCTTTGACCCTATAACCGTTCCTCGTTCAATGGCCTATACACCGGTCACTTGAGCCACTGAATGTTAGCCGTCAACCTTCGGCCGTCCCCGATCAGTGAACGTTAAATAACGTTTCAAGGCAAACTGCCGTGAGCTAAAGGCCAATCACTGAGCACTAAATGCTTATAAAAAACCGGTTTGTTGTTCTCAATTTTTTCTTGCAAAAAAGTTGAGCGCGACTTCCTGCCACAACAAATCCAACGTAATACAACTTTTCTCATTCAGTATGAAAGATCGGTAAAGCGCCAACTTTTTTTATGATCCAAACATCAGTGACACGAACTACTCTCTCAGCCCTCAAGAATAAGTTGCTACCTATAATCCACAGGTTAACCAAAACCAATCATTGAAACTACTCTATGGACTTACGCCCGAGCCCTGGGTATCAGCTTCAATTTAGCCCAATTATTAACACGAGGTTTAAACTTGTAATTTCCTTTCACAGTTTTATTCACGATGGTCGCACTTGTCCACGATGAAGAAAAAGCTGATTAACCACATTAGATCCCTCCACGACTTAACCGTCGTGGAATACTCCTTTGTGGGCGTAAATATTAAACACTTACAATTTTTTTATTACCCCATTCTCTTTTGGAAGTATTTTACGTCGTAATTGAAAAGTTGAATCAACATGGTTCAACTTTTCTCATCCAATATCCAATATGGGAAAAAGCTTAGTCCACTCAAATCGATACTTCCCATTTATTACTTTTTTATCGTCATATCCCAGCTACAAAACACTAACTGTACACGAACATCCGTAATTTTCCCCCACTGCTTTTGTTTCCCACCGTAAAACTTCCTGTCAGACCCGCTATATTTCCGTGTCATCTACTGTAGATGGGATGTGCAGGATTCAGTATATTTGTGGTCCCAAGTAAAAAAGAACATTCGGAGGTGATTAGTAACTCGGTTGTTTCATTTATCGAGGTAAGCATTCCATTGCAACACATTGATCGAACTTATTTTTTCAAAGGAGGTTTTAACGTTGAAACATACAAGATCGTTTATTGTTTTAGCAGTTGTTACGGCCTTCCTCGTGGCCGCCGTTTCTCCGCTGAGCGCGGAGATCAAGATCGGAGAATACGAGGATGTTTCACTGTACACTGAGATTCACACGACTGGTACATTTCAGGCGTTCGACGAGTCACATAGCGACGGCGGCGCCCCGGACATCGGACCCAGTCTCCAGACCGCCTGGGGGAACATGGACTGGCGTGTGACCCGAGAAGGCTACTGGGAGATGTTCTTTGACGTAACCATGGCCAGCCGGGTAAAGACCGACAGGTGGTGGGGACATCAGGGATACATCCGGGTTAACAAATTTCCCAACAATTCCCCGGCCTCGGCACTCAACCCCGTGTTTGAGAACATTGACCTGAAAGCCGGGCACTTTTCGGTAGGATTTGGAGATCAATTGGACCGGCGTTCCATTAACGCCGACGTTCAAGAGAACCCGGTAATCGGTAATTATCTCGTCACGCCGGAAGCAACCGAACCCGGTATGGAAGTGATTGCCGATCAAGGTCCCGTGAAAGGATTAATCGGGGTCGGAATTGGTGACTCTACTGAAAACTTCAAGAAGGACCGCGGCTGGTCCTACCACGCCAAGGTCTGGGGTAACGTGACTCCCAACTTGAAGCTTTCCGGATCCTACTACACCGTGGATCACTCCGAAATCCAGGGTGCCCACGGCGGACCCGGACACCTTTTCTCCACCGATCGTAGCACGGGAACCCGGTTTGGAGGACTGGACGGATTCAACGGACTTATCTCCCCGGGTAACGGTTACGACGTCATGGCCTACCAGGGTGACATCGACTGGGATATTACTCCCCAGACGAATGTCAACGCTCACTTTGGTATGATGGAAGACGCCGACGTCAACGGTACCTCCGGAGACTCCACGGCTGACGGAACCCCGAAAGAAGAATGGACCTACTACGGGGCCGACGTCACCCACTACGTCTCCGACAACGTCTATCTCGCAGGTCGCTACAGTGTGGCCGACGCGGATATTCTGGAGGAAGAAACCGGTACCGCTGTCGGGGGTGGCGATGTCCAGGACCAAGCCAACGGCAGTAACCCCGACAAGGCCTCTCAACTTGAGGCCGGCGTAGGAGCCTGGTTGACGAAGCGGATGCTTCTGAAGGCCACTTACGTCGACGCTAGCGCCGAGAACCTGGGTGACTATTCAGGAAATCTCGACAATCAGGAGTTCAGCGGCGTGATATCGGAAATGTCCATCACATTTTAGTCCGGATGTGATCAAGCATTTCCACCCGGTATAAGCGGGATACATGTTTGTCCTCAAATCGAGGTGGGGAACCTTCCTCACCTCGATTTAGGATCCCGTTTATTGGCCGGGAATTGTCCGGAGGGTCACCCCTCCGGGGAATTCCCGTTCGATAGAAACACGACAAGAGACTCTGGAACTACAAACTGGAACTATAAAGTGCGTCTTAAATATCAATTAAGGAGAGAACTACTATGAAGACGATTACCCATTATTTCAGAAGGAGTTTGATGTTCCTGGCAATACTCGGCTTGCTTTTTGCCGGGTCCGTACATGCCTCGTCCGTTTCCGATTCACTGGTCAAATTTTCATTCGACCAGGAAAAAAGTGATATGAAGATCACGGGATCTTCAACAGTACATGATTGGACATGTGATGATATTGAAAAGGACGGATTTATAGGTGTTCCCGAATCAGCAATCGTTCAGGATCAGTTAACATTGTCGAGCCTACAAAAAGCCCTACAAAACAACCAATCGGAGACGCCGGTTACCCATTTAACCGTTCCCGTGAAAAAGATGCACTGTGAAAAATCAGGCATGGATCCAAAGATGTACAAGGCTCTCAAGGCAAAAAAACATCCTACGATCGAATACAAGCTTAACCACGTTGATGTTCAGTCGAACAAGAACTCAAAAAAATCATCAAAAAAGAGCCCCCTCACGATATCAACAAAGGGGTCACTTACCATTGCCGGAGTTCAACGGAATATTTCAATGCCCCTTTCCGTTACAATAAGCGGTGATTCCACAATTACCGTATCGGGTAAGAAAGGTCTTAAAATGTCAAGTTACAACATCGAAAAACCTACGGCCATGTGGGGAACAATCCAGGCCTACGATGACGTTACGGTCCATTTTCAAATGGTTGCCCGAACCAGTCACTCGTCTAACGGAGGGCAATAATTACTGACCATTCTTCCTTTCAGGGGCCTTAAGGACGTGGGCGAATCTACCAAGATTCGCCCACACCCCTGATTTTTTAATCAAAACGCTCTATTGGTGGTGAACGAGCGATGCTATTAAACAGACGTCATCGTAGTTTGATATGTGTTGTATCGGTTGTGTGTTTTTTAATCGTTGGAATTATTAGTCCCTCCTTTGCCAAGAAAAAACGGACTATATTTGTTTTAAAACCAAACAGCCAGGTCACAATAAAAGGGTCCTCCACTATCAACCACTGGTCCTGCCAAAGTTCACAGGTGGAGGGAGCTATTCAGGTTGGTGCCCCCACCAAACGAATCAAGCAATTTATAAACCGTGTCGAAAAGAAAATCGACTCGGGCAGTGTGCCCGTTCTTACACCCGATCTACAGCTACCGGTAAGCTCACCCCCGAGGGTATTGATCAAAATACCGGTGGATTCGTTTGACTGCGGTCGGAAGGCCATGAACGAAGACATGTACGAAGCACTTAAAATTCAAAAACAGCCGAAAATTATTTACCAACTCTATTCACTTAATGGTGCACAAGTTAAGTTAAAACCACCGAATAAACCACCATTTTTCCGGTTGAACACAAACGGAGGATTGGCCCTGGCCGGTATAGGAAAGACCCTCGATATCCCTCTTCAATTACGACATGAAGGTAATCTACATTTCAAAGTAAATGCCAGCGTTGCTCGTAAAATGAGTGACTTTAATATAACTCCCCCCACGGCCCTATTCGGACTGATCAAAGCCCACAATGACATAACGATTGAATTCGACCTGGCCGTAAAACCCGCCCAAAACAACAAACAATTCGTCGAGAAGAAAGTAATCGAATCAGATAAAAAAGTTCAGAATTAGTAAAAGAGGTTTCCCAGAATTGCCGCAAAATTATGACAATTCCTACGAATCAAATACAACTTGAACCGATTTCTGGATTCATTTCTAACCTTTACTTTTGCACTTTTTTTGGCGAGGCGACCGTGAATCGATGTCATCATTCTC
>JBDGPJ010000039.1:0-4093 GCA_042219695.1 bacterium
CTCCCTTGCGAGTGGCATTCTGGAGCGACTCTTTCATGGCCCGTCTATGGTGAACACGCTGTTCAATCTTGTTGGCCACTTCCTGGGCAATAAGTCGAGCATCGGTTTCGGGTGTACTGACCTCTTCAATATTAATGTCCAGTTCAGACTGTCCAACCAAATTCTGAAGGTCATTACGCAATTTTTTGATATTGGAACCACCACGCCCGATAATAATTCCCGTTCGGGCCGCCGAAATATCAATACGAATTTTACCCCCAAAACGCTTAATAACCACTTTGCTAATTAATGCATGGGGATATTGCTCCTGTATTTCTTCACGAATTTCCTGATCAACTTCAATATTATCAGCGAATTCCTGTCCTTCGGCGTACCACTGTTCTTCCCATTCCTGATTGATACCGAGTCGAAATCCTCGCGGATGAACTTTTTGTCCCAAGGTTATACGTCCTCCGATTGATTGGTTCCAACAACAACTTTGATATGACTTGATCGTTTCTTAATTTCCGTTGCACGACCCATGGCACGGGGTTGATGACGCTTCAAAGTCGTGCCTTCGTCAATTCATAGTTCCTGAATATCGATGTCTTCCTCGCGCACGGCCGGATCCTGGTCCTCCAGGTTGGATTGGGCACTTTTGATAGCCTTACGAATCGGCTCCGTCGCGCGTTTGTTGGTTTCACGTAAAATATCATAGGCATCCTGTACGGATTTATCCCTTACAAGGTCCGCCACGGGGCGAGCCTTCTTCGGAGATATTCGTACGTTTTTAGCAATGGCTCGTGCATTCATTTTACGATCCTCCGGATCTTACTCACAAATTAAGTGAATTAAACAGATTGAGTGAATTAAGGAAAACGATTCAATAGAATCTACTTAATCCACACAATTGATCAAGAAACTAACTACTGTGCCTCCGGCGCTTATCCGCCCGGCTTCTTGATTACACGTTCCGTACGTGAATGTCCCCGGAAAATCCGAGTATGTGCGAACTCACCGAGCTTATGTCCAACCATATTTTCAGAAATATACACGGGTACGTGTTTCTTTCCGTTGTACACCTGAATTGTCAGTCCGACCATATCGGGAATAATCATTGAACGACGAGACCATGTTTTAATCACGTCGTCTCCACCCGATTTGGCATCCTCCACTTTTTCGAGGAGGTGATCATCAATGTAAGGTCCTTTTTTCTTACTTCTCATTCGTCAAAACCCCTCCGGGGTTTCGTTAATTGCGTTTCTATTGAGAATTACGCCAATTACGAAAATTGATTGTGTTTAATGCCCCGGAAACACTCCAGGGATCTCACAATTTCCGTAATTTACGTAATACTCGATTTACTCACGTATGTCTCGAATCACAAACTTATCCGTACGCTTATTATTTCGTGTCTTTTGACCCACCGTGATTCGACCATTCGGTGAATAAGGATGTCCCCCCTTAATGCGTCCTTCACCACCACCCCGAGGATGATCAACGGGATTTCGTGCCATGCCTCTCGTAATAGGTCGCCGGTTACGATATCGATTCTGACCGGCTTTTCCGAGTTCACGGTTGAAATGTTCAATATTACTAACCTGGCCGATCGACGCCCGACATTGAAGATTAATTTTACGACCCTGTCCGGACGGCAAATGGATCAGAGCGTAACCCTGGTCTTTACTCGCTAATTGGGACTGTGTCCCGGCACTCCGGGAGAGCTTCCCCCCGCTACCCGGTTTGACTTCAATATTATGAACGAACGCCCCGAGCGGGATTTCCTCAAGCGGAAGGGCGTTTCCGGGCCGGACGGGCGCATCGGGACCGGATTGAACCGTGTCACCGACTTCAAGTTCGCGCGGTGCCAGTATGTAACGTTTTTCCCCGTCGGCGTAATGTAACAGGGCAATCCGTGCCGATCGATTGGGATCGTATTCTATACGTTCGACACTGGCCGGAACACCGTCTTTGTCACGCTTGAAATCTATTTGGCGATATAATCGTTTGTTACCGGAACCCTGCCCTCGCACGGTAATTTTACCGTCATTGTTTCGACCGGCATTCTTATTCAAGTATTCCGTTAACGTTTTTTCCGGACCTTCGTCGGAACAGTCTTCTTTCCCAACGGGCTGGTAATGTCGTTGTCCGGGACTCGTTGGTGAATAACGTTTCATCCTTAACCCACCATACCTTCCATCATTTCGATGTGGTCGCCTTCTTCAAGACTCACAACGGCTTTTTTCCAGCGTGACGTATAACCCGATGCGTAACGAACTCGACGTTCTTTTCCACGGTAGTTTGCCGTCCTGACATCGGAGACGTTTACGTCGAACTGTTTTTCAATAGCCTTACGAATTTCTATTTTATTTGATTCCGGGTGAACGGAGAACGTGTAGTGATTGTTCTTCTCCTGTTCGCGAACGGATTTTTCCGTAATAACCGGTTCAATAATTACGTCTTCAAGATCCATTACTGGCACGCTCCTTAAACTGTTCCAATCCGTCTTCGGTAAAAAGTACGGTCGAATGTGCGACGACGTGGTGAGTCGTCAAACTACCGGCTTCAATCGGTTCACAGTAATCGAGGTTCCGTGTTGATAGACGGATTGTTTTTTCGTCACGTCCATGCACGAGTGCAATTTCGTTACCTTCCTCAAACTCACCGAAAAGTTCTTCGTGCATAGTGGATGTACTCGGTTCATCCAATTCCGGTAATTCCACGATATGTAACTGGTTGTTTCGATGGCGTTCACTAAGGGCACTTCGAAGTGCTTCACGTTTCATGCTCGTCGTTAGTTTTTTCGAGTGATCCTGTTCACCATCGGGGCCGTGAGCACGTCCCCCACCAACCCATAACGGATCTTTGCGACTTCCATGTCGAGCACGTCCCGTTCCTTTTTGGCGCCAGGGTTTTTTATTCGGTCCGGCTACCTTACCGCGATCCTTTGTCGTAGCAAGGTCGACGCGTTGATTGGCCTCAAACGTTTCAACCGCCTGGTGTATAAGTCCTTCGCGAAATGGAGCGTCGAGCCACTCGTCGGATAACTCGTCCTCGATTGAATTTATACTAACCAACGGGCTTCGCTCCCTTCTGGGTATTGTAAAGAATAATTGTATTACCTTCCGGACCCGGTAAAGAGCCAGAAACAAACAAGGCGTCTTCCTCCGGAAATACTCTCACGACCGATAAATTTTGAATAGTTTCAATTTCGTTACCATACTGGCCGGGCATCTTTTTCCCGGGAAAAATCCGACTTGGATCGGCCGACTGTCCGACGGAACCGGTACGACGATCCATTCCTCCACCGTGGGACATTGGTCCACCACCAAACCCCCAGCGGCGAACTGCCCCGGAAAATCCACGACCTTTGGTTTTACCTTTTACGTCGATCGAGTCGCCTTCCTCAAAAATGTCGACACCGATACGATCTCCCTCATCAAGTTCAGCGAGTGGGGAGTCATCGTTTACGATGAATTCCTGGAGTACCCGTCGCGGGGAAACTCCGTGGGCATCAAAATGGCCCTTCATCGGTTTATTCACTTTGTTTTCACCAATCTCGTCAAAACCAATCTGAAGGGACGGTTGGTCCTGGACGGTCCGTTTCTGTACGAGAACACAATCCTCGGATGATACAACCGTAACCGGTATAGATTTCCCGTCATCGTCGTATATTTGACTCATGCCTTCTTTTTGGCCAAGCAATACTTGTTGCATAGTACATCCCTCGTAATAAACAAGACCCGATCCCGCAAAGCGGAATTGAAACGGGTAGTTATAGTGTTAAGCGAAAAGCCGTGTATAGCAGGAAAAGCAATTACACGACCGTGTCCTCCCCCCGGGAGGACGGTTGAGAACGGAAACAGAAACTAAGGAGTTACAGTAACCTTACCCCTTGATCTGTACATCGACACCGGCTGTTAGATTTAACTGACTGAGAGCCTGCATGGTGTCGTTATTTGGATTCTCAACATCAATTAATCGCTTATGTGTGCGTAACTCAAACTGTTCTTTACCCTGTTCAAACTTGTGTGGTGCTTTGTTGACGGTGTAACGGCGAATATCAGTCGGTAACGGTACCGGACCATTAACATCGGCGCCGGTACGCTCGGCC
>JBDGPJ010000039.1:4103-10720 GCA_042219695.1 bacterium
GGTCGTCATTTCGGAGAGGCACCGCTGGTCGGATGCATGAGGACTGTCGCGTGCGGAGGCCGAGAAGCCCGTGTCGGCGCCGGTACGCTCGGCTGCGGACACAATCTCCTCGGCAGAACGATCAATAATACGGTAATCATACGCCTTCAACTTAATACGGATTTTGCGTCCCAATCCGTCAACACCTCAACTTCTTTGTCTTTAGAGTTCAACGTACAGTGATGCTTCCTGGACGAAATCAGTTTATAGTGATCAAACTATGACAAGATTATACTGTCAAAACCTGAACACTTATAACTAACAACCGCCAAATTTATATAAGCCCCGTAATCTTAACAAGAATACAGGGACAATCCAACTGATTCTACACTACATATACAACATACCGTGGGATTTAACGAATTACTCGATAATTTCGGAAACGACTCCGGCCCCAACGGTTTTTCCACCTTCACGGATAGCAAACCGCTGTCCTTCTTCCAGTGCAACCTGCTCCAGAAGTTCCACTTCCAGTTCCAGGTTGTCACCGGGCATGACCATCTCGACGTCATCCGGCAATGAAACCGTACCGGTTACATCGGTCGTTCTCATGTAAAACTGCGGGCGGTAGCCGTCAAAGAATGGAGTATGACGTCCACCCTCTTCCTTTTCCAGAACGTACACTTCACAGCTAAACTTCGTATGGGGCGTTACGCTACCTGGTTCAGCGAGAACCATCCCACGTTCAATTTCTTCCTTGTCTATCCCACGAAGTAAGGCACCGATGTTGTCACCGGCCTCGGCTTCGTCCAGAATTTTACGGAACATCTCAAGTCCGGTAATCGTCGTATCCATCGGCTCGTCTTGAAGTCCAACAATTTCCACTTCATCGTCGACTTCAACACGTCCTCGTTCCACACGGCCCGTAGCAACGGTTCCACGACCGGTGATCGAGAACACGTCTTCAATAGCCATGAGAAACGGTTGATCAACATCACGCTCGGGCTCAGGAATATAATCGTCCATGGAATCAAGAAGTTCCTGAATGGGCCCCGTATGCTCCTCGTCATCAATATTTTCCAGAGCCTGAAGAGCCGAGCCCCTTACAATCGGAGCACTGTCTCCATCAAACTCATACTCATCGAGCAGTTCGCGAATTTCCATTTCAACGAGTTCAATAAGTTCGGGATCGTCAACCTGGTCGGTCTTATTGATAAAGACCACGACATTCGGAACGCCAACCTGACGTGCCAGAAGCAGGTGCTCACGAGTTTGTGGCATGGCGCCGTCAGCGGCACTAACCACCAGGATAGCGCCGTTCATTTGAGCGGCACCCGTAATCATGTTCTTAATGTAATCGGCGTGTCCCGGACAGTCCACGTGAGCGTAGTGTCGGTTTTCGGTTTCGTATTCCACGTGGGCCGTGGCAATCGTAATTCCACGTTCCTGTTCTTCGGGAGCGTTGTCAATGTCAGCAAATTCCTGTTCGTCGGCAAAACCTTTGGAAGAAAGGTATTTAACAATTGCCGCCGTCAGGGTCGTCTTACCGTGGTCGACGTGGCCAATCGTTCCTATGTTTACGTGTGGTTTGTCTCGTTCGAATTTCTCTTTAGACATCTTCGTAGAACCTCCAAATCAAAATAAGTGAAATCCAATATTCATTCGAGTTAAGCTGTTGGTGCTTCCTCTTCTCCAATAATATCTTGTGCAATATTTTCGGGAACAATATCGTATTCTTCAAACTCCATCGTGTAGTCCCCGCGTCCCTGTGTGAGGGAACGAAGATCCGTGGAGTAACCGAACATTTCCGCCAGAGGAACAAAGGATCGTATCACCTGATCCCCGGCGCGTTTATCCATGCCCCGGACTTCTCCGCGGCGTGAGTTAAGATCGCCAATGACATCCCCGGAATATTCCTCGGGCACAATAACTTCCACGGACATAATCGGTTCAAGCAGAACCGGTTCGGCCTGCATGAATCCTTTTTTAAATGCTTTAGACCCAGCTATTTTAAAGGCCGTTTCACTACTGTCAACTTCATGATGGCTTCCATCGTACAATATCGTCTGGATATCCACCACGGGGTAACCCGCGAGTGGCCCGGATTCCATAGCTTCCTGTATCCCGTCATCGACGGCCGGAATAAAATCAGCCGGGATATTTCCTCCCGTAATTTTATCGACGAACTCATAACCTTCCTCGAGGCTTTCCTCCTCCTCGAGTTCAGCGTCCTCAATCGGATGCATTTCCATGTAGACGTGACCGTACTGTCCTCGCCCACCCGATTGTTTGATATGTTCGGCCTCAACGTCGGTTGAAGCCGTAATGGTTTCCTTGTAAGCAACCTGGGGCTGACCGACGTTCGCTTCCACTTTGAATTCTTTAAGAAGTCGGTCAACAATAATTTCCAGGTGAAGTTCACCCATACCGCTTATGATTGTTTGACCGGTTTCGTGATCGATCTCCATTTCAAACGTGGGATCTTCCTCGGACAGCTTCCTCAGCGAGTTGTATAATTTTTCCTGGTCGGCATTGGTTTTTGGTTCAATGGCGACACTAATAACCGGTTCGGGAAACTCCATCTGTTCAAGAACGATGGGATCGTCCATGTCACAGAGTGTGTCCCCGGTTCGTGTGTCGTCGAGTCCTACCGCGGCACCAATATCCCCCGAATAAAACACATCACGTTCTTCGCGGTCATCAGCATGCATATGGAGCAGACGACTAATACGTTCGCGTTCCTCAGTACGAGGATTTAAAACATAGGAACCGGATTCAAGCGTTCCACTGTAACAACGGAAAAATGTAAGCTTTCCAATATATGGATCAGTCACGATTTTAAAAGCGATGCCGGCAAATGGTTGATCGTCCTCCGGCGGACGCTCCTCTTCTTCCCCGGTTTCAGGATTCTCACCGGTAACCGGAGGTACGTCCTTCGGCGACGGAAGATACATGTTGACCGCGTCCAGCAATGGCTGGACCCCGGTATTCTTAAGAGCCGAACCACACATCACGGGGAGTAATTCAACGTCCACTACTCCCTGGCGAATAGCCCGGTGAATATCGTCTTCCGTGAGTTCCTCGTCCTCGAGGTACTTCATCATAGCCTCGTCGTCGTATTCAACGACGGCTTCGAGCATTTCATCCCGAGCCTGTTTGGCTTCTTCGACTTTGTCTTCCGGTATTTCCCGTTCCTCGAACTCAGCTCCCATCGTGTCTTCCTTCCAGATGAGGTACTTCATCTGGATCAGGTCAACGACACCTTCGAAGTCATCTTCTTTACCGACGGGTATCTGAATCGGAACCGCATTTTCATCAAGCCGATCCTCCATTTCGCCGACGGCTTTTTCAAAACTCGCCCCGACTCGATCCATCTTATTGACAAAGGCGATTCGGGGGACGTCGTATTTATTGGCCTGTCGCCAGACCGTTTCAGTTTGAGGTTCCACTCCACCAACCGCACAGAATACACCGATCATTCCATCAAGCACTCGAAGCGATCGCTCCACTTCGACGGTAAAATCCACGTGGCCGGGCGTATCAATAATATTAATGCGGTGATCCTTCCAGTACGCGGTTGTCGCAGCCGATTGAATGGTGATTCCACGGTCCTGTTCTTGATCCATGAAATCCATTTCGGCCGCGCCGTCGTGCACCTCACCCATTTGATGTATTTTACCCGTGTAATAAAGAATCCGCTCGGTCGTGGTTGTTTTACCGGCATCAATATGCGCGGCCAAACCAATATTTCTCACATTGTCTAATTCAATATCACGTGCCACAGTTAAATTCCTCCGTTTAGCTAACTATCAAGTTTCAGTACTCAACAATCCGCTCCGGGTTAGAACAGATTACTGATGTCCAAGTACTGAATGTTAAAAATTACCAGCGATAATGTGCAAAAGCACGATTGGCTTCCGCCATCTTATGGACGTTTTCACGCTTGTTAAACGCAGCCCCCGTATAATTGGACGCATCCATTAATTCATTAGCCAACCGGTCTTCCATATTAAACTCACTACGATCCCGGGCTGCATCACGAATCCAACGTATCGCCAGGGACAGACTCCGCCGTTTATCAACTTCCATGGGGACCTGAAACGTAGCTCCACCGACACGGCGGGGTCGGACTTCAAGTTTCGGTCGGACGTTATCAATGGCATTGTTGAACACCATCATAGGATCCTCACCAGTGCGATCCTGAACAATATCGAGTGCACTATAAACGATGTTTTCCGCAAGGGACCGTTTCCCGTCCCGCATAACTTTATTAATAAGCCGGGCGATAAGCCGACTTCCGTGCACAGGATCCGGTTCAATTTCATGACGTTCTACATTCGTTTGTCGTCGGGGCATAGTTTACTTACTCCTCCGGTTTCTTGGTACCGTACTTTGAACGTCCCTGGCGACGACCCTCAACTCCGGCCGTATCCAGGGTCCCTCGTACCACGGTATATCGTATTCCGGGAAGGTCTTTCACACGTCCTCCCCGTACCAGAACAATATTATGTTCCTGTAAATTATGGCCTTCCCCGGGAATGTATGCCGTTACCTCGTATCCGGTCGTTAATCGGACTCGGGCAACCTTCCGGAGAGCCGAGTTGGGTTTTTTCGGAGTGGCGGTGTAAACTCGAGTACACACACCACGTCGTTGAGGACTCCCCTCTAAAGCGGGAGTCGATTGTTTCTTAGTTTCCTGTTCGCGTCCGTTACGGACAAGCTGATTAATTGTAGGCACGAAGGATACACCTCATTTAGTCGTTAAAAAAACTTGTTTCGAAATGAACTTCATTTAGAAGTTAAACCTGCTATCAAGAAGACATCCGGCAGGAATAAAGCGATAGAGTCTACCTGCACAGACGAAAAATGTCAACGTAAGCTCGTGTTATAAGAGCTAAATCCCTAATAACGGATTAATATCGTCCGTTACTACAGTCCACCTGGTCGTCAACGGAAATTAACTGGCGATTTCTTCACTTTCTTCCGCCTGTTCTTCCTCTTCCTCGCCTTCTGACCGGGTAAAGGACCGTGCTTTATCGACAATTTCACGCATGTCCTTGTTGAACATTTCGCGGTACGACTCGAACCCGGTACCAGCGGGAATCAGGTGGCCGGTAATAACATTTTCCTTGAGTCCCTTAAGTTCATCGACCTGACCTTTGCAGGCTGCGTCCGAAAGAACTCGTTTCGTGTCTTGAAAACTAGCAGCGGAAATGAAACTATCCGTTTCCAGGGATGATTTCGTGATTCCCTGAAGGATTGGTTTAAACGTAGCCGGATCTCCACCATCCTGCTGGATTTCGTCATTGATCGTGGCCAGTCGGTATCGATCGGCCAACTCACCCGGCAGGAAGTGTGTATCTCCGTAATCATCACCCGTCTAAGCATTTGACGGACAATCACTTCGATATGTTTGTCATTAATACTAATTCCCTGCTGGCTGTACACCTTTTGAATTTCACGGACCAGGTAGCTCTGCAGGGAACTTACACCTTTAATTCGGAGCAAGTCGTGAGGATTAACGTATCCCTCGGTGAGAGGAGTACCTTCTTCTACGTGTTCACCGTCTCGAACCCGAATGTGTCGGCCGGGTTTTACACGGTACGTCTTTGAATCCTCGGTCTCCGGATTCGTAATTTTGATTGTCCGGATTCCTTTTTCCTCACGTTTCTCGGGTTTAATAAATTCAACGCGCCCCGAAATTTCAGCAATTTCGGCGCTTTCCTTGGTTCGTTTACGGGCTTCAAACAAGTCCTCCACTCGGGGAAGACCACCGGTGATATCCTTGGTCTGACCGGCTTCTTTGGGCATTTTAGCGAGAACCTCACCGGCATTCACCTCTTCACCATCATCGGCTACAAGAATAGCCCCGTAAGGAAGATCGTACCGAGTCGTTGCTTTCTTTCCTTCCTTTTTCAGGACTATACTCGGAAACATCTTGCCCTGCTTGTCTTCCGTAACAACCTTATTAATCATACCCGTTGTTTCATCGACCTGTTCACTCACCGTACGACCTACTTCCACGTCACGGTGATTTACCGTACCGTCGTACTCGGCAATGATTAATTCATTATAAGGATCCACTTCAACGAGTTTTTCGCCTTCCTCAATGATATCTTCCTCATCCACTACAATTCGCGAACCAATCCCGATATCGATTGAGTACTCATTTCCCAGAACATAAAGGTGTTCGTCGTTGGCTTTTACAACTCCCTCCGTATCGGAGGTGATCTCCTCAACAACTTCACCATCATCGTCTTCTCGATAAGCAAGGGTGTCACCGGAGTAGACCCAGAGTCCATCAAAGGCCTCCTGGTCGATGTCATCAGCCAATTCAATAGCCTGCTTGACATCACGAAGCTGAATTTCCGACTCCTGTAGAGCAACAAGGACCTCGTCACCATCGTCCGTTTCGTATTCCACAGCCCCCTCGGGAAGCTTATCGACGTAGATGTCGTTTTCGGCATTCACTGCCTGTTCTCCCCCACCGGCGGCCGTTCCACCCGTGTGGAATGTCCTCATCGTAAGTTGGGTCCCCGGCTCACCGATTGATTGGGCGGCAATAATTCCAACGGGTTCCCCAATATCAACAATTTTGCGCGTTGATAGGTCGCGACCAAAACATTTGGCACAAACTC
>JBDGPJ010000039.1:10730-12978 GCA_042219695.1 bacterium
CTTCGGCCTCGCAAGTTAGAATGGATCGAATGGCCACCGTGTCAAAACCACACTCCTGTATACGGCGAGCTGTGGGAATGTCTATTCCTTCATTTTCCTCAACAATCAACTCGCCCGTCTGAGGGTGTTTGATGTCTTCGCGGGCCACTCGTCCAACTATACGATCCTCGATGTTTTCAAGAATGGTTTCATCGGAACGGATCGGGCCAACTTCAATACCGTCCAGTGTCTCACAGTCTTCCTGCGTAACCCGGACCCCCTGCGCTACATCGGCGAGACGACGCGTAAGGTAACCGGCGTCAGCCGTCTTCAAGGCCGTGTCGGCCAGTCCCTTCCGGGCGCCGTGGGTGGAAATAAAGTATTCCATCACGGAGAGGCCGTCACGAAAACTGGATTTAATGGGGAGTTCAATAATTTCACCACTCGGTTTGGCCATCAGGCCACGCATTCCGGCAAGCTGACGAATCTGTTCGGCTTTACCACGAGCACCGGAATCAGCCATCATATAAATCGGGTTAAAGCCTTCCATATCCCGGCTCATTGTCTCGAGCACATCGTTACTTACTTCGTTGGTTACTTCGTGCCAGACGTTAATGACCCGGTTGTACTTCTCTTCTTCCACAATTTGTCCTTCTTCGTACTGATCCTTGATGCGTTCGACTTCCTTCTCACCGTCTTCAAGGAGCTTTTCCTTACGATCCGGTGTTAGGAGATCGGCGTAACTTATCGAACATCCCATAATCGTCGACTGGTGATAACCCTCTTTTTTCAGTCGATCGAGCATGGCCACGGTGTCGTAAATACCGACCGTTTCAACGGCCAGGCTCACGAGATCCTCAATTTTACCAATATCGAACACATCATTCTGATATCCAAGTTCATCGGGCAGTAGTTCATTAAATTTCACTCGACCCGGCGTCGTAACGTATCTCTCGTCATCCTCCCGGTAAACGATGGGTTCATGCAGTCGCACAGCATCCTCATCAAGCGCCCAGTTTACCTTACTCGGCTCGGAAAAGTGGTGATCCACGTCCTCTTCATCGAGATTCTCAAGATCGTCATAGACCCGGGTTCGGGTAAGGTAGTTGATACCAATAACCATGTCCTGTGTCGGAATCGGCAGAGGTTCACCATGGGCCGGTGACAGGATGTTATTGGTACTCATCATTAGGACTTTCGACTCAATTTGGGCCGTCTTGGAAAGCGGTACGTGCACCGCCATCTGGTCCCCGTCGTAGTCCGCGTTAAAAGGCGGACATTGCAGGGGATGAAGTTGTATGGCGTGGCCTTCCGTAAGAACGGGTTGATACGCCTGAATTCCGAGTCGATGGAGAGTGGGAGCACGATTCAACAAAACAGGATGACCCTGAATAACTTCTTCAAGCGCATCCCAAACTTCCGGTTCTTCGTGCTCAATCATTCGTTTTGCCGATTTGATACTGGCGGCGTCGTTATTATTAACGAGCCGCTGCATAATGAATGGCTTGAAAAGTTCAATGGCCATTTTCTTGGGCAGACCACACTGGTTAAACTTTAACTCCGGACCGTTCACAATTACGGCTCGGCCCGAGTAGTCAACGCGCTTCCCCAGCAGGTTCTGTCGAAATCGACCCTGTTTTCCTTTCAATAGGTCGGTCATGGATTTCAGGGGTCGATTGTTGGGACCGCGCACCGGTCGATCGACGCGAGAATTGTCGATCAATGCGTCCACGGCCTCCTGTAACATACGCTTTTCGTTTCGAATAATGATATCGGGGGTTCGTAGATCCATTAGTTTCTTAAGGCGGTTGTTACGATTAATCACACGCCGGTAAAGGTCGTTGACGTCGGAGGTAGCAAACCGGCCTCGCTCCAGCTGGATCATCGGGCGCAATTCCGGCGGAATAACCGGCAGAACTTCCATCGTCATGTGCTGAGGTTCCAGGCCGGAGTCGTAAAATCCTTTCAGAACCCTCAATCGTCGCACCAGGTTCTTGTTTTTCTGTCGCAGACGAGTGCGATCACTACGATCATCAAGGTCCAACTCGTCCTCTATGGCATTAATTTCAGCCTCAAGGTCAAGATCCTCCAACAGGGATTGGATCGCTTCCGCGCCCATTTCGGCACTGAATCGATTACTGTACTCTTCGCGCGCTCTCTGGTATTCCTGCTCGGAAAGCAGTTCCTCTCTGACGAGGCGCCCGCAGAAGAGCTACTCGTCGTTGTTTGGGCACTATTCATCTTGTTGGCCACGTTTACTCAGCGACGG
>JBDGPJ010000039.1:12988-13742 GCA_042219695.1 bacterium
GTATCACCGGGATCAATAACCACGTAATTCTCGTAATAAACAATTTTCTCTAAGTCTTTGATTTTCATGTCCAGGGTGAGGCTGATCTTGGACGGGATACCACGGAGAAACCAGATATGGGCCACGGGAGACATCAAATTGATATGTCCCATGCGTACACGGCGAACCTTCGAGCGAGCGACCTCCACTCCACATTTATCACAAACAACACCGGCGTACTTCTTACTCTTGTACTTCCCACAGAAACATTCCCAATCGCGAGTGGGACCAAAGATTTTTTCACAAAATAATCCTTCGCGCTCGGGACGAAGTGTTCGATAATTAATGGTTTCCGGTTTTTCGACTTCACCGTGTGAAATATCCAGCACACGATCCGGATCCATCAAACCGATCGTAATGTGATTGAACTCGGAAAAGAATTCGTCCGCGTATCGATCGGACTCCTCCTCGTCTCCAAGTAATTCACTATCGTCCAGAACATCCTTGGTTAACGTTGCCGCATCAGTATCCTCAGCCAAGACAAAAACACCCCGTAGTGGTTTTCAGTATTCAGTAATCAGTGTTCAGTGTTCCTAAGTACGAGTCGAACATCCGAATAAACAAATAACTCGAATCTATAAACCGGAAGCGAACCCTCGCTTACTCTTCGGGTTCGGTCACCAGTTCATCAACGTCAATTTCACGATCTTTCTTGTCAAAAACCCTGACGTCGAGGGCCAGGCCCTGCATTTCTTTCAGCAGGACATTAAATGAC
>JBDGPJ010000004.1:0-8201 GCA_042219695.1 bacterium
CAGTGGAGTTCAACACGAGTTTCGGGAGCACGTTCCTCACGAATCTTGGGGGGTATTTTGTTGATATCGTTGGCAAAAATAACGAGGTCCTTGTTTCGGCTGAAAGTATCAATTTTCACGCGACCGCGCAGTTTCACCCATTCCCCTTCGTGTGAGGGAACGGAAGAACTGGAATCGTCCGTGAAAATTTTAAAGGCGATGGAGTTTTCTTGGTCAGTGATGGCACCGTCGACCAGATTCTTTTTGCCATCGGACGTTTGTATAAATTCACATTCAAAAATTTTTCCTTCAATGGTCACCCTGGTATTGGTTTGATCGTCAGTAATGTCGTCAATGTTCACGGGGTCGGTCTTAATCCGATCGCCCAGGATGAGGTTTTCTTTTTCCTTTTCGGCTTTGATTTTCTGACGCCGTTGTTTTTCCTCAATCTCCTTTTGATGTTGTTTTTCGTAACGCTGAGCATCCTCCTCGAGAGCGTGATCGAAATTGCCTTCCCGAAAGTCCACCTCCGGACAATCCCCCTTGTGTTGTTTAATCCAGGAACAAATCACTCTGTGAAGATCGTTACGGCGACATATACTAACCCACTCCGATTGAGCCAGCTCAATGTATAACTTGTTTTGGTCCAGAACAGGTCTCGCATATTCTAAATAAGACCGAGCTTTAGGGGACTTTTCTTGGATCGAATCCTTCAGGTCTTCCCAGTTCTCGGAAATCCACTCCTCCAGAGGAGGGGATTCCTCACCGTCGTGGGATGAGTGATTCGTATGGCACTGTATGTTGACTTCATTGAGTTCCTGTATAGATTCACGAAAGGCCGTTGAGAGAAGGGTTACAAATGATTCCGGCGGCTGATTGGCGGCGGTGATTCTCATGTCCCATTTTCCCTTACGGGGAACCACCGTTATTGAAATATCATCAATCGTTAGAATGTATTGTTGTAATCCACCTGGACAATCCCCGTTATTCTTAATTAGAGCTTGTGCAAGTCGTTCAGGTTGTAGGTTTATTTTGTAGGAATCAGACATCTAACCAGTCCCTTCCAAATTATCTTGCACCATTTTACGCAAAGTCCTCAGTACATGATTCCACAATTGAATCCACTCCCTGATCGATGGGCACTACGTTTGTGTCTTCTCCGCGTACCGTCCATTCTACTTTGCCTTCGGAAAGGTCCCGACCGACTGTAATTCGATGAGGAATCCCAATTAATTCCGAGTCATTGAATTTAACACCGACGTGTTCGTCCCGGTCATCAATCAATACCTCGAGACCAGCCTCCTCAAAACGGTCGGCCATTTTCTCGGCGGCTTCCATCTGATCTTCGTTATCGTGCTGAGTCAACAAAATATAAACGTCGAACGGAGCGATCGGCTGAGGCCAGATAATCCCTTGATCATCGTGGGATTGCTCAATGGCAGCTCCAATGATACGTGTGATTCCGATCCCATAACATCCCATGATCATGGGCTTCACGCTCCACATCGACTCCTCTCAGGTGATACCCGTCCTCGTTAGCCCCCGTGAATAAACGGGAGCGTCCTTTCAGGGACGGATCCGCCCAGACCTGAATGGATTCACCGTCGAGGTTTACGGCCCCGAGGCTTCCGGGATGAGCACCAAATACGTCATGTATTTCACCAGGGGACATTTCGGCAACGTCACCACCGGCTTCCTGGGACACCTTTACTTCATTGAGATCGTAATTTCCCGGAATAAGCAGTGCCGTCGGCTTACCCTTCACTTCCATTACCATGGTCTTAATCTGACGCTCGGGTGCGGCGTTTTCATCAATGTCCATTAAATCCTCGATCGTTTCCACGTCGGGCGTGGCAAACTTTTCAAGCTCCTGTTGATCGAAACCCGGTTCTTCGGGTTCCGGTACCAGTCCGTCCGCCTGCTCCTGGTTGGCGGCGTATCCACATTCCTCACAGTGGAGCACAACGTCTTCCCCGGTATCCGCCATCACCATGAACTCGTGGGAAAGGCTCCCACCGATGGCTCCCGTGGCTGCTTCGACCCGACGATAATTCAGTCCAATGCGGTCGAAAATACGCCGATAAGCCTTATCCATGCGGTCGTAGGATTCACGGGCACCTTGCTCGGAAGCGTCAAAACTATAAGCGTCCTTCATGATAAATTCGCGACTGCGCATAATACCAAACCGCGGACGTATCTCATCTCGAAACTTAGTAGCAATCTGGTACAACATCACCGGGCAATCACGATATGAAACAACTTCATCCGTAACGAGATCGGTAACGACCTCTTCGTGGGTGGGACCAAGGCCGTATTCACGATCCTGACGATCCTTTAGTCTCAGCATTTCCGGTCCGTATACGTCCCAGCGACCGGTCCGTTCCCATAGTTCCCTGGGTTGGATGATCGGCATCTTGACTTCCATTCCAAGGGCCTGATCCATCTCTTCACGAACGATGGTTTCAATGCGCTGAAGAACTTTTTGGGCAAGGGGAAGGAAACTGTAAATCCCACTGTGAAGACGCCGTATCATACCGGCCCGAATCATCAAACGATGACTGGGAATTTCCGCTGACTGTGGTGTTTCCTTTCGCGTAGGAATGTAATAATCGGAGTAATAACGTCTGGTCATTCGTTTCCCTCGTCCCATCACAGTGAAGTGAGTTCAAAATTGCAGAAACTAATTATAACGGGAAGCCTCCACGAAAAAAGACGCTCCAAACAGAGGTTAATCACGGGGAAAATGACTCACCCTTTTTCCCAATCGCATAGCAGGTCTATTTTGGGTCAAATAATCACTGATCTTAAACAGACACAACCTACCAATTTAACCAAAATACGGTCTCCATCCTGTACAAATTCATCCGTCGAACCGGTTATCTCTGTCATACTTAAAAAGTCTTCCATTCTTATTAAACACTACTACGATAAGTCCCTCTGAGTCGTAACCTCTAACACTTGATCAAAATGTGATATCGTTTGTAGATATTTTGTAGAGCGTATTGACGGAAATAAACCTGGTATACAGGTAGATTCCAGATACGGATTTTGTATCTCGGATTCGTTGAAGGTGATTTTGGCGTATGTTAGCGGATAATATTCAATTAGCGGAGGCCATACCGGGAATTGTTTTTGAGTTGGACAAGGATTTTACCGTCCGTGACGTTAGTTCCAAAATTGAAGACCTGGGCTACAGTGAAGCGGACGTTATCGGTATGCCACTCCCGGAATTCATACACACTTCCCATCGAGATCGTGTTGTTGAACGATTTCAGAACAAAAAAATTAATGAAGAAATCGAACGTGGGAATTCCACAATTCGTATGAACGTTCGATTTATTTTCGGTCCCGAAGTTGATCACGCTAAAACCGGAGAAACCGGGGTTTATAACCTGCAATGTAACGTGTTGTTCGACGATTCCGAGGGTCAAAAAAAAATTGATACCGTGATAGGGGTCATCCGTGATACCGAAGACCAGGATGACGTTCGGCAAGAGTTGGAGTTAAAAGAACGTGCAATGGCGTCAGCCAGCGAAGGGATAACAATTGCAAGAGCCGAAGGGAAAGACAATCCCCTCATTTACGTAAATAAAGGATTTGAACGTCTCACGGGTTATTCACGTGAAGAAGTTATAGGGAAGGATTGCCGGTTTTTACAGGGGGAAAAAACAAAGGACGAAAACGTCCGGGAAATAAGGGAGGCACTGGACGAAAACAAACCTGTTAGAACCGAACTTATTAATTACCGGAAAAATGGAGAGAGTTTCCATAACCGGATTTCAATAACACCTGTGCGAAATGATTCAGGTGAGGTCACCCATTACGTGGGCATTCAGAAGGACATTACGGAGTTAAAAGAACAACGAAAAGAACTTCGACAGGCAGAAAAACTAACCGCCGTGGGTGAAATGGCCGCAGGTGTAATGCATGAAATCAATAACCCCAACGCCGTTATTAAGGGGGATATCCAGTTTCTTGTGGAAGCTTGGTCACGTTTACAATCAGTGTTAAAGAAGTCGGATATCCGTGAAGACCAAACACAATTTTACCTGGACGAACTGGAAGACACTCTGAAGGAAATCCAGCGCTCCTCCGAGCGAATTGAGAAGATTGTTGAAAAAGTTGAGTTGTTCACCCGAAAAGAAAACCGGAATGATTACAAGGATATCAATCCCCTGCAGTCCATTAAACAGACCCTGAACACTTTTGAAGAAGCGCAAAGGGAATTAATTAAGCTCGACGTCAGCAAGGATGTCAGGAACCAGGAAATAAGTGTCAAAGGAAATGAATTTGAAATTCAACAGTTGATTACTAATCTCATCGAAAATGCCCTGGACGCAACTTGTTCCGAGTCGACTCCTAACATCACGTTAAGGGCATTTAAGGACCACGATCATTTCTGTTTGGACGTAATCGATAACGGACAGGGAATTCCCGAAAAACACCGTGATTATATTTTTGATCCGTTTTATACCACGAAACCCCCGGGAAAGGGAACGGGACTTGGCCTGAGTATCGTGAATGGAATCGTCGAACGGATGGATGGAGAGATAACGGTTGATACGGAAGTTGACGTAGGTACCACCTTCTCTATTCGTCTGCCTTTACAAAAAAACAATTAACGCACAAAAATTGTAACTTAGGAACTTTCTTTATTTATCATCGTTGTTTGGGATTAGTCTCACTCCAATTACAATTGCCCGTAGATATCAAGAACACTATCCAAATGTTGCTCATTATGAAATTGGGGTTAGATCGCTATGACAGACGTGTTTGTAGTTGATGACGAGGAAGACGTAATATCCATGTTGCGGCGAAATTTAAAAATGGACGGATATAACGTTAAAGGGGCACAAAATCGTGAGGAAGCGCTGGAGAAAATGAAGCAGAATAATTTTCCAATCGTTTTATTGGATATTAAATTCCCGGAAACTTCCGGAACCGAACTGTTGAGAGAGTTTAAGAAAATTCATCCACCAACGAATGTTCTTATGATCACAGGGTATGCTTCCCTTGAAAATGTCATGACCTGTCTTGGAGAAGGAGCAATAGACTACCTTACCAAGCCCCTGGACATGGAGGTTGTTAAGGACCGGCTCACCATTATTGAAAGTAAGGTCGAGCGCTGGCGCGATGAAATAGGCATCCAGTAATTCCATCACCGTAGAGGTAATAAACATTGACCGAACAAGAAAAATCGTTTCAATCCTTGTCCATATTTTCCGATTGCTCCGACGGGGCCATCAACCGTCTCGAGGACCGTTCCTGGTCCGTGGAGGGAAAATCCGGTAGCCCAATTTACTACGCGGATGACACGGCGAACCTTGTATATTTCTTGATGGATGGTCGAATTCGTCTTTTCTACCCAGCCTCCGGTGACCGGGAAATTACTCTCGAATACCTGGAATCCGGTGACCTGTTTGGTGAATTTTCGCTGGTTCAATTTGAATCCCGTGGAGAGGCTGCGGAAACCATCGAGAACGCGGTTCTCAAGGTGATTCCCGGAGATTTTTTTCGTGGGGTCATGGAAGAAGATTCGGGATTGTTTTCCAGGGTATTTGATTATCTGAGTAAACGCCGACGAAAAATTCAGAACCGTCTAAAAACTCTTGTCTACGAGGATGCTCGTAAAAAAGTTCAATATGTATTGCTGGATATAAGTGGACATCTGGGAGTAAAGACCAAGAATCAGCGTCAAAATTCCATCAACATCACACACGGGGAGATTGCTCAAATGGCCGGTCTTGCCCGACCAACAACGACGAAGGTATTGAACAAGCTCGAAGACGATGAATTAATTACCATCGGTAATTCCGAAATTGAAATCGTGAATTCTCTGGAAATGAAGGAAGCAATTAACTTAATAAAATAACAACCCGTGAATTAAGATACTTCTACGTTAACCATCAGTTCATCTCCGACTTTACTACCCCATCATCCTCACGTTTTTAATGATTTACTACTCAATGAGGTCAGTTGTTTTGAAACAGAGGAAATATCGTTAACGAGTGGCCGATCTCCATCCAGCGGGTCTACCTCCGGAAACCAGTCCGGCTTATTGTCCAACGTGACATCCTTCTGGCTTTCAAATAACCAGTCGTACTGGGTAAGCCCGATCCCGAGAATCCCAAGCAACTTTCCGAGTCGATCGGTCTGACCGAACGCATTTTTCCCCGATTCAAGAGCCATGGGAACGATGTCCTGGTTCTGACCGTTGGTTGACAGTGAGGACGCACCGTACGATTGGCAATCATTTCGCATTTCGGATACGATCGCTGTAGCATTGATCTGAGCTCCGGCGAATCCACTATCTTGACCGGGATTCACGGCAAGCATCTTCGGTAATTGATTGTTGTGATCCGGATCGAGGAGCAGATTTAACTGTCGTTCAATCAAGTTTCCAAGTTGAGTAGCAGCCTCGTTCAAACTATCGGTACAAAATGCAAGGTTCTGGGCCATGAAATTGGCGCCGTGAAACACCTGGTTATTCTCTTCGCCAGCCTCAACAATCGGGTTGTCGTCCACCCCGTTGATTTCTTCTGTGATAGTGGTGCGAGCCTGGTCTAACTGTTTTCTGACGGCTCCCAGTATTTGAGGGGCCCCGCGAATACTGTAAAACTCCTGAAGCGGGCGATTGACCCCGGCATTTATTGTTTTTTGTTCGAGTGCTTCTCGTATATTTTGTGCTGCGGTCTTCTGCTCCGGATGTCCCTTAACTCTGTTTAACGTCTTCGAGACGGCCTGTTGTGAACATCCCAATGAAGCATATAACCAAGCGGTCAGCCGTTCGGCTATCGTTAGTAGTTTATTCAAGTAAAAATGGGTATGAATGGCCAGGGCACAGCAAAAAGGGACTCCGTTAACAATGGCCAGCGCGTCTCGACTTGTTAATTCCAGGGGGGAAGCCTCAATCCTGTTAAAGACGTTGCTGGCGTCAGTAACTTTCAGGAAGAATCCGTCTCCTCTCATGGCGAGCACAACGTTGGCCATTGGTACAAGATCGCCGCTGGCCCCCACCGATCCGGTTTTGGGAACGGCGGGTATTTCTCCGGATTCTATCAATGCAAGGTAATCGATATATGGTTCGGGGCGAATCGCGGAATATCCTCGGCTGAGGGAAATCGCCCTGAGAACCATGGCACACCTCGTGATTGAAGGGCGAAAGTACTCCCCGGTCCCGACCCCGAGGTGGTTGATTAAATTACTGGCCTGTTGACCGGTATCAGGGGCAGCATCATTTTCAACAAAAGGTCCGAATCCCGTTGACGTTCCGTAGATTCGAGATTGATTGTCTTTTAATTGTTCAAAGGCCCGGCGTGATTGACGAACGATTTGCAGGATTTTATCGGACAGTTCAAGTGACGGTTCGTTTTGTTGAGAACAATCAATTAACTCCGAAATCTGGTATTGTTTCTCTTGTTTGAGTTTCATACGAGTATATTCCTCTTTTCAAGGACTTCGACAGTGGCATCTCGATTGACGGCCCCTTTCTTATCGTACTGTATGACATCGCTCGAAACTTCAAGGATGGAACTTACGTAAGGCACGAGTTCATAAATTTTCGAACGTGTGCTACCCATTAGAGAATTTTGCTCCTGGCTTGTACTGACATAGACCGTAAGCGAGGAATTCTTGTTCGAACGAATAAATACCTTCTCAACTTGGGATAATTCGTTGATGATTTTCCGTTCAAATTTCCGCGGATGTAAGAACTTCCCATTGGGAAGTTTGGTACGATAGTCTTTGCGACCGTCAAAATAATACGTCTCGTCCTTTTTACGGCCCAGGTCC
This sequence comes from bacterium, assembly GCA_042219695.1. GTDB lineage: Bacteria > T1Sed10-126 > T1Sed10-126 > T1Sed10-126 > JBDGPJ01 > JBDGPJ01. The sequence goes on from JBDGPJ010000004.1 coordinate 7,771, forward strand.
CCGGTCTTGATCCAGCGAGGAGTGGTAAAACGTGTGATATCCCCGGTTTCTAAATCATATTTCACGGAATGACTGTTGAGCCCCCTGAATTCCATTTCGGATTGATTTTCAATACGCATTTCACAGCCGACCGGTTGACCGAGTAGTCCCGGTTCAAAATGTCCAGTTTCCCCCAGAGTTATTCCCGGTGAGGCTTCGGTTTGGCCATAGCCCACCCGCAAGGACGTTTGATTGAGAACCCGGGAGTGGTTCTCGTTTAATGGGGCCCCTCCAACAATCCCTTCTTGAAAGGAAGACAAAATTTCTATCCCGAATTGTTCTTTTAACTCGATCATAGTGACAGGTACCGCGTTTATGTATTCAGGCTTGTATTTCAGTATCAGTTCACGCATTCGATTGAGGTTTTTGCCGTGACTTGGATCTCGAATAAC
>JBDGPJ010000004.1:8211-14731 GCA_042219695.1 bacterium
ATTTTTTCCGTGAACAAATGATTGAACAATCCCAAAACCAACCCAAAACAATGATGCCACGGTAAATACGAAAGAGCCGTGTCGGTTTCCTGTAGAACATCCCAATGGGATTGTAGAACGGAGATCAAATTTTGATTGGATAATCCATACCAATTCGGAGTTCCACACGTGCCGCTCGATTTTAAGAATAGACGAATGTCCCGCGTGTCCGTGTGAATTTCAGTATTCCGTAGTTTTGGCTTGTTGGAAGGTCCGGATACGCCGTCAGGTCTCCAGCTATACTGGTTTTCATCCGGAGAAACAATGGTTTTAACGTCAAAATTTTCCAGGAACTCCGACTCCGGTAACTTCTTTGAGGAATCCGATATCACCAGGGTGAAATCATCCCAAATACTGGCAATGAGAACCTGAATAAAGGCGGGTCCCGGCGGGAGATGCAGTAAAATACGATCTCCCGCCTGTAACCCAGCGTCACGAAAAGCCTCCGTCCAGGCACGCGCACCCGTCCAGATAGAGGCGCCGGGCACGGTCATGTTGTCAAATACAAAAACCGGCCGAGCGGATTCCCTGACAGATGAATACAGCTTGTCATTCCACCACTGACTCAGATCAACGGAAGCACTTGTAGACGGGGGGCCCGAACGTTGGATTGAACTCATGATTAATCTTTCTTCTTCACAAATACCCAGTTCGTTTCCGAATCCTGGTCATGGAAGAGGCGGATCTTCACGTTGGTCGGTTTCATTTTGTAGGTAAACGTGTAATCCATCTCCATATCCAGTTCACCTTTTTCCATGCCGTCCTGGAACTGACCGTAAAAAAGTTGATTATTGGTACACGGAGCAACCTCAGTAAAGAAGTTTTGACCCTTGGCCGTCTCCGGATCGACACCGGCCATCTCGGATTCGTAATGGTTGTACTCCTCAACGACTCCATTCTCATCGACCTTAACGGCTCCAAAATCAAGTTCATCCAGTTCATCGGAGCTCAACTCTGGAACTTCTTCTAAAGTACTGTCATCGATAAAACTCATTGTGAATTGCCTCCTGAAAAAAGTTTTAAACGTTAAAATTGAGAACGCAACCGGAAACACAAAAGGAAACACAAAAAATTTCCAACTACGCGTTTGCGTCTTTATCGGCGTACAGCGACTCAACTTGCTCTTGTAAGTTCTTCACCATCTTTATCGCCTCGTCAATCGAGGACACTCCAAGTTCCTCACAAAGCTTCTCCTTTTCCTCGTAGAGGCTTTCCACCTGATCGACCAAGCTTGATGAACTACTTTGTGAAGACAAGGAAATCACCTCCTTTGAAAGAGATTGAATACAGAGTAGGGCGAGTTTCCAACAAAGACAAACAACCGCTTGTAAGGTTGGTTACAACCACGTTGTGTAACCCATATTACGTTTGATTTTACTTTGAGTGTTTACTTTTTGAGGCCAGATTGAATACGGTTTATTCAACGAATTTGAAACGAAATAACTTGCTTGATCTACTTTCTTTTAAGGAGTGTTTGAGATGGGATTTATCGATGATATTCAGGGCACACTATCCGATGATGAGATAGAAGAAGAGTGGGATGAAACAATTAACAGCATGATCGAAGATCCTGAGCAAAAAGAAAAATTATTCGATTGGGTAAATGAATATCGCAATCAGTTTCTTGAAATGACTGAGGACGTTCAAGACGAGGATGAGATAAGAACGACTCTGGTTCTTCGTTATATCGAAATAAAATGCCACTGGATCATGCTTAACACCCACATGCAATATCAAGCAGTAAATACGGGTGATCCGGATGAAGAAATCATGGTGAAAGGTTCGTTAATCAGTCAATTATTGGAACGTCTGGAGCAATTCCTCGACGATGACGACGTCGAACAGATCACGGGTTTCCTAACCAAGCCCATGGATAAACTTTCGGGTGACGAACTGCCGTGAATCTGGAGAAAGAGGCGCTCAACTGGTTACTCAAGGCATCCCTGTGGGTTTCATCCGAAGAATCCATGGGGGATTCGTTTGAAGCTCTATCCAAAGCTAAAGAGGGAATGCTTGATGACGAATCGGATCTTCTTGAATCCTCCAAAATCGATCGGTCCACCGCGTACCGCCTTATTGAATCCATTGTCTGGTCATCGAAAGCGTCTCAGACGGAAAACTTAGCCTCGAACCTGGTTGAAATTTTCCAGGGTCTAACTCCTTCGCAGTTTGTTTTAAATGGACAAAAACGTTTGTTTGAGTCCTCCCTGTACGATATTGATGTTGACCCACACAGAGAGTTGTCCGATTTCTGGGACATTCGTCTGGAATCCGCACAAGCGCGAGGCGCTTCGTCCGCCTTTCACAATTTGCTCGATTACTGTTTGAAGACAGTAGAAATGGGTGTCCACCCACTTGAACCAGATCCGGTTAGTTTCGTTGTGGGAGATTTTAGTGAGGATTTCGAGTTTGAAAACCCCAATATAACGTTCCCCATTGAAGTCTTACATCGATCGGCTCGGGCTACGTTTGGCTCGGATCAATTTATCTCAATTAATGAAAAAGTAGTCTGGGTGGACGACTCTTCCGGACGAATGGGAGTTGTTGGTGGAGAACCGATGCCGGTTATCGGTCAACCCGAAGGACGGGAACCGGCACTACGGCTAGAAACCGACGGCGAAGAAATGTTACAGCCTTTTGATTCGATTAAACTCATGGACGGTGAAACAGACAATGGCTGACGATCAAATGATTGAAGCGTTCAAACAGGAGTTTGACGGACTTTCCAATCAAATTGAAGAAGTCGCTACGGAGTTTTTTGACCAGCCCGGACAGGAGGAATTGGATGAATCTTACCGGCTCATGCACACGCTCAAAGGTAACTGCTACACGGCTGAGTTTGATGGCATGGGAAACCTTGTGCATACATTCGAGGACGTACTCGGTGAATTGAAATCCAACAATGAATCGCCCAACCCGGAGGTGGGTGATCTATTACTCGAAGTAAATGATGCACTTCGGGAAATGCTGGCGGATGATCCAACCCAGGATGCCCCGGAAGATTTATTGGAGCGAATTGAATCCATAGAGAACGCATCGGCCGAATCAGATTCCTCCGGTTCCGATTCTGATTCTTCCTCTGATTCAACCTCCCAGGTTAATTCGTCCGAGGTTGAAATACAGGAAATTCCGGTTTCCATCGACAAACTTGATCAGCTGTTTCGACGAAGTGAAAACCTGCGAGCCTCGTTACTGGAAAAAGGCGAAAAATCTCTTCTCCAGGAAGCGGGACGAATTTCACGAGCATTATTAGACATACGTTTAATTCGTCCTAAAAGTATTATACCAAAGTTGAAACGACTGGTTCGCTCAACCACTCGGGAACTTGATAACAAACAAATAGAGTTTGTGGTGACCGGTGAAAATACCCAGGCAAGCGCCTCCGTTATTGAGGACCTTTCTAAAATTTTACCGCACCTGCTAAAAAATTCGATCGACCATGGAATAGAGTCAACGTCCGAACGAGAGGACAAGGACAAGGAGCCGCAGGGGACCGTCGAACTTTCTTTTGAGCAAGTTTCCAGTTCATTTATCGTCAAAATTGCCGATGACGGCGCCGGCCTGGATCCGGAGGTTATTACCGAATCAGCCATTGAGAAAGATGTCATAACCGAGAATGAGGCTGGACAACTGACGCGTTACGAAAAACTAAAGCTTATTTTTGAACCAGGGTTTTCTACCTCGGAAGACGTTTCCGAAGTTTCCGGTCGCGGAGTTGGAATGAATGCCGTAGCTACTACAGTGCGTGAATATGGCGGTCGAGTGGAAATTGAAACCGAATCCAACGAAGGCACCACCTTTGAACTACACTTTCCCGTGCCCTTCCAATGGAACGAATTTGTGATCGCAAAGCTCGGAAATCGAAAAATTGGCCTCCCCATTCGTTTTATCGACAACATTCATTGTCTTGAAGACAAATTGAAGCCGGAATCCGGGATGATTCAAAATGGGGACCAACCTTTACCGTTGATTGGCTTCGAGGAGCTTGACCCCCGATTCGGGGACGAAATTGAACGTCCGGTACTCAAGCTTGATTTGGCTATGCCCGTGGCCCTGGCCGTTGATGATCTCATTGGATTTACCGGCACGCTAATCTTGAGTCCCCCTTCCGAAACCGGAGAGGACTATATCTCTGGAATTGGTAGAGACACCGAGGGAGAAAACTTTTGGGGAATTAATCTAAAAGAGGTAAGTCGCGATATCAATTCATACATGGTGAGTATGTAAACTATGAAAGCTAAATACCTAAATCCTTTCATATCGGCCGGAACATCCGTATTACGTCAGTTTATGCCCGATATCGAAATTGAGCGAGGCGAACTGGAGGTTGTTGACCAACCCAGTTCCCCCCGAACCATTGCCGTTTATATTGGTATTTCAGGTGATTTGGAGGGACGGGTTATATACGAAATGAATAAGGTGACCGCCGTTAACCTGGCCAGCGCTATGAATGGTGAAGATTTGCCGGGGTTCAACGAGTTGGTTCGCTCAACCATTCAGGAACTCTCCAACATAATCAGTGGGAATGCTTCACAGGAGCTGGAAACTAATGCAGATAACAAATCGATCAATATTACCCCCCCGTCAATGATTATCGGTGAAGAAACGGAAATTAGTGATAGTGTCACCGAATCTTTTATTCAGGTCCCCCTGAACACCAATTACGGTGAAATCCTTATCAACCTTGCTGTGAGGGAAAACTAATCCCGGCTATTTATGAAGGCTTTCATCCAATCAGCAGTTGTGATTTTCGAAACAGTTTGTAATGGCAGACTGCAATTGATTCTACAATCGAAAGACGGTGATTGAAGATGTCCGAAGAAGAACACGTTTTGTCCCTTGGTAAGAAGTCCAACGGTGAACCCTATAAGTGTCTCATAGTGGATGATTCTGAATTTATGGTTCAGAACCTGGAGCGAATGCTGGAATCATTTGAAGCCGAAGTGTTGGAAACGGCGTTAAATGGAGTCGAGGCGGTAGAAGCTGTCGAGGAACTTGGGGACGACCTTGATTTCGTAACACTTGATATCACCATGCCGGAAATGAACGGACTGGAAGCACTTGAAGAAATCAAGGAGTTAGAATCCGATTTGCATGTAGTGATGGTAAGTGCAATGGGTCAGGAGGACACGGTAAAGAAGGCCGTCATGAAAGGCGCCGAGCATTTTATAGTGAAGCCGTTTGAGCGCGATGACGTCCACGAAAAGCTCGACGGCATACTGGAATGATGTAAGTTCTATCACCCCAGGATAATATGGCACATCCACCTTAAGAAATTAACATCCAACAAATTTCTCGTTGCTATGTTTAACATCACCTTCATTTCTTGATTATCAAAGTTATCCCGGAGTTCATTTCCTGCGCAAAATTGTAGCCATCCCCTGAGATAACCCCGGTGTCTCAATATTTGGGTAAAACACACCTGAGTTAATATTCATCGAATTGTGTTAACTGCTTTGTTGTTTGATCAGTAGAACGATTACTTATTTGTTTTCATTGTCCCTGTATCCGATTCGGACTTGGTTCCCTGCTTGTCACCAGTGTAAATGAACGCAACTGAAAACAACCGATAACGGTCCTCAGAACGATCAAACGCGTTCATTAACAATTGATTCCAGGAATCAATAACCTTGTCGGGAATGGTCACTCTGAAAGTACCAGTATCCGTTGCTTTGACTTTTGACGTCAAATTCTGACCGTTCAAGAATAAATTGACCAGATCAGGGTTAATATCTCCGCCATGTTTCATTGTAAATGTCAGCGTATCAGGAATTGTTTCGTAATACCGACCGTCTTTTAACGGGAATTGTACGTCCAGTGGGATTTTCGCAAGCATGTCCTTGAATCGACGCATGTCGATACTTCGATCGATCATAAAACGTCCTATCGGTTGGGTAGTGTCGGATGCGGCAACCACCTCCGGTATGCTAGAAAACACGAGCGGATAACGACGGGTCAAACGCTGAACCATTTGGTGATCATAATTTCCATACGGGACGGCAAACGTAAGAGGGGGCTCCCCGGCCCAGTCCCGAATGTAATGACCGGACTTTACGACTTCACGCCTCCAAACTTCCGAGTCTCCACTTTTCTCAAGTAATGAGTGATGACTGTAACTATGGTTTCCGACGTGAAAAAGTGGGTTGGAGGCAGATTTTTCCACGGTATCCGAGCTAATATAGCTATTGTAACGCCTGTATTGTGCTTTCGGATAAATATGTAGTGCCACCGGTATATTGTGCTTTTTGAGATAGGACCGAGCCCGTGTATAAATGGATTTGTAACCATCGTCTACGGTTATTAGCACGGATTTTTTCGGAAAGGGCCTCCCGGATCGAACGTGGGAGATGACCTGCTGAACGGTAAGAAAATTATATTCATTGTTGCGGAGGTAATCCATTTGCTTCTTAAAGGATTTCATGGGCGTCGAAATCCATGCCCCGGTATCAAACCGGTGATAATTTAGTACCCTCAAATAGTG
>JBDGPJ010000004.1:14741-15821 GCA_042219695.1 bacterium
ACTACTACGGAGGAAAGTACCAGGAGAATAAAAACCCAGGATATACCTATTTTGAAACGGCTATCCAATAAAAATCCCCTAACAGGATCTGATTATCGTTAAGTCTGAATATGCAGTGAGGAACGACGCTAAAACAAAAATTTACCCTACGAGGTGGAAACGGCTTCCTCCCCTTTGAGTTCCTTGTCCTCTTCTTCGCGTTCCTTCTCGATTTTACGGACTTCCTCCACGAGGGCGTCGACCATGTCCTCTTCGTCAACTTTGCGTATGGTTTCCCCGTCCTTGAAAAGCATACCAACACCTTTTCCCCCGGCAATGCCAATATCGGCCTCTCGAGCTTCGCCGGGGCCATTCACCACACATCCTAATACGGAAATTCGAACCGGAAGATCCGTGTCACCGATACGTTCCTCTACTTCGGCGACGACCTCCTCGAGATCGATTTCTATCCGTCCGCAGGTCGGACAAGCAACAATATCGGGTTCGGTAACACGTCGACCGGAAAACTGGAGGATTTTGTACGCTACAGGGATCTCCTCGGTGGCATCGTCGGTAAGGGAAACACGTATCGTGTCGCCGATCCCGTCAATCAGCAAACCACCAAGACCAACGGCCGTTTTAATGGAACCATCGGGTCTGCTCCCGGCCTCGGTGACACCCAGGTGCAGAGGAATGTCACTCTGTTCCGAGAACAATCGGTACGCTTTATAGGCCGTTGCCGGAGTACTGGACTTCAAAGAAACAATAATATCCTCGAAACCGAGGGATTCGACGAACTCGCAGTAGTCAAGCGCACTTTCACACAGCGCCTCCGCACAGGGATAATCGTATTTCTCAATAAGGTATTCTTCGAGCGAACCGGAATTCACTCCGATCCTCATCGCAATCCCGGCGTCGTTCGCGGCTTCCACGACTTCCTTCGCGCGCTCTTTGGTCTGTATATTTCCGGGATTGATTCGAACCTTGTCAACCCCCTGTTCGATAGCTTTCAGTCCAAGTTCATGGTGAAAATGAATATCGGCAATGAGTGGAATATTAATTTGAGCTTTAATATCTCCGAGGACCTTTGCCGCTTCCTCG
>JBDGPJ010000004.1:15881-18154 GCA_042219695.1 bacterium
TCATGGACTGTACACGGATCGGATTGTCCCCCCCGATCCCGACGTCACCAACCATTACTTCACGGGTTTCTTTACGTGGTGGTAAGTCATTCATGATAAATTACCTCCGGCTAAAACAGTTCCACGATCGATTTAAAAAAGCTCAATCGTGATAGATCAACGTATGTTACAAAAACCAGTAACGTTAATAAAAGGGCCAGGCCTACTTTATTGGCCGCACCTATCACTTTGCTCGGTAAACGTTTTCCTGTAAACATTTCCGGTATCGATAACAAAATATGTCCACCGTCGAGAACGGGTACAGGTAATAAATTAATTAATCCAAGGTTGATTGAAATAAAGGCGCTAAATCGTATCAGGGGCCAAATTCCCATGGAAGCCATTTGCCCTGTAATATCTATAATGCCTACCGGTCCCGACATGGTATAAGGGGATAGTCTCTGCGTCAGTAACCCGACAAGAGCCTTGTATACAAGCGTGATATCCCGTACAACTCGTTGCCCGGCGTACACCCACGATTCAAAGAATCCGTAGTACCTTCGATCGAGCTCGGGAGCCCATCCCATCTTTCCAATCCACTGGGCCAGTTTTTTATCATCGGCCGGAACCTGAACCTTGTGTGTAAATAACTTATCGGAACGTGCAAAAGTAATTGGAACGGTCCCTGCGGAATCACGTAAAACAAACTGAAACTGCAACCAGGATTGCACCGTCGTATCTCCCACTTTTGTAATTTGGTCGCCGGTTTGTAATCCAAGTTTCTTTTTAGCTACCCCTTCCGGGGATAACTTACCAATGGTCGGTTTCACGTAGGGTAAAATACCTACGATATAAGAAGGAGTTTGAGTACGTTCTCGAACCGTTCGAACCGGATCAACGGTAACCGTGATGGTTTCACCGTTTCGCACGACATCGTAGTGGCGCTCCTGATCACCGAGAAGTTCGTTGCGTATTCGGACATCCTTAAAGCTATCAACGAAATGGCCGTTAACACTAACGATACGATCTCCAACCTGTAGTTTACCACGAGCCGGTGCTTTAACCGTTTCCGTATCCCCCGATTCTTCAACTTTTACAACGGTTTTACTCACGTATCCAACCTTCGATGGATTCTCGTGTTCGCCGTAAAACATTCCGTATGGAGCATACAACACGTATCCAAGCAAAATATTAAAAGTCCCCCCGGCCACGAGTATCAGGGTCCGTTCCCACACGGACTTATTGAAAAAAGCGCGAGGGTTATCCTCTTCCTCTTCCATTTCATCGGGTTCTTCCCCGGCCATTTTCACGTAACCCCCCAGTGGTAAAGCACAAATACGATATTCAGTTTCACCGTACTGGTAGGTCAATAGAGCGGGTCCCATACCGATGGCAAACGCTTCTACTTCGGTGTCACAATATTTTGCCGTAATAAAATGGCCGAATTCGTGGATAAAAATAACCAAACCGAAGGCAAAAATGACTCCAAGTGCGGAAATTATCCAACCCGGTAAAAACATTAACCGGCCACCCTTTCCGAAAGTGTGTCCTTCACGTATTGCCGTGCCCACCGGTCGGCTTCCAGTAGGTGTTCTAATTCGGAATGTGTGTCATCCGAGTGTGATTCAAGTGCACGTTTAACAAGTCTTGGAATCTCCATAAATTCGATCTCCTCGTTAAGAAAGGCCCCGACGGCCACTTCATTCGCCGCATTAAGTACAGCGGTATAAGAACCACCTTCCTCAAGAGCTTGCCGGGCTAATTTGAAAGCGGGAAACCGTTCCGTATCGACCGGTTCAAACTCCCATTGAAACGCCTCGTCGAGGGAGATGGATTCAATTAACGATTTACGACGTTCCGGATAAAACAACGCGTATTGTATGGGTAATTTCATGTCCGGAGAGGAACATTGTGCCAGCAACGAATCATCTTCGTACTGAACAAATCCATGAACTACGGACTGGGGATGTACGAGCGCTTTTACCTGATCGGGCCGCAAATTAAATAGATAGCAGGCTTCAATAATTTCAAGTCCCTTATTCATCATCGTGGCCGAATCCACGGTAATTTTGGGACCCATATCCCAATTCGGGTGGTTCAGGGCCTGTTGTTTCGTCACGTTTTCAATTTGTTTTTGGCTGTACGTTCGAAATGGCCCGCCGGACGCCGTGATAATCACGTTTTTTACGTGATCTGGTGATTCTCCTTTCAAAGCCTGAAACAAAGCACTATGTTCACTATCCACGGGTAACAGTCGACCGCCCCCGTTTTGTTCGATATTCTTTATGAACTTA
>JBDGPJ010000040.1:0-11267 GCA_042219695.1 bacterium
ATGGGAACGTGAGGAGAGTGAAGAGGATCCCCGCCCGGCCGTACAACAGCAGGAACAACGTGAACAGCAACAGCAAGTCGAACCCTCTCCGGCAGGGAACATGGAAGACTCGGACCAATCTGTTCAGGTCTCGAGCAATGTAAACGAGGAAGCCTGGAATCGTGCGAATGAAATGTTGAAATTGAAACGTTACGAACCGGCCCGTAAGGTCATTAAGGAACAACTAAAAGAAGCAAACGCTTCCGCTCGGTGGAAATGGAAAAATTTACTCGCAAAGTCGTACCAGAAACATCGGAAAAATCGTCAGGATGACAAGGCTGAGCTTGTTTTGCTGAGAATTCGACACCGTCATCGAGGTACATCGAGCTGGCCGAAAGCGATGATTGAACTTGGTGAAATATCACGTACTCAGGGAGAGTTCAAGCGAGCGCGTCAACTCCTCGAGAAGGCCCGGCGGGCTTACAAACAAAGTAATAATCCTAATTTGTTGTTAAGGCTTGCTGAATTATACGATAAACATTCCGGGATTCGGGATTATGAACGAGCCGTCAAATTTTATCGACAGTTTGCCAACCGTGTGGCTTCTTCCAAACCAAAAAAAGCAAAGACAGCCCGAAAACGTGCCGAGTACCTGGAAAAAAATTACGTGAAGTTTGGAACACAGTAGGTGGTTCAACATTACGTGTGGAGAGTAATTCAATGATGGAGTAGGGGGAATTTCTATTTATGGGACATAGATTTGAATTAATAAAAAGAAGCTGCGGATTTTAGATTGGAATTTTTATGTAAATATAAAGTTTTTGTTATATTTCATATCGAGACTGTTCGATAATAACAGTGAAGTTGGAATGTACTGTTAATCCAGGATGAAATGAATTGGAATGGTTAACGTAGGTCGGAAATCCCCAAAAGAATTATGGGGATTTTAGAGGCTGTTGCACAATACCACGCGGCTGAGACGGAGTCGCATTTTGCGAAGATCAAGGCTTTCGCCGCAAGGCGTGCCCGGAGGGCACGTCGAGGACGTATAACGCAGATATTCGCTAAATGCGGCCCGTCCCTTCGGGTTTTTTGCAAATTGGCCGATCTTCGTTGTTGCAGAACCATCTACTTAGCCTCCGGCTAAGGTCGAGAACCTGCGCCTAGAATCTCGACCAATTTGCAATAAAACTCAGTCACGTGGTATTGTGCAACAGCCTCTTTACTCTAATTTTATCTCTACGGTTTTTTTAAAGGGGACGTGATTTTAATGAGAAAGAGCATGACGATAGCGTTATTAGGTGTACTACTGGTCGGATGTGGTGGGATGTTTGGTCCCGCACCCGACGATCCACGATTTGAGAAGGCATATAAGAAGGCACGACAGGCGCTACTTACCGCAAGTAAGTACAATGCTAACGATTATAAACCCCAGATGTATCAATCCGCACTCGATCGATTAAGTTCGGCTCGGGAACGTCAGAAGAATGATCCGTCCGAAAAACTTCTTCGTGAGTATAAGGACATCCAGATCAAAGCCAATGAGGTAGCCATTCAGTCCCTTTCCGAACAACTTACCGAGATCAAAAATCGGCTCAAGGAAAAACAACAAAGTATTAAAACTACTAAAGAACAACTAAGAAAAACCAAACAGAGAGCACAAAAATCGATCCAAAAAGCCAAAAAAACGATTAAGGGTTTGCGCGAAAAAGTAGAGGGACTCAAAACGGAAAAATCTCGACTTAAGGCTCGCGTGAGCAATTTGAAGGATACCGCAGCCAACAACTTGCGATTACAGATTATGGTGGAAAATCAGCGCGAGCAAATTAAAGGTCTTAAAAAGAAAGTGAAGGATCAGGCCCAGTTAAAACGGCGAATTGAGCAATTACGAAATCAATTACGTGAATTGCGCCGGAAAAATAGTAAACTCGTTAAAGCTCGAGAACGATTAAAAAAGCAAAACAGAGGTTTGCGTTCCCGGCTCAAACCATATTTGAAGCGGAAACAACGTATTAAATCGAAAAATAATAAGATAATGACCAAGCTTAAAAACGCGGTGGATCAAGCGTCTGTTCGTCGCCAGGGCGAAAACGTGGTGGTTAGTATCAAGGGGAGTGTGTTGTTTGGGCCGGGGGATGTTCATTTGAAAGAAGAGGCCGAGTCAACTCTCGACAAAATCGCCGACCATCTCAAAACCTTTAAAAATCGTGAAATTCAGGTTGAAGGCCACACCGATGACCTTCCAATTAAGAACACTATTTCTGATAAATATCCAACCAACTGGGAATTGTCGGCCCGGCGCTCGGTAAACGTCGTACGGTACTTGGCGAGTGCCCACGATCTTAGTCCCAAACGTTTGGTTGCTGAAGCTTATAGCCAGTACCGACCGATTGTTCCAAATAATTCAACGGAGAACAGAGCCAAAAATCGACGGGTAGAAATCACTCTCGAACCCAGGAACGGTGGCAATGAAGGGCCCCAGAAGGAAGATTCCTCCGATACACAAATGGAATCTTCCGATGGGGAATAATAGTCTTGTGGAGTTGGCTCGAATAACTATATGTATTCCGTGGGACTTTAACTTCAAAGTTCCGAATAGAAGTACTCAACCTTTATAAATTGCATACGTGGGAATCGTTCAATAGATATTTCGAGATTACCTTTTTTCGGAAAAAACACAGCAAATAATAAGTGACTCGGTTCGAGTACCACGAATAGCATACTTTCCAATCATTCCCTTCCTTAACTAAGCTTTTGCGGATTTAATTTTACGTCCGCTCCGCCAAAAGAACATTAGACAACCCGTGAAATCATTTTCCCCGATTAAGGATAAACCCGTGTTCGTGGAAAACAATGTGAAACAGAGGGGACCGTGTTTCGATGTCAGCCGGTACCGCCCGGAGCGATGAGCTTGTTTTATCATTGTCCGATACCATGCAACGTAGTTCCGTATCGATCGATGTTGATATGTATCCCCCTCACATGGATATGTGCAGGAGCGTCCACGACGCCGTGAGGGCGTCGTAGCGACTGCCCTCGGAGAGCTCCATGGATGAAGCTCAAGAATGATGACATCGATTCACGGTTGCCTCGCGGGAAAAACGCAAAAGTAAAGTTCCTTAAGAAAACCCTGGGAATTATTTTTTAGAAAAATAAATAGTGTATTTAGGGTCGAGAGGCTTTTGTGTACGGTATGATATGGAATCTATTATGATATCCATCGGGCACCGAAATGATGTATACTGATGGTTGAGGTGATTCATTTGGTCGATGAAAATGAAAATAATGGCAACGATGATCCGGCGGGATGGAAACGGGCTCGGGAGGTCATCGAAACGGCCCGGATTTCCGACTGGGATGAACCAACTTTCGCCGGTGGATTATTTATGGGGGATTTCCAACCGGATCTTGTTTTTCCCTTTCCCTTCCAGAATGAGGAAGATCGACGCGAAGGGGATACATTTCTCCTCAAGTTAAAAGAATTTTTAATTGAAGAGGTCGACGCTGACAAAATCGATCGTGAAGAAGAAATTCCGGAAAAGGTTATTGATGGATTGGCTGAACTCGGGGCGTTTGGGATGAAAGTTCCGGAGGAATACGGAGGGCTTGGATTCAGTCAAATTAATTACAACAGAGCCATTGCCATGGTTTCCAGCCATTGTAGTTCCACGGCTCTCATGCTTTCGGCCCATCAGTCCATTGGTGTAAGCCGGCCCGTTTCGCAATTTGGTACACCTCAGCAAAAGGAGAATTACCTGCATGCCATTGCGGAGGGGGCTATTTCCGCATTTGCCCTAACGGAACCCGAAGTGGGTTCCGACCCGGCGCGGATGAAAACTGTGGCTGAGCATGAGGGAGGAAAATGGGTTCTCAATGGACGAAAACTATGGTGCACAAACGGTCTGATTGCGGATCATATTCTGGTAATTTCGCGAACCGGGGATGGTAAGGACGATTCCAATGAAATTTCCGCTTTTATTGTGGAGACGGACTGGGATGGAGTAAATGTTGAACAACGTTGTCGTTTTATGGGGTTAAATGGTATTCAGAATGGCTTGATCCGTTTTGATGACGTTCACGTTCCTCCGGAGAATCTCGTCGGTGAACGCGGTCAAGGATTAAAAATTGCACTCACTATCCTTAACACGGGGCGGCTTACTATGCCAGCCATGTGTGTGGGAGCTGCTCGAAAATGTCATGAAATTGCACGAGTATGGTGCAATGAACGTGAGCAATGGGGAAAGCCCATCGGAAAGCACGAATCTGTTGGTGGAAAGCTGGGTTACATATCGTCCCACCTGTTCGCCATGGAAGCGGTGACCTGGCTTACGTCCGGTCTTGAAGACCGGGGGGGGATGGATCTTCGGATTGAAGCAGCTATGGCTAAGCTCTTTTGTTCGGAAACTTTGTGGGAGATTGCCGATGAAACCCTCCAAATTCGAGGTGGCCGGGGATACGAACGAGCCGATTCATTGAAAGATCGTGGTGAGCTGGGATATCCCGTGGAGCGTATTCTACGGGATGCCCGGTTGAATCGGATTGGTGAGGGCACAAGCGAGATTTTGAAAATGTTCATTGCTCGTGAAGCAGTGGATCCACACATGAATATAGCCGGTGACCTGGTTAAAGAAGATTCATCACTCGGATCCAAACTGCGGTCCGTTTTGTATGCAGGATGGAGGTATAGTTTATGGTACCCTCGCCAGTGGATTCGCTGGGACTACACACCCTCGATCGCGAAGCACGGAGGCGAAATTTCGCGGCACTTAAGTTTTGTGAAGACCCATTCACATATTCTTTCTCGAACACTTTTTCATGCCATGGTTCGATATGGAAGAGATCTCGAACAGCGCCACCTATTACTGGAACGTCTGGTGGATGTAGGGACGGATTTGTTGGATCGAGTGTTTACGAGTAGCGATGAAGATCTTATGGAAACTGCCGAAAACGTTATGGGCGGAAAAATGAACGACCTGGAATCGGGAATCACCTAACACGATCTCCCTGGGAAGCGTGATCGTTTAAAAAAGTTTTTTTACCAGTACGTTTTGATCACACGGGATCATAAGCACGCTTAATTCATGAAAATCATGATTTAAGCGCCTGAACGGCAGTCGATACGACGAATGGGTGGGTTAAGCCAGCTGTTTACAATTGAACTGGTAATGTACAGACTTTGATTTTGACCGATTTATAACAATTTGACTTATCCCCCCAAATGACATTAGAACGGATCTCCTCCGGTCGATCTATTCACGACAGTTACGCCGTCGTGAATAGACCGAGTTTGAGCAGTCGAGTATATTTTCGTGTTGTTAGTTCGATTTGTGAAGGGAAACAAGATAACGCATATTTGTTTCGAACTCTGGTATGAGTCAATGTTTTCAACGTATTAAATTGTCATTACATTGCTGGTTCGAGTATTAGGATAAAACAAAAAAGTTATCCAGGTATTAACTGCTTACACCCCCTCATAAAAGACTGTTCATATTTTTAACTGATCATCTTATTATATTAACAGATGATAAGATGATCAGATTATGATTTCCTGATATATAGTTTGAGGTTAGTTTGTGTACGAGCCGTTAATTTTTGGAGGTCTTGTTTTGAGAGAAAAAAATTACAGAGTTATAAAAATTCTAAAAAGCATGGGTTCCCCCATACGATTTCAGATATGTAGACTACTGATTGAGCATGATGAAATGAACGTCAGTGAACTGGCAGAAAAAATTGGGTGTTCCCAAAACCAGACCAGCCAGCATCTCAGAAATTTAAAAAACGTAGATCTTGTACATTATAGGCACGAGGGGACCTATATTTGTTATCGCTTAAAGAAACCCGATATTGTTCGACGTATTTTAGACTTAGCCGATGAACTTTCCCGCCAGGAGGATTCCGAAGAGTCAGAAGAGTTCAGCTGAATATTTTGTTGATCAGTCAATTTTCGTCGAGAAGCTGTTATATCAAATCGGGACACTGCTTCTTGTGAAAACGTACGAATGATATTCCCGATTAACTGAAAATTATTATATAGCGCTAAAATCGTTATGTATTATCGGGGTTGAATATCAGAAATCTTCTTCGAGTAGAGCTTGCCAGTCTTTGGGAAGGGAAATATTTGTTCTGCGCCAGGGCCATTCTGGCTGATCGAGGTGCCCGAAATCCCGGGTGGAGTTAAGCAGGGTAAGTAGTCGGTGAAGAACCATCGTTTGAAGCCGGGGGTGATTGGCTTCACCGTAAGGATGACCGAAGGGCCAATTCACCTGGAGCATTCTTGGAGCAGGGACTTTTTTCGCCATTGGTTCCTGCAGAAACAGGGATACAGTCGGGATACCCCGTTCTTCAAAAAATCGAGCTATCAGACTCACGGTCCGCTGGCAGGTACCTCATCCGGGGGAAAGTACGACGGACTCCGGGCAATCATTCATTTGATTCCAAACCTTGGGTAATTGTTCATCCATCAATTCCGGTAAAAGCGGATCCTCGATGTGTCCCATGAAACTGAGATGTCGGTTGGTCAGTGGACCGATTAGGTTGATCCTGGAGAGTTTTCGAGCCAGTGGGAGGGGAAACAAACAGTTTATATCCTCGTCGGCGTCGGAATGATCGTAGTAATCGTGTGTGATTTGAAAATCCTTCTGATCTTTCGGTATCCAGCGGTGGCTGGTGTCTCCCCGTGAATCCGACATATCAAAGGGAGTTTGATCGGGAGTATGGACTCCTCCCGTCGTTACGAACATCGTGGAACGATCAAATGGATTTTGGGGACCCTGGGTCCAGGGAGTAACAGGGACTGAAGTCGGGATATTCCCCGCGGATTTCAGGGTCACCCATTCGTAAAGACCGGGAATCGATTCAAGGATACGGGCCGTCCACTGGTGGTACCAGGCCATGTCTTATTTTGTATTAGGAAGCGGGACGGGAACGGGGCTTTGAAGGTCGATAGTTTTAACCACGTCTCCGGGTTGTACATCTGTTTTTGGTGGGACCTCTATCAAGCAATCCGCGGCAGACATCGATGTCATCACGTGACTTCCCTGACCGGTTTCAGTTAAATGAACGGTGGTTTGATCCCCGTTCCGGTTGTATTGTCCGCGGAAAAAGAACGTTCGTCGGTCCGTTTCCCGGAGAGATTCGCTCGAAGAAAGGTGTCTTATTTCTCGGTCATCTTGTTGAATACCACGCATTTGGAAGATCGTGGGACGAACGTATACCTCAAAATTCACCATAGAACTAACCACGTTTCCGGGGAGGGCAAACCATAAGGTACCGTCACTGACGCCAAAACCCAGGGGTTTACCGGGTTTTTGCCATACCTTATGGAACAAAAATTCGACGTCGAGTCTGGACATAACGTCTCCAATGAAATCGTACTCCCCCATGGATATACCCCCGCTAGTTAGAATGATTTCGTGTTCTTCCAGTAAATTTTGAGTGTGATCGAGCGTGGCATCGAGATCATCCGGTAGTGATTCAACGGAAGTCACTTCGGCCCCCGCCTGGCGAGCCCCTTCCGATAACGTAAATTGATTGATATCACGGATTTGCCCGGGACCGAGATCAGCCCCCGGTTCCGTAACAAGTTCGTTACCGGTCGATAACACGGCCACCCGGGGTTGGCGGTGGACTTTGACTGATCCACGCCCCGAAAGCACTCCGACTCCAAGTTCGTATGGACGGAGGACCTGACCCGCTTTAAGAACCCTGTCACCAGGTTGGATATCCTCACCGGCGTTACGGATGTTATCCCCCTCCCCCTTTGATGGAAGCCGGGTAAATGTCACCTCGTTTTCTTCAATGTTACAGTCTTCAATACGAATGACGGTATCGAGCTCATCCGGAACGGGGGCCCCGGTCATAATTTGAACACATTCACCGGCTTGGACCGTGATGGTGCCGGGATCCCCGGCTGCTACTTCACCAATTATTGTCAACGGTTGACCATTAACTTTGGCGTCCTCGTATCGACAAGCAATTCCGTCCATTGCCGCGTTGCGAAACGGTTGAACAGGTTCCGAGGCTTCAATGTCTTCGGCCAGAACGTAGCCGCCGGAATTCTCAACCGGGATATCAATTTTAGGAGTTTTTTGAGTGTGGTCCAGGATAATGTCTCGAGCTTCCTCTACAGTAGTCTGAGGTTTGGTCATTTTGGGATTTCCTTTCAAATAAAAATTTTTGCCCGGGTTCAACTAATAAGTTCAGCAGTTATTACAGGACAATCAATGATTTTTACGAAATCTATGGCTCAATTTTGGATAGTGTATCGTGCCTTAAACGGTTTCTCCACAAACTATAATTGGGGGGGGAGATTACATACTGAACTATTAACTCAATTTTGCTACAGTGTACAGACCTTAAATGATAGGTAAGTAGTTCTCCTTAAAAGGACCTTCTCCTGGGAGGTTACAGGACTTGGTATCATTTGTTCTTGCCATCTCTTTTTTTTTGTTCCGAGGTATCGTCGTCTTTCTGAATTCGAGGTATCAGGAGATTCGAACTTGTGAGATCATCCAGAGAGATTCGTTGGCTCAAAAAACTACTTCATAGTCAGGAAATAAAAATCATTATTTTAAAATTAGCCCTGTATTTTTTTTGCAGATGGTCGATGATTAAATGTGGACAATAACATGCAGGTACGGATTTGTATTCCATAAATTTTATGTTTATGAGGTGTCTATAAAATGAAACGTGTAATTGGACTGTTAACGTTGATGGTGTTTATTAGTGGATGTGCTATGCTCGGACCTTCTTCCGACGATCCACGGTTACAGAAAGCACACGATAAAGCCAAAAGTGCCCTCCAGCAGGCCAAAAAATGGAAAGCCAAAAAACACGTTCCACAGGAGTTTTCGACCGTAAATAAAGAGTTGCAACGGATTCGAAAAAAACAGATGAATGATCCGTCTGAGAAAATAATTGCAAGGTACCGGAAAGTCAGGGCAAGTGCTTTTAAAGTGGCGGCTCTGTCCCTCGAAAAACAGCTCAAGCAGGCTCAGGAGAAGATAAAAACTCGTAATAAGACGATAAAACAACAGAAGAAACAGATTAAATCCCAGCAGTCTCGAATTAGCAGTAAGGACAAGCGGATCAAATCATTAAAAAAACGGGTAAAGAATCGAAAACAGAAGATTAGCTCCTTACAGGCCCGGAATAAATCACTCAGCGAACAAAAGAAATTGACCCAAAACAAGTTGAAGAAGTTACGGAACAGTAAAATACCAAACCTCGAGAAAAAAATCTCCAGTCTGAACAATAAGATCAAGTCCCTCAAGTCGTCCAAAAAAGAGCTTAAGAACTCCGTGAAGAAGTTGTCCAACAAGAACAATTCCCTGAAAAAGAAAAACAAGCGGATGAAGTCTCGTGTTAAGGACCTCAGTTCCAAAATGTCCGAGGTACGCAGTGACAATGACAAGCTGAGCGAACAACTCAAACGAGTTCGCGCGGAGAAGAAAGCGGCTCTTTCAAAGACCCAGAATTTGAAAAAGAAAATCAACAAGATGAAAAACAAAGTCGACAAGCTGAAAAGAAAGTTAAAAAATCAGCAATCACAATTGCGCAATATGAAAAAGGAGAATCAGAAGATTGCCAATGAGTTTGACCAGAAATTAAACAAGGCGAAAGTGAAAGGGAAGGAAGGCCAGGTCGAGGTGAATCTGCAGGAGCGCATTTTGTTTGCACTGGGGAATGCCCACCTGAAGAAAGATGCCCAAAAAACTCTCAGTCAGGTAGCCGACGTACTAAAAAATCATCCGAATCGCAGAATCCTGGTAGAAGGTCACACGGATGATCTCCCCATAAGAGACGACAAAAAGGACAAGTTTGCTTCCAATTGGGAATTGTCCGCCAAGCGAGCCATCAACGTGTTAAAGTACCTCGTGTACTCGGAAGGAATTAAGAAACCCCGGGTTTCTGCCATGGCTTACGGTCCCACCCAGCCACTTGTTCCCAACAATTCCTTGGAAAATAGACATAAGAACCGTCGGGTTGAAATCGTACTTCTCAACAAAAAAAATTCATTCGTTCCCCAGAAGAAAGAAGACGGTAAACTTTAATATGTCTGGAAATATCTGATAAATGAGTTTTACCTGGAAACAGTTTCCGGGATGCTTTCAGTTGAGTAGTACGTAAAATAACTTTCCTGAAACCTTCCATTTTTCATTCTCTTTTTTTCGTTATCAACAGGTCATAATATAAATTCACAAACGAAACATCGTTTGTTTATTCCATGCTATCTCATAGGTTCGGAGGTATGGTGAGGTGATGTTTTGCGATGGTTTGAGGGATGGAGAGTCCAGGATTGTTTGATCGATTAAAACGTAATCGCTGTCCGAGGGCACGGTATATTGGCGATAATAACTACCTTCTTTGGGTGTCAAAACCCATCCTTTGGGGGGGAGTTGGGTTTCTTGCCGTGTTTTTTGGCACAGTACTTCTTTTTATTGTTGGAGGTATATTAACACAACGAATACAACCAGCATGGCATGTAGTGTTGTTCGGTGTATTTATGGGTGGGATGTCACTGTTACTTGGATACCTGGTATGGATTTTTACGACACGGGTTACAATGAATAAAGATGGTTTAGAGCTATCACATATGTTCGTATTTCGGCGGTGGATTCCCTGGGAGCAAATTAACTCCGTTTAAATAGATGAATTTCGGGATTGGTTGGGTCAGGGCCCGGCTATTGTGCTTAAAACGATTCAAAACAGGGAATATATTTTACCTGTCCTGTTAAACGGATTAGGACATTTCCGGGTTTTTCTATTGAAGTACGGCCCCGAGGAACTGGACCGTACGATCTTTTTGGAATACATGGAAGTTTCCGGCCAACAGGTCCCCCTGATTCCGGATATTGATACGAAAAATTGGTATTAGGAACGGTAAAGAGTAGTTTGATACGTAATTTCAGCCAAATTTTGTTTGGCAGAGAACAGAAAAAATTCGAATTGATCCATTCATATGTTCCAAGTTCAGTTAAGGTGATAAAAACATGTGTGGACGTTTTGCGTTTTTTGAGGATCCGAAAGTTATTGTCGAACAGTTTCAATTACCCGAGTTACCGGACATTGAACCGAACTACAATATTACTCCTTCCGCCGAAATCGGCACGGTCGGTGAACACCCCGAAACGGGGAATCGGTCGTTTGCCAAATTAAGCTGGGGATTGATTCCGTTCTGGGCGGATAGTCCGGATTCGTTCCGAGGGAACCTTATTAATGCCCGAGCAGAAACCGTTCACGAGAAAAATTCCTTCAAGCGTTCCTTTCGTAAACGGCGCTGTATCATT
>JBDGPJ010000040.1:11288-12350 GCA_042219695.1 bacterium
GAATGGGAATCGGAAGATGACGACACCAAGCAACCCTACTATATCGAGCCCACCGAGAATG
Organism: bacterium; assembly: GCA_042219695.1. GTDB lineage: Bacteria > T1Sed10-126 > T1Sed10-126 > T1Sed10-126 > JBDGPJ01 > JBDGPJ01. The sequence continues at coordinate 11,350 of JBDGPJ010000040.1, forward strand.
ATTTGTTTGGTTTTGCCGGTATCTGGGACATCTGGAAGGATGATGAAACAGGTGACACCATACAGTCCTGTGCAATCATAACGACGGAGGCAAACGAGAAGCTTGAAGGAATACACCATCGTATGCCGGTGATCCTGTCCGAAAATGAATACGAGCCCTGGTTGGACACGGATCTGCAGGAGCCCGACCGCTTACAACCGTTGCTGGATCCATGTCCGGTGGAAAAATTGGATCATCATCCAGTCGATAAGCGGGTGAATTCCCCGGAGAACAACGATCCAGATTGTGTGAAGCCTATTTCCGACATGGCCGAAAAACAATGAAACCCCTCGATATATTACTGGTTACACCGGTTTCTCGTGATTCGGCAAAAGGTAACCGTATTACCACGGATCGCTGGGAACGTATACTTACGAACCTGGGACATAACGTTACAGTTCGCCAGGAGTACGATGGTTACGAGTACGACCTCGTGGTTGCGATCCACGCCCGAAGAAGTAGTCAGGCTATTTTTGACTTTAAGGAACGAAACCCGGAGCGTCCCGTGGTTCTGGCACTGGCGGGAACGGATTTGTATCGAGACATTCACGAAGAGGAACGAGCACGGCAGGCTCTGTTAGAGTCCGATTATTACGTAACGTTACAGCCGAAAGGACACGAGCAACTCCCCCATGAAATGCACGAGCGCGTGCACGTAATATACCAATCTGTTTCGGAAGTCCCCGACGAAAGTTCTCCACCGGAGAAAACATTTCTCGTGTCCGTTGTGGGGCATCTCCGTGAGGTCAAAGATCCCTTTCGTGCAGCAAAGGCTTCGAGACTTCTGCCCGATGATTCAACCATGGAAATCGTTCAGATTGGTGGAGCACTTGAGGATGAGTACGCCGACGAAGCACGCAAACTGGAATCGGAATTACCGCGGTATCACTGGAAAGGCCGAGTGTCTCGAAAGGAGTCCGTGGAATGGATTTCGCGCAGTCATGTCACGATTAACAGCTCCC
>JBDGPJ010000040.1:12360-24149 GCA_042219695.1 bacterium
TTGGAGGGTGGGGCTCACGTGATTTCGGAAGCAATTGCCTGTGGGACCCCGGTCGTGGCCTCGGAAATCCCCGGGAATGTAGGTATGCTCGGGAGAGATTACCCGGCTTATTTTCCGGTGGGGAATACCGAGAAACTGTCGCAATTGTTACGTACCTGTGAAAATGACCCGGGATACCTCAACACTCTCCGTAAAAAAATACAGGATCGAGCCTGGATGGTTGATCCGGCGGAGGAAAGTAAGCGCTGGGAAAAACTACTGAGAACGATCGAGTCCAGGTACTACGATTATCAAAATCAATCACGTCCATAGATTATTACTCGAGGAGGATTACCCGTGAGTGAATGGGAGGATATTGATTTTGCCATCACTGGCATAGTGACGAATGACGAGGGGCACCTGATGGGAGTTGAAGGATTCGTGGTTGAAAACGGGGAACTTCGTGACGAATCGATACGAGTCGATATGGGCCAGGTGGCCGACTACCTTTCACAGGATGGGGTGTTCTACACGGCGCACCCCGGGGAAGAAGGAATTCGAAAAGGAGCTCCTGTGACCATCAAGGAACAAAACTCTCATCCTGTGTTGATAACCCCGGAAGGTACGCCTGAGGAAGATATGCTAAAGAGCTTACCCGTTGTTTAGCGGATGAATCTTATCATGAACCGGGTTGTAAACTGGATCGGTTGGTGGTTTTTTCTGCTTATTATGGCCGTGGGATTCCTCACAAGTACGACCGCACGGTGTAAACAGCGTGTAGAGGTTAGTTTCGTGAGTCCCGGTGGCAATCAATCCGATACCGTACTGGCGGAGGTAGCAATTCGTCCTCTGGAAAAATACGTTGGTTTGAGCGATCATGACACTCTACCAAAAGACAGTGGTATGTTGTTTGTATACCGCCAAACTGACACTCGCAGTTTTGTTATGCGTGATATGAATTTTCCCATCAATATGATTTTCATTGGTGAGACCAACCGGGTAACGGCCGTTTATCACGCAACTTTACCGGACACGGCGACGGGTCATCATCAACTGAGGAGATACCGAGCTCCGGCCCGGTTTGTTCTGGAGGTAAACCGTGGATGGGCTACCGAAAACAAAATTCTTCGTGGTTCACGCATGAAGGTTGATGAAAAAATTTGGCGAAAACAATGGTCGATTAAGAAGTGAATTATTCGAGAGTCGGGGGAACTGGACTCCATCAACGTAAAATTTTGCTCGTCCATTGTTAGCAATCAATTAGCACAATTTTTTTAGAAAGGAATCATTTTTATGGACGTTCCCGGACCGGACTGTACAGAACAGGTTATTGAATGTCTGAACGAGGAGGAACGTAAGTCGGATGTGGTGTCTTTCTTTTCCCGCCTCGTTGATGATTCACATCCTCGCTTGTTGAGAATGCTTTACGGTACGGATTACTCTCAGTTGAATCGCTACGTAAGTTCAATTTCGGATTATGAATCCGTGGCGGCTCGACCATGGATCGAAGGTGCTTCGGAGTTTGCCGATGAACAGGACCACCCCTATACGGGAGCCGAGCACGTATTCTGGAGCATGGCGGAGACTCCCCCTGAACCATTACGGGAGTGGTTTTCGAACCAGGATATTACGGCTCGAGACGTAAAACGTTCTATCAACCGTACGTTATTTCCTGACATATAAAAAATTCCTCCGGGGGTTTTTCGTCCGGGTTCCGTTTGTATATATAAGGGATGAGCATAACTTCGAACTGAATTGTTGGGTTTTGGTTTTAATTACTGGCGGGCGATTTTCTGCTCTCTTATTTTCGATTGGGGAATCCATAAAGCTGGGCCGGTAAGTTTATCGGCACGATATAACACAATCAAATTCAAGCATTCGATGTTCAGGTAATTGAACGTTGAGCGGATCAATGTCACCAGGGAAAGATAGGTCGATCCAATTTTTTTAGGAGGTTGATGTACGGTGAGCACGCGCAAACAGATCGCTATGGTGGTTACTTTTGTGTTTGGAATGGTATTGGTCGTGGGGGCGCTTTCGATAAGTCCGGTACAGGCCCGGGATGAGGACCACGATGATTATAAATACAAAAAGAAATGGAAGAAGTATGATAAGAAGTGGGGGAAGCACGGTAAAAAGGGAGAAAAACACGATCGCAAAGGCCACTGGTGGAAACGCTACGCCAAAAAAAACCTCTCCGATACCACGATGAAACAGATGAGGAGCATGAAATTTGAGTGGAAAATTAAGAAAGTTGATTTGAAAGGCCAGATTCGCAAACAGCGCTTGCGTCTACTGAAGGCCTTCCACGATGAGCCGGTTGATCGTGACCAAGTAAATTCGCTGGTAGCGCAGCTTTATAAAGCCCGGGAAGCCTATAAAAAAGCCAAACTTAGACATTACCTCGATGTACTCGAAATCCTCCCCGAGAATAAAGCGAGAAAGATGAAGCATCACATCCTGAAACGAATTATGGAGAAGTTTAACGGGAACGAGGATCGTGATCACGGCGATCACGATAACCACTGGAAACGCGGGAAGAACCACCGGGATTATGATGACAATGGCAATCATTATGGAAATTGTAAAACGAAGGATCGCCACGAGGGCGATAGAAAATGGGATGATGACGAGGAGGACGAAGAACACCGCTGGAAAGGTAAACACAATCGGGATGAATGGAAGGACGAACACGAATCGGATTGATGTTCAGGAAGTGATTATCGGGACTGTTTGTCGTGTGAAGGGTTAATGCAGTTATTTCGCACCGTGTTTATCACGCGTACAATCTGATTAATCTTTTAAAATAGAGCGGATAAAGCGTTATGCGATCCGATGAACAGCTCATGCAGGATGTCTCCGGGGGTGATCGGGATGCGTTTGCTAAGCTCATTAAGCGCCACGAGACCACGGCCATGAACGTGGCTTTCCGTATTCTCGGGGACTATTCGAGAGCCGAGGAGGTCGCTCAAGAAGCTTTCCTGAAAATTTTTGACGCGGCCGACGATTACGAACCGTCCGCTCAGTTCAAAACGTACCTCTGTCGCGTTGTTGCCAGGCTTTGCTACGATCGAAGTGAGAAAAATGAACCGAGTTATTCCGATGATCTGGATCGAGTATCCGAAGCGAATCATCGTGATAACAATCATTCACCACTTGAACAGTTAGTCGATCGGGAGCGTCAGGAAAAAATTCAGCAAGCACTTAATGGGCTACCGATCCGCCAGCGTCTGGCCATTTCACTGCAGCATTTTGAAGGGATGTCCTACGAGGAAATAGCCGAAGTTATGGACACAAGTGAAAAATCCGTGGAGAGGTTGCTTCATAGGGCTCGTGGAACACTTCGGGATGAACTTGAGTCATACATTCAGGAATGAAAATTTCAGGAGTGGATCTTAGTGGATTGTGACCGGGTACAGCAGTTGTTGACCCCGTACATTGATCGGGAACTGTCCGATGATCCCCAACATCGGGTTGAGAAACACCTGAAACAATGCAGCGATTGCCGTCAGAAAATGGAGGATATATCCGGTGTAAAAAATTTGCTTGATAACACTTCGTCCATTTCACCCTCGGTAGGATTCACGGAACGTGTTTGTTCCCTCCGGAAAGACGACATCGATAGGCGTCGTGATGCCCATCGCGAGTTGTTTTACTGGAAACGGTTCGCCGGAGCGGCGGCGATGTTAATTGTCGGATTTATCATTGGTGCTTACCTGGGATTGGATGTGAGTCGTCGGTTTTCACCTGGCGTCTCCGGTAACGCCGATCGTTCCGTGCAGGCGGAGAGGGGACCCGGCCCCACGACTGAATCTTTCAAACAGGAAGTATTTTTAGGTGGTAACTCGGAAGAATTAACGGATGTTTACGTAAGAAATAATTCTCAACAGTCACGGGAGGAACGCCTCTAATGTGGGATCGCGTAAAAATCCCTCTGCTGTTTCTTTCCCTGGGTATGAACCTGGCCTTTCTAATTGTTTGGGGGATGGTCATGTTCTCCGGTGTGGAAATGGAATGGATCGAACAAGACGGCCACTGGAAAAAATACGATAAACACCACGATAAGCACGACTGGAAGGAGAAGGACGAAGGTCCCGGGTACTGGTTTTATCGAAAAAAACTGGGGGCTTCCGACACCCAGTGGAGAAAAATTGAACCACGCCTGAGAGCCTTCCACAAGGAGGCCTTCCAGCTCTGTCGGAAAATTGGTAAACAGCGCAACAAGTTGCTCACAAAACTTGCCGAAACAAACGGGGATACCGAACAACTACAGGCCATTAAGGAACGGATCCTCGAGCTTCGCCGTGAGAAACAGGAAAAAAGTATACGATACTTCCACGGGAAGAAAGACGTATTGACTGATGAGCAGGCCTCCCGTCTGTTCCGTATTCTTCGCAAAAAGCCCCGCTGTGAAAAACATGCTCGCTTCATTCCCGAGCGTAAAGATCACTACGGGGATAAACAAGGTCACCATGGCTGGGATGAAGAATAATTTTTTGTTAGGGCCGTGCCAGGTAAATCCCGTATTTTTAAGCATGTCATATAGAGACCTGTAATCTTCCTTACTTTGTGGATTAAAGGCCGGGCTACTCGGTTCTCTATAAAAAACGTATTATAACGGTGATCGAATTCATTACTCGCCCTACATATTCATCACAACGATGCTTACACGAGTAATTCAGGATAGAGTTTTGAACTATTATTGTTTTCAGGGGAAAGACAACAACCAGGAATTAGCGGGATTTGTCACTAACGGAGTTACGTTCAGAGGGTGAATCAAGATGAAGAACGTCGTACGAATATCGATTGTACTAATAATGCTGGGTTGCCTTAGTGTTCCATTGCAAGCCCAAGAGCATGAAACAATATGGCCGGGAGAATCGACACCGGAACAGCCTTCGAAGGGGGTTTACAAAGCCGATGGAGTGAGGACGACTACGTATCGTTATTCTCACGCGGGAACGACCTTAAAAGGATATCTTGCCGTACCGGAGGGCTTGAAAGAAAAACGCCCCGGTGTACTTATCGTGCACCAGTGGAAGGGGCTCGGTGATTACGAGAAACGTCGAGCCCGTCAGCTGGCTCAAATGGGTTACGTGGCGTTTGCCGCCGATATTTACGGGGCCGATACACGTCCTTCAACCGACCACGAAGCGGCCATGGCCTCGTCTACATTTCGCAAGAATCGTGGATTTTACAGGAAACGAGTCAATGCTGCTCTGAATGAACTCAGGGATTACAGGAAAGTGAACAGCGATCACCTCGGAGCGATCGGGTACTGTTTTGGTGGGACCGGTGTTCTAGAACTGGCCCGCAGTGGAGCTGATGTCGATGCAGTGGTAAGTTTTCACGGCGGATTGGCCAATCCCAATCCACGGGACGCCCGTAACATCAAAGCTGTCGTGCAGGTCCACCACGGCGCTCAGGACCCCCATGTTTCACAGCAGGACGTGTTATCCTTCTGGAACGAAATGAAACCCACTGACGCCGATTGGGAACTACACGTCTACAGTGACGCCGAGCACGGTTTCACCGAGTCCCACTCAGATGCCTATAACAAGCGTGCCGATCGCCTCTCGTGGCGTGCCATGAAACGGTTGTTTTCCGAGGAATTCGTTTCTAAATAAGTCTGTCATTCCTGGATGATTTGTACTGACACGAGTCGTAACATACGGATTTGTATGCTTCCCGGGAGCCAGGGTTCCAGTCCGTCATAGACTCCATGAGTAATTAGGATCGAGGAGAGAAACAAGGGTTATGTCGATTCACCGCTTTCAGACAGTATTATTCATTCTTGTTTTGCTTTCCGGCTGTGCCACGTACGAAGAACCTCAGAAGAATCCCGTTTTTCCCCCGGGCCAGTTTTCCTACAGTGGAACGTCAATGGCTCCCGATCGCTGGTGGAAGGCGTTTGATGACCCCGAGCTCAACCGGCTGGTGGACCAAGCTCTCCATTCAAATTTCAATATTAAGGCGGCGTGGGACCGTCTCGACGCGGCCCGAGCCGTTGTAGCCCAGGAATCCTCCTCCCTGTATCCGGGTTTGGACGTGGGAGTTGGAGCGGACCGTTCTGATAACAATGGAGCAGGAAACACGTTTAGCGGGGATCTAACGGCTGATTATGAAGTTGATCTATGGGGACGGATTGATTCTCGTGCCGAAGCCGCGGAGTTTAGTCGGCAAGCGTCACGTCAACAACTAAAATCGGCAGCAATTTCCGTTGCCGGGGAAGTCACCATTACCTGGTATCAGCTCGTTGGGGAATACGGCAAGAAACGCCTGCTAAAAAAACAAATTCAAAACAACAAAGACGTTCTAAAAATTGTGGAAACTCGGTTCAGGAATGGTTTCGTTGGAGCGTCCGACGTTCTGCGTCAGAGGCGTCTGGTGAAATCAACTCGTCAACAGCTCCATACGGTTGAATCCAGGATTGAAATACTCGAGCACAAGTTGGCTGTTTTGCTCGGTCAAACTCCCAATTCCAACGTAGCGGAATCGAAGAACGAACTTCCGGAGGTTCCGAAACTTCCTTCCACCGGAGTTCCGTCCAAATTGATCCATCGCCGCCCGGATTTGTTACGAGCCTTTTACGAGATGAAATCCGCCGATCGTGATTTGGCCGCGGCCGTTAGTAATCAATACCCACGTATCACGTTAACGGCATCGGTCTCGGATCGTGAAAGTCAAACCAAAAACTTACTGGAGGATGGTATCCAGAGCGTGGCCGCGGATCTGTCGATGACTTTGATTGATTTTGATAGTGAACGTGCGGCCGTCCGCCAACAACGCAGTGAACGAGCCCGATTGTTGCATAAATGGGCTCAGTCCACTTTAGAAGCGTTTCAAGAGGTGGAAGACGCCCTGCAGAAGGAGCAAAGTCAGCGCAAATCGATTAAGAGAATTCGAGAGCAGGTTAAGCTGGCCGAGCAGACCACAGAGCAGTTAAAAAGCAAATACTATAATGGATCGATCGACTACATTGACGTACTGGATGCTTTGTCCAGTGAACAGGAACTTCGAAGGGATTTAATTTCTGCTCGAGTGGAACTCATTGAACATCGAGTTGTGCTGTACCGGGCCCTTGCAGGAGGATTTCCTCTGGAACGATCATAACGAATTTGAATCAACAATGAAGTAAGGTGTGAGTAGTATGGGAGAAAACACAGGTAAACCGACGGATAGGAATTCGGGGAAAGGTGCAGGTATTGTGAAAACTATTTTTATTTGTCTTTTCCTGATCGCGGGAGGGGCGAGTACAATCTGGTATATATTTTACAGTCAACCGGAGCCCCGAAGAGGGGACCGTCCTGAACCTTCTCCCGTCCTCGTTGACACAAAAAACGTTGATACCGGTACATTTCGACCGACGATCGAGGCAATGGGTACCGTAAGACCGACCCAGGAAATCGTACTTCGACCGAGGGTGAGTGGAGAAGTCGTCCAACGGGCGGATAATTTTGTTCCGGGCGGATTTGTGAGAAAAGGCACGAAACTTCTTCAAATAAACAAGGAAGATTACATTACGACTCTTCGTCAACGGCAGGCGAGTGTTCGGCAGGCACGTTCCGATCTTCGTCTGGAGATGGGACGCCAGGAAGTGGCCCGTCAGGAATACAAGCTATTAGGGGATACTCTGGCGGGGAAAAATCGTGAGTTAATCCTGAGAAAGCCTCAGCTTGAATCGGCCCGGGCTTCCTTGGAATCAGCCCGTGCCTCCCTCGAGCAGGCTCGGTTGGACCTGACCCGTACGTCGGTGGAGGCTCCGTTTGACGCCCACGTGCTGTCCCGAAACGTCAACGTGGGATCCCAGGTTTCTGCCGGGGAAAACTTAGCTCGATTGGTTGGCGTGGATCAATACTGGGTAGAGGCCAATGTAGCTCGGGATAAACTGCCCTACATCAATATCCCCGATACCCCTGAGGAACTAGGCTCCATGGCTCGGGTAAGGAATCACACCTCGTGGGAACCGGATCAATACCGCCAGGGATACGTTTCTCGGATGATAGGTGAACTTGGTAGTGAAGCCCGCATGGTACGTCTTCTTGTTACCGTGCGGGACCCGCTAAACCGTAATGACACTGATTCCCGCAAACCGTCCTTGATGGTGGGATCCTACGTTCGCACTGAACTGACCGGTAAACCCATTCGGAATGTGACACGTATCGAACGAAAATATCTCCGTGAGGATAACACTGTCTGGTTAAAGAAAGACGGGAAACTGGAGGTTGTCGATGTCCGGGTTGTTTTTCAGGGCCCGAAATACGCATATGTCCGCGGAGATATTGAATCGTCAGATCAAATGGTAACGTCCAGTTTATCATCCGTGATTGAAGGGATGGAATTACGGGAAAGGGAGAACAACAAGGTGTCTTCTGACACCGATACTCGAGACTCCGAACATTCTGATGGTGAGTCTTACAATAATGGCTAACGAACAACCGGAGTCCACCGGGAACAACAACGAAGGATGGGTGGGGCCCATTGAGTGGATGGTTCGAAATTCTATTGCGGCCAACCTGTTTATGGCGATTCTGTTAGCCGGCGGCATCTGGATGGCTTTCAGTATTCAGAAAGAGGTCTTTCCTCAATTTACCCTCGACGTGGTCAATGTCAGCGTACAATACCCCGGAGCCTCCCCCCGGGAAGTCGAGCAGGGAATTCTGCTACCGGTGGAGGAAGCACTGCGTGGAATACAGGGAATCAAGGAAATGTCCTCAACGGCCCGAGAAGGGTCCGGCTCCATCACGCTTGAGCTGTTATCCGGTGTGGATCGCATGAAAACGTTTCAGGAAATTGACCAGGAAGTAAGTCGTATACGTACGTTTCCCGACGAAGCCGAGGAGCCCGAAGTCCGGCTTGAAGCGGAAACCCGGGACGTCATAGAGATCGGACTTTCGGGGGGCGTGGACAAGTGGATCCTTCGGAAAACTGCTGAAAATTTACGGGATCAACTTCTCCAGAAAAACAATATCACCCAGGTACAGCTTGAACGGGTCCCCAACTACGTGACACATGTTCGCATTCCCCAGTCCACGTTGCGGTCCTTCGGCCTGACCCTCGAGGACGTTGCCCGGAAAATCGAACAGTCAAGCCGGGATATTCCGGCCGGGGACATCGATACTACCAGCGGTGAGATATTGTTGCGGGTGAAGGAACGCAAACAATGGGCCGAGGAATTTTCAAAAATTCCAATCGTGACAACACCGGCGGGGGCTCAGAGAACACTGGGGGAACTGGCGGACGTCGAAGATGGTTTTGAGGAGACAACGTTTTATTCCGGCTGGAACGGGGAACCGAATATAAGCATGGAGGTATTTCGGGTAGGTGATCAGACCCCTCTCGGTATTGCAAAAACGGTAAAAACTACGCTTCGGAAGGTGGCTCCGAGTTTTCCCTCCGGCATAAAGTATCGAATTGATAGTAACCGGGCCGAGATATATTATCAGCGACTAAATCTATTACTGAAAAACGGGTTTTATGGAATCATCATTGTACTCGTTCTTTTGAGTTTATTTTTGGAGTATCGACTTGCCTTTTGGGTTATGATGGGGATGACAATTTCCTTTGTCGGTTCGATCCTGTTTTTGCCCTTGTTCGGTGTAAGTATTAACATGATTTCGATGTTCGCCTTCCTCGTTGTTCTCGGAATTGTGGTGGATGACGCGATTATCGTAGGGGAAAACGTGTACGAGTACCGTCAGCGTGGAATGAGTTTTATTGATGCCGCGATTCAGGGAACGAAGAATATCGCGGGCCCCGTTACATTCAGTATTCTTACAAACGTCGTGGCTTTTTTACCATTGTTTTTTGTTCCGGGCGTCATGGGGAACTTCTGGTGGCCGATTCCGGCCGTAGTGATATGCGTATTGATTCTTTCCCTGTTTGAAGCGTTATTTATTCTACCTGCTCATCTCGGTCATAGTTCCGATGGATCACGTACGTTCATGGGACGTTTTGTTCACGATAAACAGCAAGCCTTCGCAAGCAAGTTTCACGAATGGGTGAACGAGATCTACCGTCCGTTTTTGAGAGTCCTCGTTCGAAACCGATACGTCACCTTGACCCTGGCCCTTGTCTTGTTGTTGGTTGTGGGGGGTTACGCATGGAGCGATCACATGGGAATGATCATGATGCCCGAGGTTTCGGCCGAGGAAATTGAGGTCAGTGCACGGCTTCCTCAAGACGCCATTGACGAGCAGATTATGCGAGTACAGAGACAGCTTGCACGGTCTACGGAACGCGTGTTTGAGGAACACAACCTCGATAAATCCGCCGAGGGATATCAAACTCAGATTTGGGGCACTACGGTTACCATGGAACTTGTCATGAAACCTCCGGGGGAACGGAAGTTATCGGTACCGGAAGTAACCAAAATTTGGAGGAAAGGAGTTGGCTCCATTCCGGGAGTGCGGCAGTTGACGTTTGAGTCCGAGAGAGGCCCGGGAAGCTGGCGTGATGATATTTCGGTCGATTTAAACCATTCCAGTATTGAAACTCTTGAACGTGCCAGTCAGGTGTTTTTTCGTCGTTTGCAGGAATTTGAATCCACTCGTGACGTGAACGACAGCTACGAACCCGGTAAGGAACAACTTGATTTTAAAATCTTACCGGAGGGACGGAGTCTCGGGTTGACAGCGTCGATGGTGGGAAGACAGGTGCGTGGGGCCTTTTATGGTGTGAATGCGATGCGACAGTTGCGGGGGACCAATGAAGTTGAAGTTCGCGTGAAGTTTCCCGAAAATCAGCGCGATAGTCTCTACGATGTCGAGGAGATGATCGTTCGTACCCCGGATGGCACCGAGGTTCCTCTAATGGACGTAGTCAGGGTAGAAAAAGGTCGTGCGTTTGAATCAATCGATCGCCGTAATGGCCGTCGTATTATCACCGTTGGTTCGGACGTGGAACCGAAAAGTGAAACATCCCGAGTGGTATCCGCACTGAAAAACAATGTTCTACCGAATTTACGTGCCGAATTCCCCGGTCTATCGTGGAGTTTTGAGGGAAGCCATGCTGAACTTCGGAAATCAACGAAAACTCTCTGGATGGGGTTTGCGCTGGCCATGTTCGTGGTCTACGCTCTGCTGGCCATTGCCTTTGAAAGTTATACACAACCGCTAATAGTTATGTCAGCCATACCATTTGGGATCATTGGAGCCGTGCTGGGACATATCATTATGGGCTTCAATATTTCTTTAATTAGCCTGATGGGAGTTATTGCACTTTCGGGTGTAGTTGTTAACGATTCATTAATTATGGTAGATTACGCCAATCGCCGTCGAAAAAGTCCATCGGTAACACCATTGAAAGCCATTTTACAGGCTGGCGCTCGCCGTTTTCGTCCGATCTTGTTAACAACACTCACAACGTTTGGTGGCCTGACTCCGATGATCCTGGAAACGTCACGACAGGCTCAGTTTATGATTCCCATGGCGGTATCACTGGGATTTGGCATTCTTTTTGCCACTTCGATCATCTTGGTGCTGGTTCCGTGTTTGTACATGGTTACCGAGGATATTGTTAGGTCGATACATTACGTGGGTACGTGGTTGCCGTGAAGATAACAAGAACGATAGTTTGCTGTTTGATCGTGTTTTTTGTTGTTTTTGGTATTGGATGTTCGTCCACGGGCCGTGGTGACTTTCCCACCTTCAAACCCGAAAACGCCGGTGACCTTGACCTGGCCGTGATGCCCACGATGGGAGCCATATCACATGACCTTCAGAGTTCAATTCTGTATCACCTGGATCGTAACGGACTCGAACAAACGTATAAATCGGTGGAATTTATACCGGCGGAGAAAGTACGGGACG
>JBDGPJ010000041.1:0-2835 GCA_042219695.1 bacterium
AACTCCCGAGCCCCCAGCCTGAATGGAAGATTCAACCATCTTCAAGATATCTTCATCCGTATCCATTTTCTCCCCACCGGCAATCAGGATCGGAATCGGACAGCCTTCCACGACTTCGGAAAACGATTCCGTGTCACCGGTAAAAGGTACTTTCACCAGGTCGGCCCCGAGTTCCGCCGCAATCCGAGCGGCGTGTTTTACGTATTCAACGTCGTGTTCATCCTCAATATTTGGTCCTCGAGTATACATCATGGCCAGCAAAGGCATCCCCCAATCCATGGCTTTCTGGGAAACCTGGCCCAGGTCCTTGAGCATTTCCGGTTCCTCGAGAGCGCCGATATTCACGTGGATACTTATGGCATCGGCCCCCATTTTCACGGATTGCTCGACACTGTTCACAAGGACTTTTGCATTGGGATCCGGACCCCAAACCGTACTGCCCGACAGGTGAAGAATTAGTCCGACGTCTTTACCGTACTGTCGATGGCCGTGCAACGGTAGTCCCATGTGTCCAAGTACGGCATCGGCCCCTCCCTCAGCGACAAAATTCACCATGCCTTTCATGTCCTCGATACCGGAAATAGGTCCTACCGTAACCCCGTGATCCATGGGAACAATCACGGCCCGGTTTTGTTCTCGATCCATAATTCGTTCCTTACGAATATTTTTACCTAACATACATTGGCCTCCTTAGAAGTTCTTCGTAGTGTAAACAATAAATAATATCAACCAAACATTATTTTGGGAACGCGTCCGAGAAATGTTTCTCAAGCTGGTCTATTTCGTTTGATCGGGAACCGGGTCCAGTACCCTATCTTCTTCCAAAAAATACTTGAAATTGTCCAGTGTCTTCTGAACTTTTCGTTCCACGGCTTCTTCCGTGTTAAACGCATTGTGAGGCGTCATGATTACATGAGAATGATTCAGTAATTCAAGGGCGTGGTCGAGTTCATCACTTTCACTGTATCCCGTCTCCCCCCTCAAATGGGAAGCCAAATCCTGTTCGCGGTTCACCACGTCGAGGGCCATTGCCTCAACGGGTCCCTCTTTCAGGGCCCCTACGAGGGCTTGATTTCGTACTACTTCCCCTCTTCCCGCGTTCACGAGTATGGACCGGGACGGCATTTCCCTCAAATGCCCTTCTTTAATTAAAAATCCCGTGTCTCTCGTGTTGGGTAAAGTTAGCACAACAAGATCGCAGGTCTGAAAAAGCTCGTCCAGGTCTACGTAAGAGATCCCGTGTGAACGGGCCCAATCGTGCGCGGGCTCAATATCATGCGCGAATACGTCCGAACCGATACCGCTAAACATTTCCGCGGCTCGTTTACCGATATTTCCCGCTCCGACAATTCCCACTGTACGGCCGGACAGTTCCCGGCCAGTCAAGTTCTGTCGTTCGAAAGTTTCCATGGATTCCCGGGCTCGGCCCAATTTTCGTAAAAGATACATCGACACACCGATCACGTGGTCGGCAACGGCTTCCGTTGCGTATTCAGGAAGGTAACCCACGGGACAATCATACGATTTTCCCCTGAGATGATCGTACCCGGTTGATCGTGAAATAACCGCTCGAACCGAATCCATGGATGTGTCGTCGAGTTTTGTATGAGTCCTGATACTTAATAAAATTTCGTCTCCCAAATCGTCCAAATCAATCTCGTGGGCCGGGGATTCAAAAAATAAAATCTCCCCCTCGCCCTCCCAACGTTCTCGGACCAATGATTCTTCACTCATGAAGCTCTCCGTCCAGGCAAATTTCATGGGTAAAAACTCCCCGTTATTTCTTTTTCGTAAATTCCAGTGCGAACAAAATTAATAAGATGTTAAGATATTAATCTAATACTATGTATTCCACGCTACGACCCCGAAGATCGGTAGGATTCCGAAAAAAATGCTTTGGGAAATCGCCAATCCATTATATGCTATTGGTCCCTAATAAAACAGGGTTAGAAAAAATTGAAATTGAATTATCGATTAACCATGTGAAAGGAGGGATTTATTGTGGCCAGTGATTTAATTTACAAGAGTCGCGTTAAGGACCTTATCAAGGACAAGGGTTTGCTCTGCGATGGTGATCTTCCCCAGGCGGCCAGTGAAAAGCTGAACGATTTAATCGAAGAAGCTGCCGAGCGTGCACAGGCCAACGGTCGAAAAACCGTTCGCCCCGAGGACCTCTAATGTAATTGCTATATAACGACGCCTCCGGTATCCCCGGAGGCGTCTTTTTTTATGGATTCCTTCCTCTTTACGAATAATTCTCCAAGAATTTTCCTCACTACTTCAGGAACTGGACATCTCCTGCTGGATGGCGATCTCCTGTGCAGCAGCCGTGTGATGCAAACTCGGTTCAATGTCTTCCTCGCGAAAATCATCGATCGTAACGTGAGTTCGGACCCGCTTCGCACCGAGTTCGAAGGGAACCTCGTGCATTTTCTTTATAATCTTTAACACCTCGTCCATAGGTCCTCTTACAACGGTACCAAGGGGAGTCTCCTGAAATTTCATTTCGGATAGGTGGGCAATTTTAATACATTCACGTATGTATTTGGTAATATCGGGATTGCCCGTACCAACCGGGGTCACGGTAATCTGGGCAGCGACTATCGGTGATTCTCCTGAGTTTCCGCTTTCCGAAGGAACCTCCTCCATCTCATCCGACATGACCGATCAACTCTAAACCAATATCCAAACTGCGAAACGAGTGCGTCAATGAGCCCATCGAAACGCGATCCACTCCTGTTTGGCAATATGATTGAAGATTGTCCAGGGAAATACCGCCGGAAGCTTCCGTCTCTACGTTCCCGGGAACCCTGGTCACCAGATTCGTCAACTCAC